>NZ_BCQQ01000069.1 GCF_001552155.1 Actinomadura formosensis NBRC 14204 | reverse complement strand
GGCGCCGGAGCGGGCGGCCGGTACGTCGACGGCGGCGGCGCCGCCGGCCGTCGCGGCCGGCGGCACCTCCTCTTGCGGAGCCTTCATCCAGGGATCCCCTACTCGTACGCCCTACTTGTAGGCAGCGGCGGCCTCGGCCTCAAGCTTGGCCTGCGTGCCCTTGACGTCGGTCGGGTGCATCACGAACTGGCGCAGCGCCTCCCACTCGCCCTTGCCGGGCGTCGCACCGAACGCGGCGGGCGTCAGGTCCGACAGGTCGTAGCGGGCCGCGTCACCGGACTGCTGCAGCTGGCCGATCAGCTGCTTGGCGATCGGGTCGGAGTAGGCGTCCGGCGGGACGCTCTTGTTCGGTGTCAGGTAGCCGCCGAGCCCGGCCCAGACCTTGCCGGCCTCCGGGGAGGCGAGGAACTTCATCAGCTCCTGGGTGCCCTTGCCGTCCTTCAGGGCGACCGCGATGTCGCCGCCGAGGATCGCCGGGGCGGTGTCGCCGGCCTTCGGGAACGCGAACACCTTGGCGTCGGTGCCGACCTTGGCCTTGGTGGTGGCGATGTTCGCGGCGGCGAAGTCTCCGCCGTACACCATGGCGGCCTTCTGCTGGCCGAACGCCTGGGTGACCGACTCGTCGAACTTGGTCTTGGTCGCGGTCGCGACGCCGCCGTTCAGGAAGTCGCCCTTGCCCCAGATCTGGGCGAGGGTCTCCAGCGCCTTGCCGACCGTCGGGTCGGTCCACTTGATCTCGTGCTTGGCGAGCTTGTCGTAGCTCTCCGGGCCCGCCTGCGACAGGTAGACGTTCTCGAACCAGTCGGTCAGCGTCCAGGAGTCCTGCGGGCCGGCGGCGAGGGTGAGCGGGGTGGTGCCCGCGTCCTGCAGCGTGCCCGACGCCTTCACCAGGTCGGCCCACGTCGCGGGCGGCTGCACGCCCGCCTCGTCGAACGCCTGCGGCCGGTACCACAGGATCGACTTGTAGGCGGCCTTGACGATCACGCCGTAGGTCTTGCCGCCGGAGGAGCCGAGCTCCTTCCAGTACGGCGAGAAGTTCTGGCCGACCTGCGCGACGACGTCGTCACCGAGCGGCTTCAGCGAGCCCTTCTTCGCGTACTGCTCCATCAGGCCCGGCTGCGGCAGGATCGCCACGTCCGGCGGGTTGCCCGCCTCGATGCGCGGGCCGAGGTAGGCGTCGGTGTTCTCACCGGTGGAGGCGTAGTTGACCTTCGCTCCGGTCTTCTTCTCGAACGCCTGCAGCACCTTGCGGAAGTTGGTCTCCTCCGGGCCGGTCCACTTGGCCGCGACCTCGATCGTGGTGCCCTTCAGCGCTCCCCCGCCGGCGGACGCCGAGTCGTCGCCGTCATCGCCGCCGCCGCACGCGGCGGCCGAGGACAGAAGCAGTCCCGCCGCGACGGCGGCTCCCATCGCGCGTCTGCCATGGCCGGCGGAGCCGGGCGGGGGGGTGTGGGGGGTCCCCCCACGGGCAAAGCTGATCCTCATCCTTCATCCTCCCTGAGCGGGCCGGCGGCGTCCGAGCCCCAGATCGCCGCGCCGGACTCGATATCGAAGAAGTGCAGGCGGCCGGTCTCGACGCGGATCGTCACCGGGTCGCCCACCTTCACGCGGGTGCGCGGGCTGAACCGCGCGACCATGTCCGTGCGGGGGCTCTCCAGGCTCCCCAGCACGTCGGTCCCCGCGTCGCGTGCGAGTTCCCTGGTGTCCTCGGTGACGACCTGGGAGGCCTCGATCGCGAAGTGGACCAGCACGTCCGAGCCCATCGCCTCCACGAGGTCGGCGGTGGAGGTCAGCCCGGATCCCTCGGGCGTCTCCACGAGCTCGGAGTCCTCCATGTCCTCGGGGCGGATGCCGACGACGACGTCGCTTCCAAGGCGGGACGCCAGGGCCGGGCGCTCGGTCAGCACCTCGGCCGGCAGCGCCAGGGTCTGGCCGCCGATCTCCAGCCGCGGGTTCTCCGCGTCCCCGGACAGCGTGCCGTGGATCAGGTTCATGGCCGGCGAGCCGATGAAGCCGGCGACGAACAGGTTCGCCGGCCGGTCGTAGAGTTCCTGCGGCGGAGCGACCTGCTGCAGTTCGCCCTTCTTCATCACCGCGACCCGGTCGCCGAGCGTCATCGCCTCGGTCTGGTCGTGGGTGACGTAGATCGTGGTGACGCCGAGGTCGCGCTGGATGCGGGCGATCTCGGCGCGCATCTGGACGCGGAGCTTGGCGTCGAGGTTGGACAGCGGCTCGTCCATCAGGAACGCCTGCGGCTCGCGGACGATCGCGCGGCCCATCGCGACACGCTGGCGCTGCCCGCCCGACAGGTTGCGGGGCTTGCGGGACAGGTGGTCGGTGAGGCCGAGGATCTCCGCGGCCCGGTCGACCTTCTTGCGGATCTCGGCCTTCGGCATCTTGCGCAGCGACAGCCCGAAACCGATGTTGTCGCGCACCGACAGGTGCGGGTAGAGGGCGTAGCTCTGGAACACCATCGCGACGTCGCGGTCACGGGCGGGGACGCGGTTGACGACCCGGCCGCCGATCGTGACCTCGCCCTCGGAGATGTCCTCCAGCCCGGCGACCATGCGCAGCGCGGTCGTCTTGCCGCAGCCCGAGGGGCCGACCAGGACGAGGAACTCCCCGTCGGCGATGTGGAGGGTCAGGTCGGTCACGGCCCGTGTGCCGTCGGGATAGACCTTCCCGACGCTGGTCAGGTCGACCTCTGCCACGGCATCTCCTCTTCTTCACGGCACGTCTCCGCCGGGGTACGGGCTCCCTCCGGGCATGGTCGGACCCTCCGTCATGCGGAAGAAACCGGCCTACCCCCGCGTAACTATGCATCTAGGTGGTACATGGCCGTCCGCACGCTTGCAATACGCACCGTGCGCGCTGACACATTTAGTGCAGAGATCGTTACAGAGCCGTTTCTCCCCTAATTTGTGCTGTCCGAAATGACGTGAGGGCGTGGACGGAAATCCGTCCACGCCCTGCGCGCCGCCATTCCCGGCGGCCGATCCATATAGTCGGTCCGGGGTTACTCCACGATCACCAGGCCGCGCTCGGTGACGTTCATCGGCTCGTAGCCGTCCTCGGTGCACACGACGATGTCCTCGATGCGGGCGCCGTGCGGACCGGGATAGATGCCCGGCTCGATGGAGAAGGCCATCCCCGGCTCCAGCGGCTCGAGGTTGCCCTCGACGATGTAGGGCTCCTCGTGGGACTCCAGCCCGATGCCGTGGCCGGTGCGGTGGAAGAAGTGCTCACCGTACCCGGCGGCGGCGATGACGCCGCGTCCGGCCGCGTCCACCGCCTCGGGCGTCACTCCCGGCCGGATGGCTTCGCAGGACGCCCGGTGCGCCTCCTCCAGCACCGTGTAGTAGGCGCGGTACTCGGCGGGCGGCTCGCCCACGCAGTAGTTGCGGGTCGAGTCCGAGCAGTAGCCGCTCTGCATCGTCCCGCCGATGTCGACCACCACCGGCTCCCCGGGCCTGATCACGCGGTCGGACAGCTCGGCGTGCGGGTTCGCGCCGTTCGGGCCGGAACCGACGATGACGAAGTCGACCCGGACGTGGCCCTCGGCGAGGATCGCCTCGGCGATGTCGCGGCCGACCTCCCGCTCGGTGCGCCCCGCCTTGAGGAAGTCCGGGACGCGGCGGTGCACCCGGTCGATCGCCGCGCCGGCCTCGCGCAGCGCGGCGACCTCGGCGGCGGACTTGCGCATCCGCAGCTCGCGCAGCACCGCCCCGGCCGCGACCTGCTCGGCGCCCGGCAGCGCGGCACGGAACCGCAGCGCCATCACCGCCCACATCTGGTCCGCGACGCCCACCTTCGCGATGCCGCCCGGCAGCCGGGCGGCGGTCAGCGCGAACGGGTCGTCGGTCTCGTCCCACGGCACCAGCTCCACGCCGAGCGACCCGGCCGGCGACTCCTGCGCGGCGGGCAGCTCCAGCCGCGGGACGACCAGGAACGGCTCCCCGTCCGCCGGCACCGCCAGGCAGGTGAGCCGCTCCAGCTGCTTCGCGTCGTAGCCGGTGACGTAGCGCAGGTCCGGGCCCGGCGTCAGCAGCACCGCCCCGAGCCCCGCCTTGGCCGCCGCCTCCCGAACACGTCCGACGCGCTCCCGCGGATACAACTCCGTTGTCACACCCGTCTCCATTCTTCGGTCCTGTCTGATGACCGCTACCAGCATCGCAGGAGCGGCACGGCCCCGCGACGTCGGACCCGCGTGGGAGCATGTGCGCATGAGCGGGTTGATGCTGCTGGACACGCCGTCGCTGTACTTCCGCGCCTTCTACGGGGTGCCCGAGTCGGTGACCGCCCCCGGCGGGACGCCGGTGAACGCCGTGCGCGGGCTCATCGACATGATCGCCCGGCTCGTCCAGGACCGGGCGCCGGAGCGGCTGGTCTGCTGTATGGACGCCGACTGGCGGCCCGCGTTCCGGGTGGCGGCGCTGCCGTCCTACAAGGCGCACCGGGTGGCCGAGGACGGCGGCGACCAGACCCCGGACGCGCTGGAGGCGCAGCTCCCGGTCATCGACGCGGTGCTGGACGCGTTCGGACTGGCACGGGCGGGCGTCCCCGGCTACGAGGCCGACGACGTGATCGGGACGCTCGCGGTGCGGGGCGGGGCGCAGGGGCCGGTCGACATCGTGACCGGCGACCGGGACCTGTTCCAGCTCGTCGACGACCGCGGCCCCGTCGCCGTCCTCTACACGGCGCGGGGCGTGCGGAACCTGCAGGTGATGGGCGAGAAGGAGGTCGCGGCCAAGTACGGCATCCCCGGCCGCGGTTACGCCGACTACGCGACGCTGCGCGGCGACCCGAGCGACGGGCTGCCCGGCGTGCCCGGCGTCGGCGACAAGACGGCCGCCGCGCTGGTCACCCGGTTCGGGTCGGTCGACGGCATCCTCGCGGCGCTGGACGCCGGCACCGGCGAGGGGTTCCCGGCGGGCGCACGCCGCCGGCTGGAGGCCGCGCGCGGCTACCTGGCCGCCGCCGAGACGGTGGTGCGGGTGGTCACCGACATCGGCGCGCCGGAGCTGGCGACGCTGGACGACCGGCTGCCCGCCGGGCCGCGCGACGGCGAGGCGCTGGCCGAATTGGCCGATCGCTGGAATCTCGGCGGCCCGGTGAACCGTCTGCTGAACGCTCTTTCTCGCTGACGCGGCTTTTTCGCTGCAATTTTCGCCAAAAGTGTCATAAGACGCAGACAGCGCGTCCCTCCGCGGGCAGCATCCGAATCGGTGACGGGTTCTCATGGGCGCATGCAGGCGACCGGTACCCGCGGCACTGGGCCTCACTGCCCCACTCCCCCCATCTGCCGCGGGTGCCGGTTCACCCGATCGCGCACCGGAACGGACGTGCCGTGAGCGAGCGGAGCACATCGCGCGGCGGCCTCGCCGCCCGCCCCGGCCGCGGATTCTGGGACGCGCTGGACGACCGGGAGCGCGCGGCGCTCCGGCAGGCCGGCCGGTCGCGGACCTACCGGCCGGGAACGCCCCTGTGCTACCAGGGCGACGACTCCGACCACATCATCGTCATCGAGTCGGGCTGGGCCAAGGTCGTGTCGTCCAGCGCGTACGGGCACCGGGTGGTGCTCGCCGTGCGCGGTCCCGGCGACCTGGTCTGCGAGAGCGCGGTGCTCGGGCGGCGGGAGCGGTCGGCGACCGTGCAGGCGCTCGACCAGGTCCGGGCGCTGGTCGTGCCGGCGGCACGGTTCACCGCGTTCCTGGACGCCCATCCCGGCGTGTGGATGCTGGTCAGCGGCACGTTCGTGCGGCGGCTCGACGACGCGGGCCGCCGGCTGCAGGCGCACGCGTCGGCGCAGGGCCCGCAGCGGCTGGCGCTCCTGCTGGCGGAACTCGCCGAACTGTCGGCCCGGCACGTCCCGCCGGGGCCGGACGGCGAGATCCCGATCGGGCCCCCGCTGTCGCAGGAGGAGCTCGGCAGTTGGATGGACGCCTCGCGGGAGACGGTCGCGCGAGCCCTCGCCGTGCTGCGCGACGAGGGCCTGGTCCGCACCGGCCGGCGGAAGATCACCGTGGTGGATCCGCCCGGGCTGCGGGCGTTCGCGCAGGACGGCGGCGGCTGAACCGGCCAGCGCCTTTACATTGTAGATTCCAATCGGCCCGGGTGCTCCGTTCCGCGCGCCCGGTGGTGCCCGGCGCGTTCCTCAGCGGCGGCGGCCGGAGCGGCGGGGCCGCCAGGCCGTGGACGCACCGACGCCGGCGAAGTGCAGCGCGATGAGCAGCAGGCCGAGGACGGTCAGCGTCCCGTTGTTGATCGCGTCCGAGGACACGTCGGCCAGGTCGAACAGCAGGGCAAGGGCGAAGACGATCGCGGCGGCGATCGCGAGCATGGCGGCCTCCGGAGGGGGTGGGGCCCAGGGCGGGCCTCGGCTGCCTACCGGATGTCCGCGTGCCCGCCAGGCAAACCGGATCCGGTTTTCGGTCGGACCGAATCCCGGCCAGGCTACGGTCACCCGCGGTCACCCGCGGTCACCCGCGGTCACCCGCCCAGGGCGGCGCGGGCCTCCTCGGCCATCCGGACGACCTCGCGGCGCACCTGGGGGCGTTCGGTGAGCCGCTCGGTGAACGGGATCCGGACGGGGTGCTCGACACCGCCGTCGCTGACGGCGAACTCGATGCCGCCGGCGTCCAGGCCGGTCATCCGCGCCGCGGTCGCGCCGGGCCGGCCGCCCAGCGCGCGGCAGATCGTGAGGCAGTCGGCGGCGTGGTCGTCGTTCATGTGCCGCGTGATCTGCCGCACGACGTCCTCGGTGAACGGGCCGGGGCCGGTCATGGAGCGATCCTTTCCGCCGGGTGAGAGCTGCAAGGACAGGCCCTTGTAGACGCGGAGGGCGTTGCCGCCGAGGACGAGGCCGAGGGTCTCCTCGTCCAGGCCGAGGGCGGCGATGGCGCGGGCGTTGCGGGCGATGCCGGGGACACCGGGCCAGTCGGTGCCGAAGATGAACGTGCGGGCGAGGCGGCGCAGGTCGTGCCGGGCGTAGTACTCGGGGAGCCGGTGCGGCGGCAGGCCGGACAGCTCGATCCACACCTCCTCGCGGGAGAGCGCGAGGAACGCGGCGGCGTCGTACCACCAGCCGCGGCCGCCGTGCGCGAGGACGAACGTCAGGCCCGGGAACAGCCGCAGGACGTCGTCGATGGGCGTGGGGTCGGCGTACCGGTTGGCCGAGCCGGGGAACGAGCTCGTCCCGCAGTGCACGACGACGGGGACGCCGGCGTCACGGCACACCTGGTAGGCCGGATACAGGTCGGGGTCGGCGACGCTGAACCCGCCGTGCACGGGGTGCAGTTTCAGGGCGGCGGCGCCGAACTCCAGCTGCCGGGCGACCTCGGCGTCGATCGGGTAGTGCAGGTGCGGGTTGACGTTGGCGATCGGCTTGAAGCGGCGGGGGTTGTGCTTGAGGAGCGGCTGGAGGTCCTCGATGGGCTGCGTGCCGGTCGTCTTCGGGCTGTACTCGCAGAGCAGCAGGGCGATGTCGACGCCCTCGTCCTCGAAGTAGGCGTCGACCTTCTCGGGGACGAGGGCACCGTCGGCGTCGTAGAGGTCCTGCCAGGGGTGGGACGAGCCGAACTCCTCGGCCCACCGCCGCCATGCGGGGGGCAGGGTCGGCAGCCGGGCGGTGTGCACGTGCGCGTCGATGAGCGGACGTCCGTCGATCATGAGCGCCTCCCGCGTCGAGGCCGGGTTCCGCGTGAGTCCGGCGGCGTGCCGCCGGCACGGCCATGCGGCGGAGCCTACCCGCCGTTCCCCGCGGTCCCGGCGGCCGGGGCGCTCACGGTCGTGGCGGCCAGGACGCCGGCGATGGGGCCGGGGAGCCGGATCGCGCACGACCCGAACAGCCCCGTCCGGGTGTTTCAGGCGACGCCGGCGGCGTCCTGGCCGGCCAGCCAGGCCACGATGCCCTCGACGGTCTCGCGGCAGCCGCCGCAGCCGGTACCCGCGCGGGTCTCGCGCGCGACGTCGCCGGCGGCGCGGGCCCCGGCCCGCCAGCAGGCCAGGATCCGCCCCTTGCTGACGTTGTTGCAGTGGCAGACGGTGGCGGCGTCCGGCATCCGCACCGGTGACCCGGCCTCGGCGGCGCCGCCCGCGCGGGGGAACAGCAGGCCGAGTCGTTCGGCGGGCAGCGGCGCGGCACGGTCGTAGAGCCGGGTGAGCGTCCCGGCCGCCGAGGTCTCGCCGAGCAGGATCGCGCCGATCAGCCGCCCGTCCCGGATCACCGCCTTCTTGTAGGTGCCGCGCGCGGCGTCGGTGAACCGGACGACCTCCACGTCGTCGTCATCATCGCCGAAGTGCGTCTCCCCCATCGAGGCCAGCTCGATCCCGGCGGCCTTGAGGCGGGTGATCCGCCGGGCGCCGGTGAAGCGCGCCGCGGGTTCGGTGCCGGAGAGCAGCCCGGCGAGCACCTCCGCCTGCTCCCAGGCGGGAGCGACCAGCCCGTACACCTCGTCGCGGTGCTCGGAGCACTCGCCGATGGCGCGGACGGACGGGTCGGTGACCGACCGCAGCTCGTCGTCCACGATCACGGCGCGGCCGATCGCCAGGCCCGCGTCCCTGGCGAGCCTCACCTCGGGCCGCACACCGCAGGACAGGATGACCAGGTCGGCGCCGACGACCTCCGTGCCGCCCCCCGGCAGGGCCAGCTCGACCCCGGTGACGGCACCGCCGGCGGTGCGCAGGCCGGCGACGTCCGCCTGGAGCCGCGTCGCGATGCCGAGCGCCGCGAGCGTGCGGGCGAGGACCCTCCCGGCGGCGGGGTCGAGCTGGCGTTCCATGAGGTGGCCGGCCAGGTGCAGGACGGTCACGTCCAGGCCGCGGCCCTGCAGCCCGCGTGCGGCCTCGATGCCGAGCAGGCCGCCGCCGACGACGGCCGCGCGGCGCGCCGGCCCGGCCAGCTCGGTGATGCGGCGGCAGTCGTCCAGGGTGCGGAACACCAGCGCGCCCTCGGGCGTCCCGCCGCGCAGGCCCGGCAGCGGCGGGATGAACGCGGTGCTGCCCGTCGCCAGGACGAGCGTCCCGTACGGGGTGACGGTCCCGTCGGAGGCGTGGACGGTCCTCGCGGCGCGGTCGATGCGAGTGACCTCGACGCCGAGGCGGGCGTCCACGCGGTGCGAGGCGTACCAGGCGGCGTCGACCAGGCCGATGCGGTCGGGCCGCGTCACCCCGGCGAGGACGTCCGGCAGCAGCACCCGGTTGTAGGGGCGCTCGGCCTCCGCGCCGAACACCGTCACGGGGGTCGCGGCGTCGCGGGCGCGCAGCTCGCCGACGAACCGCGAGCCCGCCATGCCGTTCCCGACGACCACCACGGTCATCGTCCCACCTCCGCGGGAAGGGGCCGGATCTGCTCCCGCTCGACCTCGAAGGCGATGCTCGGATCCGGGGCGCGCGGCGCGTTGACGAAGGAGACGAACCGGCGGAGCCGCTCGGGATCGTCGAGGGTGTCGCGCCATTCGTCGGAGTAGGACGCGACGTGCCGTGCCATGGCGGCGTCGAGGTCGGCGCAGATGCCGAGCCGGTCGTCCACGATGACCTCGCGGAGGTGGTCCAGGCCGCCGTCGAGGGACTCCAGCCAGCTCGCGGTGCGCTGCAGCCGGTCGGCGGTGCGGATGTAGAACATCAGGAACCGGTCGATGCAGGTGATCAGCTGATCGTCGGTGAGGCCGGTGGCGAACAGATCGGCGTGCCGGGGCCGCATGCCGCCGTTGCCCGCGAGGTAGAGGTTCCAGCCGTTCTCGGTGGCGATGACGCCGAAGTCCTTGCTCTGCGCCTCGGCGCACTCGCGGGCGCAGCCGGACACCGCCGACTTCAGCTTGTGCGGGGCGCGCAGCCCCCGGTAGCGCAGCTCCAGGCGGATCGCCATGGCGGTCGAGTCCCGGACGCCGTAGCGGCACCAGGTGGACCCGACGCACGACTTCACCGTCCGCAGCGCCTTGCCGTAGGCGTGGCCGGACTCGAATCCGGCGTCCACGAGCCGCCGCCAGATGTCGGGGAGCTGCTCGACGCGGGCGCCGAGCAGGTCGATGCGCTGCCCGCCGGTGATCTTGGTGTAGAGGCCGAAGTCGCGGGCGACCTCGCCGATCACGATGAGTCCGCCGGGGGTGATCTCGCCGCCGGGGACGCGCGGGACGACCGAGTAGGTGCCGTTCTTCTGCAGGTTGGCGAGGAAGTGGTCGTTGGTGTCCTGCAGCGCGGCCTGCTCGCCCTCCAGGATGTGGCCGTTGCCGAGGCTCGCCAGGATGGAGGCGACGGCGGGTCTGCAGATGTCGCAGCCCCGGCCCGTCCCGTGCTCTTCGATGAGCCGGGTGAAGCCGGTGATCTCCCCGGTCCGGACGATGTCGAACAGCTCGGCGCGGCTGTAGGCGAAGTGCTCGCAGAGGGCCGTGCCGACCTCGATGCCGGAGGCGGCCAGCTCCGCGTCCAGGATCCGTTTCACCAGGGGGACGCAGCTGCCGCAGCTCGTCCCGGCCCCGGTGCGGTCCTTCACGGCGGGGACGTCGGTGAGAGAGTGCTCGGCGATGGCGCGGCGGACGCCTTCGGCGGTGACGTTGTTGCAGGAGCAGATGACCGCCGCGCCGGGCAGGTCGCCGTCCGCCGTCTCGGTTCCGCCGAACAGCAGCCGCTCGGGCGCGGCGGGCAGGGCGGCTCCGACGCGGGCGCGGAGCGTGCCGTAGGACTCGGCGTCGCCGACGAGGACACCGCCGAGGAGGGTCCGGGCGTCGTCGCTGACGACGAGCTTTTTGTAGACGCCGGCGACGGGATCGGTGTAGGTGACGCCGAGCGCGCCCCGGCCGGCGTCGGCGAACGGGTCGCCGAAGCTGGCGACGTCCACGCCCATGAGCTTGAGCCTGGCCGACATGTCGGCGCCTTCGAACACGGCCGTGCCGGACAGGAGCCGGTCGGCGACGACCTCGGCCATCGAAAAGCACGGCCCGGCCAGCCCGTGGACCGTGCCGCCGGCCAGGGCGCACTCGCCGATCGCCCAGATGGCGGGGTCCTCGGTGCGGCACGTCCCGTCCACGACGATGCCGCCGCGTTCGCCCACGGGCAGGCCGCAGCCGCGGGCCAGTTCGTCGCGCGGCCGGATGCCGGCGGAGAACACCACGACCTCGGCGTCGATCACCGTGCCGTCGTCGAGCGCGATCCGCCGGACGGCTCCGTCGCCGCCGGCCTCCAGGGCGCGCACCGGGACGCCGGCGTGAACGGCCAGGCCGAGACCTTCGATGTGGCGGCGCAGCATCGCGCCGCCCCCTTCGTCCAGCTGGCGCGGCATCAGCCACGGCGCGACCTCCACGACCCCGCCGCGCAGGCCGAGGCCCTGCAGGGCGCGGGCCGCCTCCAGGCCGAGCAGGCCGCCGCCGATGACCGCCCCGCTCGCCCGGCCCCGCGCGTACGCGCGGATCGCGTCGAGGTCGTCGATGGTGCGGTAGACGAACACGCCCGGCAGGTCCGCGCCCTCGACGGGCGGCACGAACGGGGACGACCCGGTGGCGAGGACGAGCGCGTCGTAGCCGACGGCGCGTCCGGCCGAGGTGGTGACCGTGCGGGCCGCGCGGTCGATCCCGGTGACGCGCTCGCCGGTGCGGACGGTGACCTCGCCGCCGTGCGCCGGGTAGGCGAGGTCGGCGCCCTCCAGGTGCGTCGTCAGCGCCACCCGGTCGTAGGCGGTCCGGGATTCCTCCCCGATGACGGTGATCGTCCAGGCCCCGGCGGCGTCGCGCTCGCGCAGGGCCTCCACGAGGCGGTGCGCGGCCGGTCCGTGCCCGGCCACGACCAGCCGCCTGTCCGGTCTGCTGCCGGGTCTGCTGTCGGCTCCCATGAGCCCCGATGCTCGGACGCCCGTGTTTCCCGGGGGCGTCCCGGATGTCACCCGCGCGTTAACTGGACCTCACTCGGGCCCTGCGCCCGGGGCGGGGCGCGGACTTTGTGGCGTCGTGCGCAGATTCGTTTCCTTTCGGACGGCGGTGAGGGACACCCGGGGGAAGAGGAAACATCAAGCGTCTTGGCGGTTCCGGCCGCGGGCCGGGAGGCGGCCTGGTCCTCGCCCTCGCGGGGCTGCTCCTCACCGCGCGCGGCCGCCCCGGGGGGGCATCGGGGGCTGCGTTCTTCACGCGTTCCGGTCGTGCACCATGGAGGGGTGACGCGGGTTGCGGAGAACACGGCGGGGACGGGGATCGGGGCGGCGGAGCTGCGGGCTCTGGCCGGGCTGGTCGCGGACGGCGACGTGGTGGTGCTGAGCGGCGCGGGCCTGTCCACCGAGTCGGGCATCCCGGATTACCGCGGCGAGACCGGACGCCGGCGGCGGGCGGAGCCGATGACCTACCAGACGTTCACCGGCAGTGAGGCGGCGCGGCGCCGGTACTGGGCGCGCGGCCATCTGGGGTGGCGGCACATCGCGCGCGCCCGCCCGAACGCCGGGCACCGGGCCGTGGCGGAGCTGCAGCGGCGCGGCCTGCTCGCGGGGATCATCACGCAGAACGTCGACGGGCTGCAGCAGGCGGCCGGCGCGGACGGCGTGATCGAGCTGCATGGCGCGCTCGACCGGGTGGTGTGCCTGGCGTGCGGCGACCGGACGCCGCGCGGGCGGCTGGAGGCGCGGCTGCGCGCCGCGAACCCCGGCTGGGAGGCCCGCGCCGACACGATCAACCCGGACGGCGACGCCGTGCTGCCCGGCGAGGTGATCGAGGCGTTCCGGATCGTGGGCTGCGAGCGGTGCGGCGGCCCGCTCAAGCCCGATGTGATCTTCTTCGGCGAGAACGTGCCGCCGGCCCGTGTCCGGGACTGCTACGCCCTCACCGAGGACGCGGGCGCGCTGCTGGTGCTCGGGTCGTCGCTGACGGTGCTGTCGGGGTACCGGTTCGTCCGGCACGCGGCCCGGCACGGCGTGCCGGTGGCGATCGTCAACCGGGGCGCGACGCGCGGCGACGAGCACGCCCTGGTCACGCTGGACGCGCCGCTCGGCGCGACGCTCACCGCCCTGCTCGACGAGCTCGGCCGGTAGGGGCTCGACGAGCCGGGCGGGCGGGCAGGGTGCGTCGCCGGGCCGCGGGCCCGGGCGGCCTCGGTCCGCGGTGGGGTCAGGTCCAGCCGAGCTGGGCGACGGTGGTGACCGGGGGTTCGCCGCCGGCCTCGGTGAAGGCGTGCAGCGCGGCGACGAGGGCGTGCCGCTGGCCTGCCGGCATCCGGGAGACGACCTCGGCGATCTCGGCGCGGCGGCGGGCGGTGACGCCGTCGACGACGCGGCGCCCGGCGGCGGTGACCTGGATGCGGACCTCGCGGCCGCTGTCCGGGCTGGCCCCACGGCGCACGAGCCCGGCGGCGGCCAGCCGGTCCACCATCCGCAGCGCGGTGGAGGGGTTGACCTCCAGCAGCCCGGCGAGCGTGACGAGCTTGGACGGCCCCTGCGAGGACAGCACGACGAGCAGCCGGAACTGCGGCAGCGTGACGGCGCCCTCGACCGCGGCGAGCGACCGCGCCGAGATCGCCACCAGCAGCCGGGACGCGGTCAGCAGCGCCGAGGTGACCTCGTCGACGCCGGCGTCCTCGTCCTCGCTCATGGCAACTTTCTACAATGCCGGGCTTGGCGTGTGCCAATACGGCCCGGAGCGTTCCGGTCGGTCATCGGTCCCGGTCTTCGGGAGCAGTTCGGCGAGGTGACGGGGGCGGGCGCCGCCGGGGCCCGGCACCGCGTTCAGCCGGCGAGGCGGCTGGCGGTCTCCAGCAGGAGGGCGTGGACGAACGCCTGCGGGATGTTGCCGCGCAGTTGGCGCTGCTTGACGTCGTACTCCTCGGCGAACAGGCCGCTGGTCGCGGCCCCCGACCGGGTCCGCTCGAAGGTGCCGAGGGCGCGGGCGGTCTCGCCCTGCCGGTGCTCGGCGAGGGCGAGGAAGAAGCCGCACAGGGTGAAGGCGCCCTCGGCGACGCCGAGCGGCTCGCCGCCGACCCGGTACCGGTAGACGAAGCCCTCCTCGACCAGGTCGGCGCGGACGGCCCGCAGCGTCGCGGCGGTGCGGGGATCGCCGGCGGGCAGCGCGCCGCGCAGCGGCGGAATGAGCAGGGCGGCGTCGACGCGGTCGTCGTCGGTGGCGCGTTTCCAGCGGCCGCCGGGGCCGAGCGCGGTGCGGCCGGTCTCGGCGAGGACGGCGTCGGCGAGGGAGTTCCAGGCGGCGGTCTCGGCGGGACCGGCGAGGACGCGGGCGGCCCGCCGCAGCCCCGCGACGCACATCAGCCGCGAGTGCGTCCAGAGCCGGTCCTCGGTCTCCCAGATGCCGGCGCCCGGCTCGCTCCAGCGCCGGCCGATGACGTCGGCGGCGACGCGGGCGGCCTTGCGGATGTCGGGGTCGGCGCGGTCGTGTTCGGCGGCGACGGCGAGCAGCAGCAGCGACTCGCCTAGAGCGTCGAGCTGCCACTGCCCCCTCGCCCGGTTGCCGGTGACGGCGGTGCCGCCGGGGTAGCCGGGCAGGCCGCTGTCCCGCTGCCGCGGCACCGGCCCGCCGGTGACGGTGTAGGCGGGGCGGAGCCGGTCGCCGTCCGCGAGGATGCGGGCGGCGGCGAACCCGGCGGCGGTGCGCAGCAGGTGCGGGGGGCCGCCGTGCGCGGCGACGGCGTGGCCGGCGAATGCCTGGTCGCGGAGCCAGGCGTAGCGGTAGTCGAAGTTGCGGCCCCGGTCGGAGCGCTCGGGCAGCGCGGTGGTGGCCGCGGCGGCCATGCCGCCGGCCTGGCTGGTCAGGCCGGTCAGCACCGAGTAGGCGAGGCGGGCGTCGCGCGGGGCGATGGTGTCGCCGCAGGACGGCACGGCCCGGCGCCAGTCGCGTTCGGTGGCGTCCCAGAGCGCGTCCGGGTCCAGGTCCGCCGGGGGCTGCGCGGGGGCGCCGCCGTCGAGTTCCAGAACGAGGTCGCGGGACTCCCCCTCGGCGAGGTCGAAGGTGACGGCGAGGGCGGCGCCGCCGCCCGGTCCTTCGCGGACGAGCGCCTCGTCGGCGCCGCGCCAGCGGATCCGGGTGCCGCCGCTGCGGGCCGTCCAGTCCGGGTCGTGGTGGTGCAGGTTCCGCATCCGCGGGCCGCCGGCGCGGACGTCCAGCAGGACGCGCACGCGAGCGCCGCCGCGCACCGCCCGGCACCGGCGCAGGATCACCGCGCGGTCGCGGCGGGCGGGGCGGGCGAGCGCCTCGCGGCATTCGACGATGGAGCCCGCGCCGGTCACCCACCGGCTGCGCCAGATGAGGCCGCGGTCCTCGTAGTAGCCGCCCCAGACGAACCGCTCGCAGTCGGGCTGGAGGAGGTAGCCGCCGGGCCCGCCGAGCAGGCTCGCGAACACCGGCGCGGAGTCCCAGTGCGGGAAGCACATCCACGCGTACTCGCCGTGCGGGCCGACGAGGACGCCGCGTTCACCGTCGGCGATGAGGGCGTAGTCGCGCAGGGCCTTCGGGAGGCAGGCGTGGGTTCCGGGGTCGTTCACCATGCCCGTCCACTACCCGGGAGGCGGCCGATGACCCGGGCCGATCCGCCGGCCGCCGGCCCACCGGCCCACCGACCAAAAAACCTGTCTTGACAATTCGATTTGTCGGTGGCCATGATGGACGCATGCTGGACGTGACGGTGATCGAGGACCCGGAGGCCGCGGCCGCCTCCCTTGACCCCATGCGGGCGCGGCTGCTGGCCGAGCTGGGCGAGCCGATGTCGGCGGCCGCGCTGGCGGCGCGGGTCGGGCTGCCCCGGCAGAAGGTCAACTACCACCTGCGGACACTGGAGCGGCACGGCCTGGTCGAGCTGGTCGGCGAGCGCCGCAAGGGCAACATGACCGAGCGGCTGATGCGGGCCACGGCGGCGTCCTACGTCATCTCCCCGCTGGCGCTGGCGACGCTGCAGCCCGACCCGGAGCGGCACCGCGACGCGCTGTCGGCGCGGTGGCTGCTGGCGATCGCGGCGCGGCTGGTCCGCGACGTGGGCGCCCTGATCAACGGGGCGGCGCGGGCGGGCCGGCCGCTGGCGACCTACGCGCTGGACGGGGAGGTCCGGTTCGCCTCGGCGGCGGACCGGGCGGCGTTCATCGAGGAGCTGACCGCCGGGGTCGGCGCGCTCGTCCGCAAATACCACGACGGATCGGCGGCGGGCGGCCGCGCGCACCGCGTCGTCATCGCCGTCCATCCCGCGCTGAAGACCGGATCACCGGACAGCGCATCACCGGGCGGCGGGCCCGGGGCACCGGCGGGGGAACGGCCAGGCGCCGCCGGGCGGATCGAAGCCTGAAAGGCGAGGAGGGCATCATGGGCAGGGAATTTGAGATCGTCCGCGAGTACGAGGTCGACGCGTCCCCGCAGCAGGTGTGGGAGGCGATCACCACGGGCACGGCCGGGTGGCTGTGGCCGCTGGAGTACGAGCCGCGCGAGGGCGGCTCGGCCGGAGCCGGCGGGGCCGTCACCACCTGGGATCCGCCGCACCGGCTGACCAGCCGTGAGGAGGACCTGGACGGCATCCACGGGCTCCCGCAGACACTCAACCGGCTCGACACGCTGATCGAGCCGCGCGAGGGCGGGCGGGCCTGGGTCCGCTACGTGCACAGCGGCATCTTCACCGGCGACTGGGACGACCAGTACGACGGCGCGAGCAAGCACACCGACTTCTACCTGCACACGCTGCGGCAGTACCTGCTGCACTTCCCCGGGCGGCGGGCGACGCACTCCGACGTCCAGGGCCCGGAGGCGTCGATGCGGAAGGGCTCGTTCGCGGCGGCCACCCGGGCGCTCGCCCTCGGCGGCGCCGCCGAGGGCGACACGGTGCGGGTGGACCTGCCGGGCACGGGCCCGGTGGACGCGGTGCTCGACTACCGCACCGAGCACTTCGTCGGGCTGCGCACCGGCGACGCGATGTACCGGTTCTTCGGCCGGGACGCGTGGGGCGGCCCGGTCGGGATCGCGCTGCACCGGTTCGCGCCGGACGCCGCCGCCTCGCGCGAGCAGGCGCAGAAGGCGTGGCAGGACTGGCTGAACGCCCTCTACACCTGACCGGGTGCTCAGGCGTCCCTGCGGTTGAGCAGGAACGCGGCGAGGGCGAGCAGCGCGAACGTCCAGAGCGCGAAGACGCCGTACCCCTGCCAGGGGGTGAGCAGGTCGTCCTGGCCCTGGTGGGCCTTGGCGATCAGGGTGCCCGCCTCGGACGGCAGGTAGGCGTGGACGTGTTCGCCGATGCTGCCGGGCAGCAGCGCGGCGAGCGGCGCCAGCACGAGGACGAACCCGATCACGCCGGTGATGCCGCCGGCGGTGTGCCGGACGATCGCGCCGATGGCGAGCGCGAACAGGCCGAGCATCGCCAGGTAGAGGCCGCCGCCGATGACGGCGCGCAGCACGCCCTCGTCGCCGAGCGAGACCTCCATCCTGTCCCCGATGATCGCCGCGCCGACGAAGAACGACACGAACGACACCGCGACGCCGAGGACCAGGACGACCAGCGCGAACACCAGGGCCTTGGCCCACAGCATCGGCAGCCGCCGCGGGACCGCGAGCAGGCTGGCCCGGATCATCCCGGTGGAGTACTCCGAGGCGATCACCAGCACGCCGAGGACGCAGATGGTGAGCTGGCCGAGGAAGAACCCGCTGCCGAGGATGAAGCTGACCGGGTCGGCGGCGATCCGGGCGCGGTCGCCGGGGTCGGTCTTGTCCCACTGCGCCATGGTGAGGCCGACGAACAGCGCGGTGAAGCCGATGTCGAGGACGATGAGCAGGATCAGCGACCACAGCGTGGACCGGACCGTGCGGATCTTCGTCCATTCGGCGAGCATCACCCGCCCGAAGCCGGGCCGGTCGTAGCCGGCCGGGCCCGTGGCGGGCTTGGCGGTGGCCGTGGTCATCGGGGCTCCCCCTCCTCACTCGGGACAATCCCGGGCACCGCGCCGGGAGCAGGGCCGGGAGCGGGGACGGCTCCGGCGGCGGCGCCGTACTCGACGCTCTCACGGGTCAGTTCCATGAACGCCGTCTCCAGGGAGCCGCGGGTCGGGGTGAGCTCGTGCAGGACGATCCCCTCGGCGGCGGCGAGCTCCCCGACGCGGGGCGCCTCCATGTTGGTCACGGTGAGCAGCCCGTCGTCGCCCGGGGCGGCCTTGCCGCCCTCGGCGGCGACGATGTCGGCGAGCCGCGCGGCGTCCGGGCTGCGCACCGTCACGGTCTTCTCGGTGCTGCGCTCGATGAACTCCTCGGTGGAGCAGTCGGCGATCAGCCGGCCGCGGCCGATGACGATGAGGTGCTCGGCGGTGACGGCCATCTCGTTCATCAGATGGCTGGAGACGAACACGGTCCGCCCCTCGGCGGCGAGCCGCTGCATGAGGGTGCGGACCCACACGATGCCCTCGGGGTCCAGCCCGTTGACGGGCTCGTCCAGGACCAGCACGGACGGGTCGCCGAGCAGCGCGGCGGCGATGCCGAGCCGCTGCCCCATGCCGAGGGAGAACCCGCCGGCGCGTTTGCGGGCGGCGCCGGCGAGCCCGACGAGCTCGACGACCTCCTCGACGCGTTTCCGGCCGATGCCCTGCGTCTGCGCCAGGCACAGCAGATGGTTGTAGGCGCTGCGGCCGGTGTGCACGGCCCGCGCCTCCAGCAGCGCCCCGACGACGCGCAGCGGCGCGTTCAGGTCGCGGTAGTGGCGGCCGTGGATGCGGGCGTCGCCGCGGTCGGGCCGGTCGAGGCCGAGCAGCAGCCGCATGGTGGTCGACTTCCCCGCGCCGTTCGGGCCGAGGAACCCGGTCACCCGGCCGGGCACGACCGTGAACGACAGGTCGTCCACGGCGGTCTTGTCGCCGTAGCGCTTGGTGAGGTTCTCCGCCTCGATCATTCGCACTTCCCGGGCTGGTTCGGCGGCAGGTCCGTGATCGTGATCACACTAGCGCGCCCGGTGCCCCGCCCGGATCCTCCTGGACGCCGATCCGCCTACGACCAAAGTAGGGCGGCGGCGCCCGGTCCGGACACGCCGGGGCGCCCTCCCCGGCGGGAGGGCGCCCCTCGGCACGGTGCGGGTCAGGCGGCGGCGACGCCGTCGGCGGCGTTGATGTCCGTGTGGAACCGCTTGTGGACGTAGAGCCTCTCGCCGAGGGTCTCGCAGTACCACCACAGGCCGCTGGGCGACCCGATGCGGGTACTGCGGGGCAGTTCGCGCAGCACCTCGGTGACCGGGGTCATGCGCAGCCGCCCGGACCGGCACACGAGGATGCGGCGGTCGGTGACCACGATGACGCGGTAGACGTTGGCGAAAAGGGTGAGCCAGAAGAACAGGGCGAGGTACGGGTCGGTCGGCTGGGCGCTGAACACCGCCTGGATGTTCTCGCCCGGCTGCAGGACATGGGCCGCGTTGGCGCGCATCTTGTCACGGATGGCCACGGTCGGGGCCTTTCTCGTGTTCCACGGATGGACCCGGCTTCCCCCGGCGGGTCATCGGACGTCCAGATTGTGACATCGGACACGCCGGCTCGGGATGGTTTCTTCTGGTTTGGCCTGATCAGGTCTGCGCCGTGTACCACCCGCGTGACGGCGGCTAGGCCACCGACGAGTACGCGACGACGCCGCGGCGCATGGCGTCCATCGCGCGGCGCGCGGTCTTGCGGACGTGGCTGTTGTCCGGGGAGGCGTCGGCGACCTGCCCGAGCAGGTCGAGGAGCTGCTTGACGGCGCGGACGAAGTCACCGGCGGTCAGGTCGCTCTCCAGCAGCACCTCGTCGAGGTCGTCGCCCTTCGCCCACCGGTAGGCGGTCCACGCGAACCCCAGGTCGGGTTCACGCAGGAACGAGACGCGGTTGTCGCGCTCGACGGCGTCCAGTTCGCCCCACAGCCGCACCATGGCGGCGAGGGCGTCCTGCGCGGGCCCGGCCGGGGTACGGGGCGGGGCGGCGTCGTCGGGCTGCCGCGACTCGTACACCAGCGCCGACACGCACGCGGCCAGCTCGGCGTGGCCGAGCTTCTCCCACAGCCCGGCGCGCAGGCTCTCGGCGGTGAGCAGATCCAGCTCGTTGTAGATGCGGCCGAGGCGGCGGCCCTCGGCGGTGACGGAGTCGCCGTCGAGGTAACCGAGCTGCTGCAGCACCGCGCACACCCGGTCGAAGGTGCGGGCGATCACCTGGGAGCGGCCCTCGACACGGCGGCGCAGCTGCTCGGTCTCCCGCTCCAGCCGGTGGTACCGCTCGGCCCAGCGGGCGTGGTCCTCGCGCTGGTCGCAGCCGTGCACGGGGTGGCGGCGCAGCTCGGCGCGCAGCCGGGTGATCTCCGCGTCGTCGGTGGCGGCGGAGTCGCCGCGCGCGCGGCGCCGCTCGCGGACGTCGTCCGGCACACGGCCCCGCAGGGTGGCGGCGAGGTCGCGGCGGTCCTGCGGGTTGCGGGGGCTGAACGACTTGGGGATGCGGATGCGGTCGACGGGGTCGACGGCGCGGGGGAAGTCCTGGATCGACAGCCGCTGCACCGACCGGTTCACGGTCAGCACGAGCGGCGCCGGCCCGTCCGAGCGGCGCCCCACGCCCGGGTCGAGGACGACCGCGAGACCCGACCGCCGCCCCGACGGCACGATGATCACATCGCCGGGCCGCAGATGCTCCAGCGACCTCGCCGCCTCGGCACGCCGCGCCGAGGACCGTTCCCGCGACAGCTCCGCCTCCCGGTCCGACAGCCGCCGCCGCATCGCCGCGTACTCCATGAAGTCGCCGAGATGGCATTCGGCGGCCTTGGCGTACCCCTCCAGGGCCTCCTCGTTGCGGTGGACCTGCCGGGCCAGGCCGACCACGGCCCGGTCGGCCTGGAACTGCGCGAACGACTCCTCCAGCAGCGTGCGCGCCCGCTCGTTCCCGACGGCGCCCACCAGGTTGACGGCCATGTTGTACGACGGCCGGAAGCTGGAGTTCAGCGGGTAGGTGCGGGTGCCGGCGAGCCCGGCGACCGACGCCGGGTCCACGTTCGGGCCCCACACCACGACGGCGTGGCCCTCCACGTCGATGCCGCGCCGCCCGGCCCGCCCGGTCAGCTGCGTGTACTCACCGGGCGTCAGGTCGACGTGGGCCTCGCCGTTCCACTTGTCGAGCTTCTCGATCACCACGGTGCGGGCGGGCATGTTGATGCCGAGCGCGAGCGTCTCCGTCGCGAACACCGCCTTGATCAGCCCGCGGGTGAACAGCTCCTCGACGACCTCCTTGAACGTCGGCAGCATCCCCGCGTGGTGGGCGGCGACGCCGCGTTCCAGCGCGGCGAGGAAATCGCCGTAGCCGAGGACGCGCAGGTCATCCTCGGCGATGTCGGCGGTGCGCAGCTCGGCGTGCGCACGGATCTCCTCGGCCTCCTCCTTGGAGGTCAGCCGGATCCCGGCGTGCAGGCACTGCAGGACGGCGGTGTCGCAGCCGGCGCGGGAGAAGATGAACGTGATCGCCGGGAGCAGCCCGGCACGTTCCAGCCGCTCGATCACCTCCGGCCGCGGCGGGGGCCGGAACCGCTGCGGGCGCGGCGCCCGCCGCCGCCCGGTGCGCCGCCCCTGGTTGACCTTGGCGCGCCGGACCTCCTCCACCGCCATCCGGGTGAGCTGCGGGTTCAGCCGGGCCTGCCGGTCCTTGCCCTTGCCGGTGTCGACGAACAGGTCGTACAGGCGGGTGCCGACGAGCATGTGCTGGAACAGCGGGACGGGACGGTGCTCGTCCACGATCACGGCGGTGTCGCCGCGGACGGCCTGCAGCCACTCGCCGAACTCCTCGGCGTTGCTGACGGTCGCCGACAGCGCCACGATCCGCACCGAGTCGGGGACGTGGATGATCACCTCTTCCCATACGGCGCCGCGGAACCGGTCGGCGAGGTAATGCACCTCGTCCATCACCACGAACGCGAGCCCCGCGAGGGTCTGCGACCCCGCGTACAGCATGTTCCGCAGCACCTCGGTCGTCATCACGACGATCGGCGCCTCACCGTTGACGCTGTTGTCGCCGGTGAGCAGCCCCACCTTCTGCGGCCCGTACCGGCGGACGAGGTCGGCGTACTTCTGGTTCGACAGCGCCTTGATCGGCGTGGTGTAGAAGCACTTGCCGCCGCCGAGGAGCGCGAGGTGGACGGCGAACTCCCCCACCACCGTCTTCCCGGATCCGGTGGGCGCGGCGACCAGGACGCCGCTGCCGCCCTCCAGCGCCTGGCACGCCGCAAGCTGGAACGGGTCCAGCTCGAAGTCGTACAGGGTGCGGAAGTCCAGCAGGGCCGGGCCGTGCCCCGCGGTGCGCCTGCGATAGGCGGCGTACCGCTGCGCCGGGGTCTGCTCGGCCGACGTGGTGTCGGGGGAGGTCATACCACCGAGCCTACGGTTTCCGCCGCCCGATACCCAACCGGCCCGGCGGCGGCCCGGCCGGGCGCCGGATCAGCGGGCCCGGTCGCCCTCCTCCAGCTCGGCGTCGATCGCCTCCAGGTCGAGGGGGGACGCCTCGTCGTCGGACAGGCCCGCGTAGGGGTCGGGGCGGCGGGCCCGGCGGCGGTCGTTGAGGAACGCCAGCAGCGCCGCGATCTCGAACAGCAGGACGGTGGGCAGCGCCAGCGCGAGCATCGTGAACGGGTCGGCGCTCGGGGTGGCGACGGCCGCGAACACGAAGATGCCGAACAGCATCATCCGCTGGGTGCGGCGGATCCGGGCCGAGCTCAGCACCCCGGCCAGGTTCAAGACCACCACGAACAGCGGCAGCTCGAACGTCAACCCGAACACCAGCAGCATCGTCAGCACATAGCCGAGATAGCTGTCGACGGTGATCAGCGGCTTGACGTCGTCGGCGACGAACCCCAGGAAGATCGCCAGGCCCTTGTCGACGGTCACGTACGCCAGGGCGGTGCCGACGAAGAACAGCGGGACCGCCGCGCCCAGGAACACATACGTCCAGCGCCGCTCACGCCGGTACAGGCCCGGCGCGACGAACGCCCAGATCTGGTAGAGCCAGAGCGGCGCGGAGATCACCGCGCCGATGATGCAGGAGATCTTCAGCTTCAGGAAGAACGAGGAGAAGATCCCGTTGACGAACAGGGAGCACTCGGTCTTGTCCACCACACGGGACTGCGGCAGCGAACAGTACGGCTGCTTGAGGAAGTCCCACACCGGGTCGAACAGCAGCCAGCCGATGATCGCACCGACCACGAAGGCCAGAATCGCCTTGATCAACCGGTTGCGCAGCTCACGGAGATGGTCCATGAGGGGCATGCGACCATCGGGGGCGGCGTCACGCCTGCTCAGCTTCATCGTCGGCATTCAGGCTCGGGGGTCGGCGGTGGAATCGCTGCGGCGGTCCGGGCCGTCAGCCCTTGCGGACCTGACCGGGGTCCGACACCGGCACACCCTGGATCGGCTCACCCGAGCCGAGCGCGCCGCGGGGACGCTGCCCGGCCTCACCGGCCGCCGCCTCCCGCTCCAGCCGCGCCGCCTCCTCGCGCAGCCGCGCCGCCTTCTCCCGCGCGTCCTCACCCTGCGCCGCCGCCGGCTGCGCGGGCCGGTCCGCGGGCGCATCGTCATCGTCCTCGCGCAGCCCCTTGGTCTCGGCCTTCAAGATCCGCGCCGACTTGCCCAGCGACCGGGCGAGCTGCGGCAGCTTCGCCGACCCGAAGATCAGCACGACGACCAGCAGGATGATGAGCAGTTCGGGAGCCCCAAGGTTCGGCATGGCAATCCTCTTCAGCAGGTGGCACTCACGCCGATCGTACGCCCTCACCGGGCGGCCGTGGCGATCGCGTGTCGTCCAGACGGGAGAGTTCATCGCGCAGCGCCGACTGCTTCGGCTCCAGCCGCCGCCTGGTGCGTTCCAGTTCACGGCCGAAACGCCGCACCCCCAGCCACACCCTGAAGGCGCACCAGGCGAGCACGGCCAAGCCCGCGAACCCCAGCGACACCGACACCGCGACCCACATCACACCCGCCACGGTATCCGATCCGTCACGCCATGCCGTACCGCGCCAGCGCCCGCGACGCGTCGGCGCGCACACCCGCGGCGACATGCTCGGGCGCCACCACCCGCCCCTGGTCGCCGAGCCGCAGCGCCAGCCCCCGCACCCACCGCGGATCGGGGGTGCGCAGCACGACCCGCAGCCGCCCCTCCCCCAGCTCCCGCACGCTCTCGCACGGGTAGTAGTCGGCCACCCACCGGCCGCGCGGCGTCAGCTCCAGCGTCACCGCCTCGTCCTGCGGCGACGGGCGGAACAGGCCCGCGTCCACATCGATCGGCTCGGCATCGTCCGGCACCTGAGCGGGCACGTCCAGCACCGACAGGTCCGCGATCCGGTCCAGCTTGAACAGCCGCACCGCCTCCGCCCGCCGGCACCACCCCTCCAGGTAGGTGGTGCCCTCCACCACCAGCAGCCGCATCGGGTCGACGTCACGCTCGGTGTTCTCGTCCCGCGCCGGCACGTAGTACGTCAGGTGGACGCGGCGGCCCGCCGCGATCGCATCCCGCAGCAGCCCCACCGCGCTGCGGGCCGGGTCCGCCGTCCCGCCGCGGGCGTCCACCTCCACCGCCACCTGGCTGGACACCGCCGCCGCCGCGCCCGCCGCGCCCTCCAGCTTGGCGATCACCCGGCTCAGCGCGTCCCGGTCGTCCAGACCGGGGATGCCGGCCAGCATCCGCAGCGCCACCAGCAGCGCCGACGCCTCGTCCACCTTCAGCCGCAGCGGACGCGCGATCGACTCCGCCTCCGCCACCGTGATCTCCCCGCCCTCGTAGGACAGGTCGATCGGGCAGTACGGGTCGGGGGCGCGCAGCTCCACGCACCACAGCAGGTTCAGATCGTCGATCAGCTGCTTCTCGGTCACCCCGAACGCGGCCGCCGCCTCACCGAGCGCCACCGAGTCACGGTTCACCACATACGGCACGAGCGCCAGCAGCCGCCCCAGCCGGTCCGTCGACGTCGTCGCCGCCGTCTTCGCACTCACCTGACCTCCCCCTTTTCCGGGTGCCCCGCGGTGCCCGCCAGCACCGACTTCAGATGCTGGATCACCGCCTCCCGCAGATCCGGCGGGTCGAGCACCACCACATCGTCGGCGAACCGCGCCAGATACGGCGCGAACCGCTCCACGTCCCGGAACGTCAGCGTCGCCTCGTCCCACCCGGGGTCGTCACCGGCCGGGCGCACATCACGCGCCCACCGCCGCGGCCCCTGCGCCGCGCCCCGCCGCAGCCGCACCACCGCCGGACGCGGCTCGCTCACCGGATCGTCCCGGTCGAACGCGATCCGCCGCACGTCCACCCCGTCCGGGACCGTCACCGACCCCGCCGGGCCGTCCGCCGCCACCTCCCCCACGATGCGGCTCAGCCGGAACACCCGCTGCTCCTCCCGGTCGCGGTCGAACCCCACCACGTACCAGCGGCCCCGCCGGCTCACCACGCCCCACGGCTCCAGATGCCGCCGCGCCACCGACGTCCGCCCGATCCCCTGGTAGCCGAACGCCACCGGGCGGCCGTCGCGCACCGCCTCCCACAGCGCCGGGAACGCCGGATCATGGGTGTTCACCCGCGGCTCGATCCCCACCGCCGCCGACACGTCCGTCTCCACCCCGGCCGCCCGCAGCTTCAGCAGCGCCCCCGACGCCGCCTCCGCCATGCTCGCCCGCTGCCACACCCGCGCCGCCAGCCCCAGCACCGCCGCCTCGTCCGGCGTCAGATGGATGTCGGGCAGCTCGTAGGCCTGCGGCGGAATCCGGTACCCGATCTCCTCACCGCCGCCGCCCTGCAGGTCACTGCCCACCTCCAGCGGGACACCGAGCTCACGCAGCTCCTCCTTGTCCCGCTCGAACATCCGCTTGAACGCCTCGTCGGAGTCCGGGTAGCCGGGCACCGCCCGGCGGATCTGCTCCGCCGTCAGATAACGCCGGGTGGCAAGCAGGCAGACCACCAGATTCAGCAGGCGCTCGGTCTTGCGCCGCGACACTTCGCCACCTCGTTCCCTCCGTGAACCCGCCCCACCGGACGGGCCGATCATCCCCACGAGCCGTTGTGCAGGACGCTACCGTTTCCCGGTGTGATCCGATGGCGCAAAGGCACAGTCCAGGACATCCGCCGCGAATGGCCGGGGGCGGTCGAACTCAACGTCTCGATCGAGGGCGACGGCACCCACCGCGCCCTGGCCTATCCCGCCCTGGTAGGACGGCCCGAACCCGGCGACACCGTCCTGCTCAACACTACGGCCTTGGCGATGGGCCTCGGCACCGGCGGCTACGCCATGGTCGTCGCCGTCCCCGACCGGCTCCCCCCCGACCCCACCGGCCCCGGCCACCTCGTCAAAGCCCGCTACACGCCCCTCCAGACCACCGTCCTCGGCGCCGACGAACAAGGCTCCCCCCACCACGACCTGCTCCGCGACGCCGACTCCCTGGACGGCATGCCCGTCATCGTCGCCGACCTGCACTCGGCGCTCCCGCCCATCCTGGCGGCGCTGCACGCCGCACGGCCCTCGGCGCGGGCCGTGTACGTCATGCCGGACGGCGGGGCGCTGCCGTCCTGGTTCTCCATGTCCATCGCCCGGCTGAAGGACGCCGGCGCCCTCACCGCCACCGTCACCGCCGGGCAGGCGTTCGGCGGCGACCTCGAAGCCGTCACCGTCCACACCGGCCTCCTCGCCGCGCGGCTCGTCCTGAACGCCGACGTGGCCGTCCTCGCCCAGGGCCCCGGGAACCTGGGGACCGGCACCCGCTGGGGGTTCTCCGGCGTCTCGGCGGGCGAGGCCGTCAACGCCGCCTCCGTCCTCGGCGGCCGCCCCGTCGGCTCCCTGCGCGTCAGCGAAGGCGACCGCCGCGAACGCCACATCGGCGTCTCCCACCACTCCCTCACCGCCTACGGCCGCGTCGCCCTCGCCCGCGCCGACATCCCCGTCCCCGAACTCGGCGGCCCCTTCGGCGCCCGCGTCACCGCCGAGGCCGCCGCCCTCGGCGACCGGCACCGCCTCGTCCCCGTCCCCGTCGACGGCCTCCACGACACCCTGCGCGCCGCCGAGAAGGACTGGGGCGTCCGCCTGTCCACCATGGGCCGCCGCCTCGACGAGGACCTCCCCTACTTCCTCACCGCCGCCGCCGCCGGCCGGCACACCGCGGGCCTGCTCTGAACGCTCACGGGGCCGCGGGCTCCGCGCCCGCGGCCTCCCCGGCCCTTTCGGCCTCTCCGGACGCGTAGGCCGAGTTGAAGGTGAACGCGGCCGGAGACGGGCCCCGCACGCAAAGCACCGCAAGGCGCTCCAGCGCCTCCGCCGACTCCCACACCGAGAAGTCGACGATCACGTCCTCGCCGGCGGGCCGCATGCCCGTCGCGTCAGGCTCCCCCTCCTCCACCCCGCCACCCTAAGAACACCGAGGACCCCGCTCAGAGACCACCAAACGTCAGTGCGCACCCAGCAGATCCACCACGAACACCAGCGTGTCGCTCCCCCTGATCCCGAACTGCGCCAACCCCTTCGCCCCATACCCCAGCGACGGCGGCACCACCAGCAGCACCCGGCTCCCCACCCGCTGCCCCACCAGCCCCTGATCCCAGCCCCTCATCACCTGACCCGTCCCCACCACCGCCGCCGACGGATGCCCCGCCGACCACGACGAATCGAACACCTTCCCGTCCCGCCAGAAATACCCCCCGTACTGCAACACCACCAACTGCCCCGCACGCACCGCCGGACCATCCCCCCGCACCAACGTCCGCACCTGCAACCTCCCCGGCGGCGCCGACCGCGGCATCGTCACCACCGGCGCCTGCCCCGCAGGCGCATCCGCCACCCTCGGCAACCCCGGATCACTCAGCGGCGCCTGCCTCTCACCACGCGGCCCCGCCGACCTCGGATACACCGCCCGCACGTCCAGGACGTACACCAGCGTGTCATCCGCCCCCACCTGATGCTTCGGATCCCCCTTGCCACCGAAACCGGCCTCCGGCGGAATCCGCGCCACCACACGCGCCCCCGGCCGCGCCCCCTCGAACGCCTTCACCAGACCCGGCACCAGCCGGCCCGTCGGAAACGCCCCCGGCTGCCCCTTCGCATAACTGCTCGCCAGCAGCTTCCGCCCACCCTCACTCCACCGGTAACCCACATAATCGGCCACCACCAGATCACCCTTACGGGCAGCCGTCCCCTTCCCCTCCCTCAACGTCTCCACCGCAAGAGAGTCACCCGGCCCGCCCTTCGGGAACCGCACCTCCGGCAGCTTCCCGAAATCACCCCGCACCGACACATCCACACCGCCGCCACCCCGACACCCCGCCGACAGCACCAACGGCGCGGCGACCGCGACGACCACGGACAACAACCGGAAACGACGGCGCATACGGGGGTCCTTCAAGGGGTGACGGGCGCTCCTGCGCGCACACCCTACCGCCCAGGTGACCTGCCGGTAGCCTCCGGCGCGCGTGTCGCGCCCGACCCCCTACATCCCCGCGATCAGCTTGTCGACCCGCTCATCCACCGACCTGAACGGGTCCTTGCACAGCACCGTCCGCTGCGCCTGATCGTTCAGCTTCAGATGCACCCAGTCCACCGTGAAATCACGCCGCTTCTCCTGCGCCTTCCGGATGAACTCGCCCCGCAGCCGCGCCCGCGTCGTCTGCGGCGGAACCGACTTCGCCTCGAAAATGTCCAGATCCCGCGTCACCCGATCCACCGACCCCCGCTTCTCCAGCAGGTAGTACAGCCCCCGGTCACGATGCACATCGTGATACGTCAGATCCAGCTGCGCCACCCGCGGCGACGACAACGGCAGATCATACTTCCGCCGATACCGCTCGATCAGCTTGTACTTCGTCACCCAGTCGATCTCCCGCGCCACCAGATCCAGATCACCGGTCTCCACCGCACGCAGCGTCCGCTCCCACAGCTCCAGCACCCGCTTCGCCGTCGCGTCCCCGCCCCGCGCGTCCACGAAATCCCGCGCCTTGCCGAAGTACTCCTTCTGGATCTCCAGCGAACTCGCCTCCCGGCCGTTCGCCAGCCGCACCTTCCGCCGCCCCGTCATGTCATGGCTGACCTCACGGATCGCCCGGATCGGATTCTCCAGCGTCAGATCGCGCATCACGACCCCCGCCTCGATCATCCGCAGCACCAGATCCGTCGCCCCCACCTTCAGCAGCATCGTCGTCTCACTCATGTTCGAGTCACCGACGATCACATGCAGCCGCCGGAACCGCTCCGCATCCGCATGCGGCTCATCCCGCGTATTGATGATCGGACGCGACCGCGTCGTCGCCGACGACACACCCTCCCAGATGTGCTCCGCCCGCTGCGACACGCAGTACACCGCACCCCGCGGCGTCTGCAGCACCTTCCCCGCCCCGCAGATGATCTGCCGCGTCACCAGGTACGGAATCAGCACATCGGCGAGACGACCGAACTCCCCATGCCGCCCCACCAGGTAATTCTCGTGACAGCCGTACGAGTTCCCCGCCGAATCCGTGTTGTTCTTGAACAGGTAGATGTCACCCGCGATGCCCTCCTCCCGCAGCCGCCGCTCGGCATCCACCAGCAGACCCTCCAGGATCCGCTCCCCCGCCTTGTCATGCGTCACCAGATCCACGACCGAATCACACTCCGGCGTCGCGTACTCCGGGTGACTCCCCACATCCAGGTACAGCCGCGCCCCATTACGCAGGAACACATTGCTGCTACGACCCCACGACACCACCCTCCGGAACAGATAGCGCGCCACCTCATCCGGTGACAACCGCCGCTGCCCGCGGAACGTACAGGTGACGCCGTACTCGTTCTCAAGCCCGAAGATGCGCCTGTCCACACCAAGACCCTATGCGGCCCGGCCCCCACTTGGCAGTCTCTCGACCCCACCGTTTCCCACGAACACCCCACCGCCCGCAACACCACGGGCCCGCCGAGGCAAGGCGGCGACCACCACCCCGCCCCGACGGGCCCGTCCACGACCGGCCACACGCCGGCCCGCGACTCACTCCTCGCCCGCTCCCGACACCGGCCTCGCGTCCCCGCCGCCCGGCGAACCACCCGGCCCACCGGACTCGCCCGCCGCCGCCAGCAGATCCGCGATCCGCGCCGCCGACAACCGCCTGAACAGCCGATGCTCACGATTACGGTCCAGCACCGCGACCTCCAGCGACGTCGCCTCCAGATGCCGCTCCGAATCCTGCGCCTCCAGAGCCCGCACCGCCGTCCGCAGCGCCTCCTCCAGCGACGACCCCTCGCGATAGCCGTCCTTCAACGACTGCGCCACCGCGTCGGCCTGCCCGCCCATCGCCACATAACCGTGCTCGTCCGCCACCGAACCATCGAACGTCAGCCGGTAGATCTGGTCCGTCTCCGCGTCCTCCCCCACCTCCGCGACGACCAACTCCACCTCATACGGCTTGTTCGTCTCCGTGAAGATCGTCCCCAGCGACTGCGCGTACACGTTCGCCAGCCCCCGCGCCGTCACATCCCGCCGGTCGTACTGGTACCCGTTGATGTCCGCGTACCGGACCCCGCCCAGCCGCAGATTCTCGAACTCGTTGTACTTCCCCACCGCCGCGAACGCGATCCGGTCGTAGATCTCACTGATCTTGTGCAGCGCCCGCGACGGATTGTCCGCCACGAACAAGATGCCGTCGTCATACTGCAGCACCACGACACTGCGGCCACGCGCGATACCCTTCCGCGCGTAATCCGCCTTGTCCTTCATCTGCTGTTCGGGCGACACATAGAACGGCATGGACACCGGTCAGGATCCCTTCTATCGCAGCGGGGCGGTCGGACCGCCCGGCGAGTCGTAACGTCCGTCGACAACGGCCTGCGCCAGCGCGCCCACCTCGTCCTCGCCCAGCCGGCGATACCCCTCCGACGTCACCGCCGCCACCACCGGGAAGATCCGGCGCGCCAGATCTGGCCCGCCCGTCGCCGAGTCGTCATCGGCCGCGTCGTACAGCGCCTGCACGCACACCAGCGCCGCGTCCTCCGCCGACAGGTCCGCCCGGTACAGCTTCTTCAGCGCACCCCGCGCGAACACCGACCCCGAGCCGATCGAGTGGAAGTCCCGCTCCTCATACCGGCCACCCGCCGGGTCATAGGAGAAGATCCTGCCCCCGTCCCGCTCCTCGTCATAGCCCGCGAACAGCGGCACCACCGCCAGGCCCTGCATCGCCATCGCCAGGTTCTGCCGCACCATCGTCGCCAGCCGGTTCGCCTTGCCCTCCACCGACAGCGTCCGGCCCTCGCGCTTCTCGTAGTGCTCCAGCTCCACCTGGAACAGCCGCACCATCTCGATCCCGATCCCGGCCGTCCCGGCGATCGCGATCGCCGAGAACTCATCCGCCCGGAACACCTTCTCGATGTCGCGCTGCGCGATGACGTTGCCCGCCGTCGCCCGCCGGTCCCCCGCCATCACCACCCCGCCGGGGAAGCTCACCGCGACGATCGTCGTCCCGTGCGGGATCTCATCCCCCACTCGCGACACCGGCGGCGTCCGCCCGCCGGGCAGCAACTGCGGGGAGTACGCCCCCAGGAACTCGGTGAACGACGACGTATCCGGGCTCGCGAACAGCCCGGGCAGACGCCCGGTGTGCGAATCGTGGGACGCCACGCGACTCCCTTCCCTCCACCATGGCACCGGCGCTCGACAACCCCACCGGCACGGACGCCTACGACCCTACTGTTCAAGGTCGCCCCAGCGCATGCCACCCGATCCCCGGCCCCGTCAGCCCACGGCGAACCCCGCACCACAACGGCGCTCCGGCTCAGCCGCCCCTCGGGGCACCCTCCGGGTCCGGGCCGCCCCACGCCGGCATGTCAAGCTCCTCATCGAACGGCAACGTTTCCTTGCGATACACGCCGTCCTTCTCCCAGAACGCCTTCCAACCGCCCCTTGGAACCGTCGCCGGATCCACGTCCGGGACCGTCAACGACAACCGCGTCCCGCCGCCCTCAGCGCTCACCCGCTGCACGAGCCGGCCCGTCACGTAATCCGCCGCACGGCGGAGGGCGATCGGGTCGTCCCTCAGTTGCCCCATCCCTGTGTTGCACCCGGCACACGCCAATCCGCGCACCGCACCCGTCACATGGTCGTGGTCCACGTGCTCAGCGGGGAAGTCGAAGCACACTGCGCAGTGGCCGACCTGCAGCTTGAGAAGCCACTTCGCGTCCTCGTCGTTGATCCCGTACTTCTGGCGCAGGTGGTAGTGCCGCGCCGACTTCAGCGTGTTCCCTCTCGTCCGCCAGTACGGATCCCAGCGAACGCGGCCAGGCCCCCCGAAGACCGGAGCACCGATCTCGATGCGCATGCGTCTCGCATGGGAGCCTCGCAACTCCAGGTAGTCCGCCGCGAGGCGGAGACGGTCGGGGTCGTCGTCGAACTGCCCGAGCCCTCCGTTGCACTTGAAGCAGAGGATGCGGCGGACGAGCCCCGTCATGTGGTCGTGGTCCACGTGCTTCGGCTCCGCCCGGAGGCAGATGACGCAGACGCCGCCCTGCTCGGCGAGCATCTGCTCCACCTGCTCCTCGGTGACGCCGTAGCGCAACTTGAGGAGGTAGTTGCGACTGCTCCCGTGGTTGCGCTTTCTGATCTCCGTGATGGCCTCGCTATGACAGGGACGGCAGTAATCGGTCAGCCCCGAACGCGCGGCACGATTCCGTCCGAATTCGTCAACCGATTTGACCTCTTTGCACCGCGCGCAGTACTTCATCCCTTCCGGAACGTCGGAATGTCTTCGATAGGCTCTGGTCTTCTTGCCGAGCTTCGCCCGCTTCTTCCGATACGAGCGACTGTTCCGCAGACCGAAGCAGACCTTGCAGTAATAGGCCAACCCATCGCGAGAAGCCTTCAGCTTCCAGAACTCCGAAGCGGGCTTGATCTCGCCGCAGTCAGGACACCTCTTAGACGACATGGGCGGAACTTTACTTGTCCCGCCCATGCTTTGCGTCTCTCTTTACTTATTAGACAACGACCGAAAGGGCCACTTCCTGCCGTTTATCTATATGTCCGTTTTGTGGGTCATTGTCCGCCTTTTTGCACGTACGCACGGACGAAGTCTTCTGCGTTCTCTTCCAATACTTCGTCTATTTCGTCCAGAATTGAGTCCACGTCGTCCGTGAGCTTCTCCTGGCGCTCTTGCGCGTCCTCGGTGGTCGTGGCCTCGGTCTCCTCGACCTCTTCCGTGCGCCGGGTGGTCTGCTTCTGACCGCCGGTGTCCTTCGTGGCCATTCCGTACCTCCGCTCTGCCGGTGCCTCCGACCCTATCCGGGATCTTGGACGGTGAGCGGATCTTGAACGTCCGTTTCACCGCCTCCACCCGGGGAGCCGGGGGCATGCTCGGGTTATCGCCAGTCCGCCGACCAGCGAAACAGGCAAAGCGGTCACGAAACGGAGACCTCACTCATCCGTGCAGGTCAGCGAGGTGACAATGCTCGATAGTCAAACTATCCAATGGAGATCGGAAAGAGCCGGGCACGCTCGCGCGTCGCCCGGCTCGACCGGTCGCGGGTCAGCCCTCGCCGGTCAGGGTGGCCACCAGGTCGGCAGCGGTGCGGCAGCGGTCCAGGAGGGCGCCCACGTGCTGTCTGGTGCCGCGCAGGGGCTCCAGGGTCGGGACGCGCTGGAGGGACTCCCGGCCGGGGACGTCGAAGATGACGGAGTCCCAGGAGGCGGCGGCGACGGACTCGGCGTACTGGCGCAGGCAGCGGCCGCGGAAGTAGGCCCGGGTGTCCTCTGGCGGGTCCTCCACGGCGGCCTGGACTTCGGCCTCGGTGATGACGCGGTCGATGCGGCCGCGGTCGACGAGGCGGTTGTAGAGGCCCTTGTCGGGCCGGATGTCGGTGTACTGCAGGTCGACGAGTTGCAGGCGCGGGTGGGACCAGTCGAGGCCGTCGCGGCTGCGGTAGCCCTCCAGGAGGGCGAGCTTGGCGACCCAGTCGAGTTCGCGGGACAGCTGCATGGGGTCGTCGCCGAGGCGGTGGAGGACGGATTCCCAGCGGTCGAGGACGTCCTTGGTCATCTCGTCGACGTCGGAGCCGAAGCGGTCCTCGACGTACTTGCGGGACTGTTCGAGGTACTCCATCTGGAGCTGGACGGCGGTCATCTTGCGGCCGTCGCGGAGGGTGAGCAGGTGCTTGCAGGACGGGTCGTGGGAGACGGCGCGGAGTGCGGCGACGGGCATGTCGACGGACAGGTCGACGGTGAGGAAGCCGTCTTCGATCATGGCGAGGACGAGGGAGGTGGTGCCGAGCTTGAGGTAGGTGGACAGCTCGGCCATGTTGGCGTCGCCGATGATGACGTGGAGCCGCCGGTACTTTTCGGGGTCGGCGTGGGGTTCGTCGCGGGTGTTGATGATGGGGCGTTTGAGGGTGGTCTCCAGGCCGACTTCGACTTCGAAGAAGTCGGCGCGCTGGCTGATCTGGAAGCCGTCGCCGCGGCCGTCGACGCCGATGCCGACGCGGCCGGCGCCGCAGACGACTTGGCGGGAGACGAAGAAGGGGGTGAGGTGCCGGACGATGTCGGCGAAGGGGGTTTCGCGGCGCATGAGGTAGTTCTCATGGCAGCCGTAGGAGGCGCCCTTGTTGTCGGTGTTGTTCTTGTAGAGCTGGATGGGGTGGGTGCCGGGGACGAGGGCGGCGCGCTGGGCGGCGTCGGCCATGACGCGTTCGCCGGCCTTGTCCCAGATGACGGCGTCGCGGGGGTTGGTGCATTCGGGTGCGGAGTATTCGGGGTGGGCGTGGTCGACGTAGAGGCGGGCGCCGTTGGTGAGGATGACGTTGGCGAGGCCGAGGTCTTCGTCGGTGAGCTGGGTGGGGTCGGCGACCTCGCGGGCGAGGTCGAAGCCGCGGGCGTCGCGGAGGGGGTTCTCTTCTTCGAAGTCCCAGCGGGCCCGGCGGGCCCGTGCGGCCGAGGCCGCGAGGTAGGCGTTGACGACCTGGGAGGAGGTCACCATCGCGTTGGCTCCTGGTTGCCCGGGTACGGAGATGCCGTACTCGGTCTCGATGCCCATCACCCGCCGAACACTCATATGGTCGAGCCTATCGGGGCGGCGGGGGTGGAGCCACGGGACGGGGGTCCGGTGGAGGGGTGTGGCGTGGCGGTTCCGCCCGGGTATGCGGGCGCGGCGGCCTTCCCGGTGGGAGGCCGCCGCGCGGTTGTCGTCATGTGCGGGGCGTTACAGGTACTGGCCGGTGTTGGCGACGGTGTCGATGGACCGGCCGGCTTCGGCGCCCTTGGTTCCGGAGACGAGGGTGCGGATGTAGACGATCCGTTCGCCCTTCTTGCCGGAGATGCGGGCCCAGTCGTCGGGGTTGGTGGTGTTGGGCAGGTCCTCGTTCTCGCTGAACTCGTCGACGCAGGCGGCGAGGAGGTGGCTGACGCGGAGGCCTTTTTGGCCGGTGTCGAGGAACTGCTTGATGGCCATTTTCTTGGCTCGGTCGACGATGTTCTGGATCATCGCGCCGGAGTTGAAGTCCTTGAAGTAGAGGACTTCCTTGTCGCCGTTGGCGTAGGTGACCTCCAGGAAGCGGTTCTCTTCGCTTTCGGTGTACATGCGTTCGACGGTGCGCTGGATCATGGCCTCGACGGTGGCCTCCGGGGAGCTGCCGTGCTCCTTGAGGTCGTCGGGGTGGAGCGGGAGTCCGTCGAGGATGTACTTGGAGAAGATGTCCTTGGCCGCTTCGGCGTCGGGTCGTTCGATCTTGATTTTGACGTCGAGGCGGCCGGGGCGCAGGATCGCGGGGTCGATCATGTCCTCGCGGTTGGATGCGCCGATGACGATGACGTTCTCCAGGCCCTCGACGCCGTCGATCTCGCTGAGCAGCTGCGGGACGATGGTGTTCTCGACGTCGGAGGAGACTCCGGAGCCGCGGGTGCGGAAGATGGAGTCCATCTCGTCGAAGAAGACGATGACGGGGGTTCCGGCGGATGCCTTTTCGCGGGCGCGCTGGAAGACGAGGCGGATGTGCCGCTCGGTTTCGCCGACGTACTTGTTGAGTAGTTCGGGGCCCTTGATGTTGAGGAAGAAGCTCTTGCCTTCCTGGCCGGTCTTCTCCGCGACCTGTTTGGCGAGGGAGTTGGCGACGGCCTTGGCGATGAGGGTTTTTCCGCATCCGGGGGGTCCGTAGAGGAGGACGCCCTTGGGGGGCCGGAGCTGGTGCTCGCGGAAGAGGTCGGCGTGCAGGTAGGGAAGTTCCACGGCGTCGCGGATCATTTCGATCTGGGAGCCGAGGCCGCCGATCTCGTTGTAGGAGATGTCGGGGACCTCTTCGAGGACGAGTTCTTCGACCTCGGCCTTGTGGATCTTCTCGTAGGCGTAGCCGGACCGGGGTTCGAGCATGAGGGAGTCGCCTGCGCGGAGGGGGACTCCGCGGAGTGGTTCGGCGAGTTTGACGACGCGTTCCTCGTCGGCGTGCGCGATGACGAGGGCGCGTTCTCCGTCGTCGAAGAGTTCTTTGAGCATGACGACTTCGCCCTGCTCTTCGAAGTCGAGTGCTTCGACGACGTTGAGGGCCTCGTTCAGCATGACCTCTTGGCCGCGCTGGAGTTCGTCGATGTCGACGGCGGGGCTGACGTTCACGCGGAGTTTGCGTCCGCCGGTGAAGATGTCGACCGTTCCATCGTCTCGGGTTTCCAGGAAGACACCGAATCCGGATGGTGGTTGTGCGAGCCTGTCGACCTCCTCCTTGAGCGCCACGATCTGCTCGCGAGCCTCTTTGAGGGTCGCTACGAGTCGCTCGTTCTGGCCGGTTACGGCGGCCAGGTTGGCTTGCGCCTCATGGAGGCGTTCTTCCAGCACACGTACTTGGCGCGGGGATTCCGCGAGCTTGCGGCGCAGCACGGAGATCTCCTCCTCCAGGAAGGAGATCTGCGTTTGGAGGTCCCTGACCTCCTTTTCGTGCTGCGCCCTGCGCGCCCCAGCATCGTCACGAGCGGCCACGCCCCGTCACCTCCTCACGAAGAGCCGACGACCTACTGAGACCCTACCTATCTGGAGGGCTTCCGTAACCTGCCCATTCGGTGTTCGTGTCGTGCGGGGGTGTTCGGGGAGGGTTGGGAGGGGGGTCGCGGGGGTGGTGCGGG
>NZ_BCQQ01000068.1 GCF_001552155.1 Actinomadura formosensis NBRC 14204 | reverse complement strand
CCCGCCGGTCCGGTCCCGCACCGGCGGCCGCCACGGGCTAGGGACGCCGCTCGACCCACCCTTCGACGGCCTCCAGCTGGGCGGCGAGCGAAATGAGCGTGGCCTCGTCGGAGTCGTGCCCGAGAAGCTGGGCCCCGATGGGCAACCCGGCCCCGGTGAATCCGGCGGGGACGTTCACGCCCGGCCAGCCCAGCACATTCCACGTCCACGCGTAGGGGCACGCCGCCGCGACCCCCGACTGGGTCTTCTGGTATCCGGCCCCGTCGAAGGCCCCGACCCTCAAGGGCGGCTGCGCGGTGGTGGGCGTCATCACGACATCGGCGAACTGGAAGATGCGGCCGACCCTCCTCCGCAGATAGGGGTCCATCTTCTTCGCCAGCGGCAGCAGCCGTCTCCCGACGACCCGCCCGATGCGCGCCTCCGCCTCCGTGCGGCGGTCGGGCCTCGGGTTCGGCAGCGAATCCAGCCAGTCGGCGACGCCGGCCGTCCCGCGCGGAATGAGCCCGAGCCCCACCGGCCCGTAGTCGGGATCGGCGGGAAAGACCTTGTGCCCCAGGTCGGTCAGCCTCCGGGCGAGCCGCTCGACCGCCGCCCGGATCTCCGGATCGAGCCTGCCGCTCACCCCGAAGGCCGTCCGGAACGAAACGGCGATCCGCAGCCTCCGCGGCTCCCGCCGCGCGGCCTCCACGAAGGACGTCACGGGCGCATCGACCTGGTACACGTCCTCCGGATGACTCCCGCTGATCGCATCGAGCATCAGGGCGGCGTCCTCGACGCTCTTGGCCAGCGGCCCCCACACGGTGATCCCGTTGAACGGGTCGGTCTGCGGATACCCGGAAACCCGTCCCCGCTGCGGCTTGATGCCGACCAGGCCCGTCCACGCCGCCGGAATCCGGATGGACCCGGCCCCGTCCGACCCCACCGCCGCGGCCACCATTCCCGCCGCCACGGCCGCCGCCGAGCCGCCCGACGACCCGCCCGGCGTGTACTCGGGATTCCACGGATTCCTCGCGCACCCGTACTCGGCCGACTCGCTGAAAGGCCACAATCCGAGTTCGCAGGTCGTGGTCTTGCCGACGATCACGGCACCGGCCGCCCGCAGTTTCCGCACGACCTCCGCGTCCCGCGCCGCGGGCCGGTGATCCCCCGCCACCGCGAACGGCGTGGTCTCCCCGGCCAGATCGGTGTCGTCCTTGATGGCCACGGGCACCCCGAGAAGCGGCAGCCGCTCCCCCTCCGCGAGCCGTTTGTCGGCCTCCAGCGCCTCCTGCGCCGCGGCCTCCGGCCGCACCACCCGGAACGCCCCGAGCGACTCCTGCCGTTCGATCCGCTCCAGGCTCCGCTCGACCAGCTCCCTCGACGAGACCTCGCCCTTCGCCAGCGCTTCCGCCTGCCCCGCCAGCCCCAGCACCACACGACCTCCCGCTATCGTTCGTTCGAACGAACGATAGCGAACCCCCTGTCTCTACGGAAGACTGGCCACTGATGAGCGCCCGTGACGAGATCCTGCAAGCCACCCTCCGCCTCATCGGCGAGCGAGGGATCGGCGCCGTGACCAACCGTGCCGTCGCCCGCGCGGCCGGCGTCTCCCTCGGCTCCCTGACCTACCATTTCCCCAGCCAGGAGGACCTCCTCCGCGAGGCCCTGCACACCTTCGTGGAAGCGGAGATCACCCGCATCACGGCCTATGTCACGGCCCTCGCCGAATCCGGCATCGCCCCGGTCCAGGCCGCCGAGCAGGTCGAGAAGGCCATCGTCGACTTCACCTACGGCCCCGAGCAGGTCGCGAACCTCGAACTCCACCTCCACGCCGCCCGCGACCCCGCGCTGCGCGAAACCTCGAAACGCTCCGTCGAGGCCTACGACCGCCTGGCCACCGCCGTCCTCAAGGCCCTCGGCATCCCGGACGCCGAACACCACGCCCCCGCGGTCGTCGCCATGCTCTACGGCCTCGCGATCCGCCGCCTCGCCACCGGCGACACCACCGCCACCGGCACCGCCGACGCCCTCCGCCTCCTCCTCCTGGGCGCCCTCCCCAGAAACTGAAGACAGGCTTCCGGCCCGCACGGCCCAGAGCGGGGGGAGGGGCCGTGCGGGCCGGAAGCCTGTCTCAATCAGGAATCTCGTCGGAACCTCAGCCGACGTTCACTCTGCTCTTCGCCTGTGCACCTCCGCCGTCTCTCAGCTCTGACACCCGCAACGCTAGGCCCCCGCCCCCCATAACAGGACGTCCTTAAGCCTCACTTAGGGAAGTGCTGAGCCGCCCTTATTCAGGCTTCAGGTGGTGCCGTTGGAGAGGGCACGCCGGAAGTCACTCGTCTGCGAAAACAGGAGGGGCGGCGGTCTTGTCTCGCTGGCTGGGGGTCCGCCTTCTCAGGGGTGGCCGGCGATCGGGTGGTCGCGGGAAGGTCATCATCCCGCCCGCGCGGTGGCGGAGGGCGGGCGGTACCGTCGCGGAATGGAACAGGTGCCGTTTACCGGTGGTGAGAAGGAAAGTCTGAAGATCGCCCTCGACCGGCATCGTGACGCGGTGCTGTGGAAGCTCCAAGGGCTGGACGAGGAGCAGGTGCGGCGGCCGATGACGCCGTCCGGGACGAGCCTTCTGGGGCTGACCAAGCATCTGGCGGCCGTCGAGTACGGGTGGTTCTGCGAGACGTTCGGGCGGGAGACGGAGCCGCTGCCGTTCGACGATGACGATCCAGACGCCGATCTCAGGGTCGAGCCCGGTGAGATCGCGGAGGAGATCGTCGCGTTCTACGGACGGGCACGCGCGGCGGCCGACCGGATGATCGAGGAGTTGGACGTCGAGTCACGCGGGACGGCGTGGCATGGGGCGACCGTGACGCTGAGGTGGGTGCTCATCCACATGATCGAGGAGACCGCCCGGCACGTCGGCCATATGGACATCATCCGGGAACTCATCGACGGTGCGACCGGCGACCACGCCCGGGACTAGAGAAGCGTCCATCGGGGCGGCATCGTCCCCGGTGAAGGTCCGAAGCCGGGTCCGGTGGCCTGGGCCTTGTCGTTGGGCCGGGGTGTCAGGTGCGGGAGTGGCGGCGGCCGACGAGGCGGCGGGAGCGGCGGGTGGGCGGCAGCCACCGGGTCCGGAACCACATCTGCACCTGGGCGCCGCCGAGGATGCTGCGGTGGATGCGCAGGTAGCCGCCGGTGGACTCGGCGGCGCGGCGGGCGATGTCCAGGCCGAGGCCGGTGGAGCCGCCGCCGCTGCTGCCGCGCTTCAGCGCCGCGTCCGGGTCGGTGATGCCGGGACCGCCGTCGGCGACGAGGATGCCGGTGATGCCCTGCCCCTGGTGCAGGGTGACGGCGAAGCCGGTGCCCTCGGCGGTGTGCCGGAAGATGTTGCCGAGCAGTGCGTCGACGGCGGCGGCCAGCTCGGTGCCGGGGAGCGGCAGCGGCACGGGCTCGTCGGCGCCGATCAGCTCGCAGGAGCGGCCCTCGTCCTCGGCGAGGACGGACCAGAACTCGATCCGGTCGCGCAGCACCTTGGACGCGTCGCAGCTGCCCCGCCCGGTGGGCCGCCGGACGGTCCGGATGATCTGGTCGACCTCGTGTTCGAGGCGGTCGACGGCCTGCCGGGTCTGGTCGGCGACGGGCCCGTCGCCGAGCGCCTCGGCGTTCAGCCGCAGCGCGGCGAGCGGGGTGCGGAGCCGGTGCGACAGGTCCGCGGCCATCTCCCGTTCGGCGGCCAGGAGCTGGACGACATGGTCGGCCATCGCGTTGAACGCGAGCCCCGCCTCGACCAGCTCGGGCGGCCCGTCCGGCTCGATGCGGACCGACAGATCGCCGTCCCCGAACGCGCCCGCCGCCTCGGCGAGCCGCCGGGTGGAGCGGATCATGCGGTTGCCGAGCCGGTCCGCGACGGCGACGGACCCCGCGACGAGCGCGCCGGCGACCGCCGTCATGACGAGCCAGGCCTTCCAGACGCCGCGCGACAGGTCCTCGTCCGGCAGGAAGACCTCGATGACGGCGGTGCGGCCCGCGTCCAGCGACACCGGCTGCAGCAGCGCGTATCCGCCGTCGACGCGGGCGGTGTAGGAGCGTCCGCGCCGCCGGGCCTCGGTGAGCTGCTCGGATCGTGCGCTGAAACCGCCGCGGTTGTGCTTCGGGACGAGGCCGCCGGCCGGCAGGTGGACGCTCATCCGTCCCTCGGCGCCGGCCTGGGTGCTCGCCACGGCGCGTTCGAGGGCGGCCGGGTCCTCGGTGACGACGAGGACGGGGCCGAGCGCGCTGGCCTGCCGCTCGGCGGTGGTGAGGGCGCGGTCCCGGGCGATCTCGCGGACGGTGAGCGCCAGCGGGATCAGGAACGCCAGCGCGACCATCGAGGTGACCGCCAGGGACACCAGGACGAGCGTCTTCCTCATGAGCGCGGGTCGGGCTCGGCCAGCCGGACCCCGACACCCCGCACCGTGTGCAGGTAGCGGGGGGCGGCCGCGGTCTCGCCGAGCTTGCGGCGCAGCCAGGACAGGTGGACGTCGATGGTCTGGTCGTCGCCGTACGCCTGCCGCCACACCTCGGCGAGCAGTTCGCGCCGCGCCACCACCCGGCCGGAGCGGGCGGCGAGGTAGGCGAGCAGGTCGAACTCGCGGCGGGTCAGCGCCAGCGGCTTGCCGTCCAGCCTCGCCTCCCGCCGGTCGAGGTCGATGTGCAGGCCGCCGACGCGCAGCTCCGCGGTCGGCCCGGCCCGGGTCGCCCGCCGCAGCACCGCGGCGAGCCGGGCGCTGAGATGCTCGATGGAGAACGGCTTGATGAGGTAGTCGTCGGCGCCCGCGTTCAATAACCGGACGATCTCCGGCTCGTCGTCGCGCGCCGTCGCGATGATGACCGGGACGTCGGAGATGCCGCGCAGCATCTTCAGCACCTCCGCACCATCGAGGTCGGGCAGCCCGAGGTCGAGGACGACGACGTCGGGCGGTGCCTGGGTGACCTCTCGCAGCGCGTCCATCGCGGTGCCGACGCTGCGTACGACATGTGCCCGCGCGCCCAGTTCCCGGATCAAGGCGGTCCGGACATTCGCGTCATCCTCGACCACCAGAACGCTTGCCATGGCGGAACCGTATGCCACCATGTGCCCATGCGTCGCACAATGTCGTATGTTACTCCGTGGGTTGGAGTGACTGCGCTCGCAGTGGCGTTCTCGTGGTTCGGCATCCGCGACGTCGTCCGGGGTGCAGTGTCGGAACGGTCGGCGCCGCCGATCGCGGGTTCCGTCATCCACTCCAGCCCGGCCGCACCGCCGACCGGATCGCCGAGCCCGCCGGACGGCGAGGACAACGCGCCCGCACCGTCCAGGTCACCGAAGCCGGCACCCGGCAGGCCCGGGGGTGCCTCGAAACCGCCCGGCAATGTGCGCAGTTACGCGACCCTCGGCGGACGCGCCGCGATGTCGTTCGAGAAGAACCGGGTGCGGCTCGTGTCGGCGACGCCGAATCCGGACTACGAGACACGCGTGACGCAGGCCGAGGGATGGCTTCGCGTCGACTTCATCGACGACGAGGAGCACACCTCGTCGGTCATCGCGTCGTGGTTCCAGCACGCGCCGAAGGTGCAGGTCTACGAATACTGAGACGCCACGGGCGGCGGCCCGCCGCCGGCCGGGCCGAGACGCGGGCGGGGCGGCCGGCCGGCGTCAGGAGTGCGGGACGAACCACTGCGGCATGACGAACATCGCGGTGGCCTCCACGGTGACGCGGCCGTCCGGCCCGGAGATCGTCCCGGACGCGTAGACCTTGCGCCCCTCCACCCGGCTGGCCTTCGCCTCCACCGAGAGCGGGACGCCGAGCGGGGTCGGACGCCGGTAGCGCGTCTCCAGGGCGGCGGTCATGCCGGGTGTGCCGGTGGCGGCGGCCGCCATGCCGAGGGCCTGGTCGAGCACCATCGCGGACATGCCGCCGTGCACGTACGACGGCGGTCCCTCGTAGACGGCGCCGAGGGTGAACTCGCCGCGGACGATGCCGTCCGTGCTGACGGTCAGCTCGACGGGCGGCGCGAGGGGGTTGAGGGCGCCGGTGACGGGGTTGGCGATCTGCCGGTCCATCCGCTGCGGGGAGGACCGGACGAACGGCGGGGCGTCCCGGCGCTCGGCCGCGAGCCGCGCGGTCAGCGCCTCGACCTCGGCCGCGACCGCGGCGGCCTCGGCCGGGTCGACACCGGTGAGGACGGTGGCCTCGGCCAGTTCGCGGACGCGGGCGGCGAGGCCGCTCAGGGCCGCCGCCTCGTCCTCCTCCAGCTCGGGCCGTTCCATCGGGATCGCGCTCATTCAGCCTCCTCGCGGGCGGCGTCCCCGGAACACCGCCCTATTAGCCGAACGAAATTCTAAATTAGCCGGGCGTCCGCTCCGGACGGCGGGGTCCGTTCCGCGGCCCGGCCCATGCGGTTCGGGAACGGCGCCGTGCCTTCCGGGGGACCCGCGTCGGCGAACCCGGTTCAGATAGATTCCTGCGGTATCTCCCATAGCCGCCCACAGAGCGCGAGGACAGCACGTGACGGACCAGCCCCCGCCGCCACCGCCCGAGCAGCCGCCGCCGTATTCGCAGCCCTACGGTCAGCCGCCCGGGGCGGTTCCCGGCCCCTACGACCCGCGGTGGGGGTACGGGCCCCCGGGCGTCCCCAACGGCGTGCCTCTGCAGGGTCCCACCGAAGAGACGACCTGGGCGATCTTCGCCTACGTCGGGAACGTGCTGATCGGCTTCTTCCCCGCGCTGATCATCTACCTGGTGAAGAAGAACACCTCGCCGCTCACCCGGTTCCACGCGGCGCAGTCGATGAACCAGCAGCTCACCATGCTGATCCACGTCCTCGTGGTGGTGGCGGTCTGCGTGCCGCCGGCGATCGCCTTGAAGGAGCCGGGCTTCCTCGCCCTGCTGCTCGTCCCGTACCTGGAGCTGCTGATCGCCGGGTGGACGTTCATCATCCTCGGCGCGGTGAAGGCGGGCAAGGGGCAGTACTACCGGTTCCCGACCTTCTTCTGCTTCCGCATGATCCGGTAGCCCGCCGGTACGCGCGGGCCGCTCCACGCCGTATGCCGGGCCCTTCCGTCCCTCACACCAGGACGGCCCGGTCGTCCACGCGGGCCACGGCCCGGACCGGGGCACCGTCGGCGGCGGCCAGCGCGATGGGGAACAGCGAGACCTCGATCGCACAGCCCTCGTCCTGCGCGTCGACCAGGAGCCCGAGCCCGGTCAGGTTCTCGCCGATCACCGCGCCCGCCCCGCACAGGACGCGGTGCGCGGCCAGGGAGAACTCGGCGGAGCCCGGCGGCGGGGTGCGGTCCACGCTGAGCGCGTCGATGGCCACCGTCCGGACACCGGCGGCGACGATCGCCTCCGCCGTCTCGGGCGCCGGATACGGATGGGCCAGGTAGTCGTCCGTCCCCCAGTGGGCGGACCAGCCCGTCGCGATGAGCAGGACGTCGCCGGGCCCGAGGCCGGACGGGACCGCCTCCGGCGGTATGGGCGTGCGGGGCGGCAGCCCGCGGACGTCCATGACCACGGCCGGGCCGGTGAAGCGGGTCAGCGGAATCTCGTCCAGGCGGGGCAGGGCGTCGTCGATGTGGAACGGGGCGTCCACGTGGGTGCCGGACTGCGACCCCATGTGCAGCGCGAGGACGTTCACGCCGGAGTCCGCGACGGTGAGCGCCGCGACGGCCTCCACCTCGGGATCACCCGGATACACCGGCATGCCCGTGCTGATCGGCACCGACAGGTCGAGCAGTTCAACGCCCATGTCATCGATTATCCCGCGCACACCCCCACCCGATAGCGTTGCGACGTGTTGCCACATGTGACGGCCATCCGATACGTGACGCCGCTGCGCGAGGGCGGTTCCCTGCCGGGCGTGGTCGAGGCCGACGATCTCGGCACCTACGTCATGAAGTTCCACGGCGCGGGGCAGGGCCGCAAGGCGCTGATCGCCGAGGTGATCGCGGGCGAGCTGGCCCGCAGGCTCGGCTTCCGGGTGCCCGAGCAGGTGCTCATCGACCTGGACCCGGCCATCGGACGGCACGAGCCCGACCCCGACGTCCAGGACCTCCTCAAGGCCAGTCCCGGCTGGAACCTCGGCGTCGACTTCCTGCCGGGGTCGCTCGGTTTCGACCCGCTCGGCTGGAGTCCCGACCCCGGCTTCGCGTCGCAGGTGCTGTGGTTCGACGCGTTCATCGGCAACGTGGACCGCAGCTGGCGCAACCCGAACATGCTCGTCTGGCACGGCGACGTGTGGCTGATCGACCACGGCGCAAGCCTCATCTTCCACCACGCCTGGGCGAACGCGGCCCGGCTGTTCTCCGGCCCCTACGACGTGGACGACCACGTGCTGACCCCGTACGCGACCCGGCTGGAGGCCGCCGAGGCCGACCTCGCCCCGAAGATCACCGAGGGTCTGCTGCGCGAGGTGACCGCGCTCGTGCCCGACCTGTGGCTGGAGGGCGAGCCCGGCTTCGCCGGCCCGCAGCAGCTCCGGGACGCCTATGTCGAGATCCTGCTGCCGCGCGCCGGCAAGCCGCGCGACTGGCTGCCCGACCTGGAGGTCGGCGGGCACGCGCCGGACACGTCCGCGCGGCGCGGGCAGAACCGTCCCGGCCGGCTGGGAGGCCCGGCATGAGCGGGACGGACCGGGAGGCGCGGGGGGGCGCCCCGCCGCGCAGGACCCGCACGGGCGGCGGCGGGACGAGCAACATCAGGGCGGCGGCCGAGCCCACGGTGTTCGAGTACGCGGCGTTGCGGGTCGTCCCCCGCGTCGAACGCGGCGAGTCGATGAACGTGGGCGTGGTGGTGTACTGCCGTGCGCTCGACTACCTCGGCTGCCGGACGCACCTGGACGAGCGCCGCCTGTCCGCCCTCGACCCGTCCCTGGACCTGGCGGGCGTCCGGTCGGCGCTCAAGGGCGTGGACGCGGTGTGCCACGGCGGCGAACGCGCCGGGCAGGCCGCGTCGCAGAGCCCGGGCAGGCGGTTCCGGTGGCTGACCGCGCCGCGCAGCACGATCGTCCAGCCGGGCCCGGTGCACGCCGGCCTCACCGGGGACCCGGCCGCCGAACTCGACCGCCTGCTGCGCCTGCTCGTCCTCTAGTCCCGCTCCCCCGCTAATCCCACTCCCAGCGGATGCCGTGGCAGCCGGCGGCCACGCCGAACTCGATGAAGTGGACGCTGTGGTAGCTGGACATGCGCAGGTCGGCGGAGTCCTTGAGCGCGGTGTGGCCGTCGGGACGCCACGTCCGGTAGCAGCGGGCGGGCAGCGCGGACGGGTGGAACCGCACCTCGATGAGGTACTCGTGCTGCGGGGTGCGGAAGCCGCGCCCCTCCTCGCAGATGGGCGGGCCGGTCTCCTCGAACCCGAAGCCGTACTCCAGCAGGTACGTCTCACCGCGGCCGAGCGCCCGGTCGAACAGCAGCTCGGCGGCGATGAGCCCGCTCGACTCGTCCATCCGGACCCGGCCGAACCGGCAGCCGCGCACCGTCCGCGACGACGGCAGGACGCCCTGCGGATGGTGGTAGACGGCGACCCACCGGTCGACGCCGCGCTGCTGCGCCTGGAACACCGCGCGGACCCGGACCTCGCGCAGTTCCCGGCGGCGGCCGACGAGGTACTGGTCGTGCAGGCTGAGCCCGGTGATCAGCCGTTCCCCGCGGTCACCGATCTCGTCCAGCAGGTCGCGGACGCCCGGCTCGGGGCACAGCTCCTCCACCGGCAGCCACGGCCCGGCGGTGCGCTCGGTGGCGGGCTTGAGCAGCGTCAGCAGCGAATGGCGCGGCAGTTCGAGGATGACCTCAAGGCCGCGGACGGCGCGCAGCGAGTCGGCGCGTTCGGGCCTGGTCCGCCCGCGCTGCCAGTAGCTCAGCGTGGACAGGCTGACGGCGATGCCCTGTTCCTCAAGGCGGCGCCGCAGCGAGTCGAGGCTGAGGCCACGCGCCTGGATGGCGGCGTGGAGGGCGACGTTGAACGGACCGTACTGTAGGACCTGTAGAAGATCATCCTCTGCGACACTCTGCACTTGCGGCCTCCCGGATCCACTCCGGCCGGCCCCCCGCCAAACGGCCTTGACTATTGGAATTGCCACTTCCGCGCTCACTGTAAAACCCGCGGGCCCCGATGCCAACAGGCGAGCCCCGCAACGGCGCCCCAGCGCCGATGCCGGTCAATGCCACTCCCATTCGATGCCGACGATGCCGCGCCGGACCGCGCCGACCGCGAGGTTCGCGCTGCCGGACGTGCCGACCCACAGTTCGCCGAGCCGCTGCCGCGGGGCCTGCGAGCTTTCCGCGGTGAAACCGTAGCAGCGGGCGGGCAGCCGGTCGCCGTCGAACTGGATGATCGCCACGTAGTCGTGGACGGGATGGGAGAAGCGCCGGTCGTAGCTGTCGGGCGGGGATTCCCCGACCGGCCCCACCTCGTATTCGACGACCGCCGTGTCCCCTGTGGACAGCACCCGGTCGAAGACGAGCTCGAACGCCATCAGCCCGCCCTCGGCGCGGATGCGGCCGGGCCGGCAGTACCGCACGGCCGCGAGCCCGCCCGTCCCGCCGCCGGCCCTGCCCGCCTGGTCGCCGCCCGCCTGGTCGCCGCCCGTCCGGTGGACGCACACCACCCGGTCGATGTCGTCGCCCGCGGCGCGCAGGACGGTGCGGACCGACAGCGTCCAGCAGCCGCGCGTCCCGTCCAGCCGGTACACGTCGTGGATGCTGAGCCGTTCGAGCCGGTGGTCCCCGGAGCGGTCGAGCTGCCCGACCAGGCAGGCGTAGCGTTCGGGGTCGGGCCACAGCTCGCGCACCGTGCGGCCCCGCTCCCCGGCGCCGGGAGGCCCGGTGAGCCCGCCGCGTCCGGCCGTGCTCCGGCCGGGCGCCGTGCTGGGGGCGGGATCGTCCAGCAGGTCGGTGAGCGTGCCCGGCGGCACCTGGAGGATCTCCTCCAGCACGACCACGACGGTGCGTGAGCGGGGCCGGCTGCGACCCCGCTGCCAGTAACTGAGGGTGGCCACGCTGACGGTCAGCCCCCGCCGGCCGAGGCGGTGGCGTATCCGTTCCAGGGTCAGCCCGCTCGCCTGGATCGCCTGCCGCAGTGCCCCGGCGAACTCCACGGCGGGATGGTACCCGTCCGGCAAGATCAAATCAGGTGATCGGGGCAGATCGGGCACGCAGCGACAAGCCGGACGCAGGTCAGAAGAGGATCGACATGAAAGAACCCTGCTCGCTGAATCCGACCCGCCGGTAGGCCGCGCGTGCCCGCGTGTTGTAGTCGTTGACGTACAGCGAGACGATCGGCGCGATACTGCGCAGCGCCTCCCGCACCACCGCGGACATCCCGGTCTCCGACAGTCTCCGGCCGCGCAGGTCGGGCGGCACCCACACGCCCTGCACCTGGCAGGCCCGCGGGGTGACGGCGCCGATCTCCGCCTTGAACATGACGCGGCCGTCCTCGATCCGGGCGAACGCGCGGCCGTCGCGGATCAGCTCGGCGACGCGGGCCCGGTAGAGGACGCCGCCGTCACCGGCGTTCGGCGACACCCCGACCTCTTCGGTGAACATCGCGACGCAGGCCGGGTAGACGATGTCGAACTCCTCCATCCTGACGCGCCGGACACGCGGATCGGCCGGCACGCCGGAGACGGCGGAGGTGGCCATCACCGGCTGGGACGCGCGGACGGCCCGCGGCGGCCCCCAGTACGGCGCGAGGATCTCCCACAGCTCCCCCACCGCGCCGGCGGGCCCGACGATGGACGAGCAGCGCCGCCCCTGCGCCTGGGCCCGCTCGGCGAACGCGCGGACCGCCTCCGGCCCGGCCGCGACCGGGATGAGATTGGCACCGGAATAGCACAGCGAGACGAGCCGCCCGTCACGCAGGTAACCCCACATCTGGGCGCCGAGACGCCGCGGGTCGAGGCCCGCGGCGTGCACGCGCGAGCTGACGAACACGTTGGACACCGGGTCGGCGTCCAGGATCGCGAGGGCCTCGGCCCGGTACCGATCGTCCAGCACGCGCACCGGCATCGAGCCCAGCATGCGCATGGCTACCGGCCCCGGGACGGGAACGGCCCCCGGTCGGCCCTCACCACTGAAAGCTCCACGAGCCCAAGCCTATGCGGTCCGGCTGCCGGACACCCCCGCGGGTTCGATAACGGCGGTCCCGGGCGAGACCGCACAAACGAACCGTGGCGTGCCCGTCCCGGCGGGGGACGGACACGCCACGGAACGGCGTGCTAGGGAAGTCCTACGGACGTCCGACCGGAAGGTCCTTGCCCGTGGTGGCGCGGGCGGCCTTCATCGTCATGCCCGTCGGGTCCGGGTCGTTCAGCGCCGGGACGGCCTTGCAGTAGGCGTCCGGGCCGCGGCGGCTCGCCGGCAGCGCGCCGGTGTCGAGGTACGCCGCGACCTTGTCGTCCAGGCACGCGTTGCCGTTGAGCGTGTTGGCGTGGGTCTTGCCGCCGACCTCGAACACCAGCCGCGAGGACGGGAAGACCTTGTGCATCTCCAGCCCGCCCACGACCGGCGTGGCCCCGTCCTCCGTGGACTGGACGAGCAGCATGCCCGGCAGGCCCTTGGCGCCCTTCAGCTTGAACGCGGGGCCGCCCTGGAAGGGCCAGAACGCGACCGGGGCGTTGAACCAGACATTGCCCCACGTCTCGAACTTGTAGCCCTGCCGGTAGAGCTCGGCCGCGTCGTGGTGCCACTTGCTCCAGTTGCGGGGCCAGCGGGCGTCCGCCGCCTGGACGGCGTTGTAGACGGCGAAGTCGTTGTCCTGGCCGCCGGTGTTGAGCCAGTCGAGCAGGCCGGACGGGTCCTTGGCGTTGACCCACGCCGAGAGCGCCTGCGCGAACGGGATGTAGTAGCCGGTGTTGTACCCGGCGCTGAGCACGATGTCGGTCAGCTCGGCCGGGCCGATCTTGCCGCCGATGGGGGACTTCCTGGCCCCGTCGAGCGCCTTGTAGTAGGTGGCGCGGACGGCCTTCTCGGACGTGCCGAGGTGGTAGATCGAGTCGTACTTGGCCATCCAGGCGAACCAGGCCCGGATGTTGTGCTCGAACGCCTTGTCCTGCTCCAGCTGGGCGTCGTACCAGACCGTCTTGGGGTTGACGTTGCCGTCCAGCACCATCCGCTGCACGCGGCCAGGGAAGAGCGTGGCGTAGGTGGCGCCGAAGTAGGTGCCGTAGGAGAAGCCGTACCAGCTGATCTTCTGCTGGCCGAGGGCCGCGCGGATCGAGTCGACGTCGCGGGCGGCGTCGGTGGTGCGCATGTGCGGCAGCATCCAGCCGAAGTTCTTCGCGCAGTCCTGCGCGTACTTCTTCGACTTGGCGATCCAGGCCCGCTCCTGCTTCGCCGAGCGCGGGACGTAGTCCGGCCGGATCGGGTCGTTGACGTTCGGGTCGCAGGTCAGCGCGGGCTTGCTGGACCCGACGCCGCGGGGGTCGAAGCCGATGATGTCGTACTTGGCCGCGACGTCCGCGTGGCCGACGCCGCCCATCCAGCGGGCGAGGGCCGGCGCGTAGCGCAGGCCGGAGCCGCCCGGGCCGCCGGGGTTCACGAACAGGACGCCCTGGTAGTTCTTCTCGTCGGTGTGCTTGAAGCGCGACACCGCGATGGAGATCTTGCGGCCGTTGGGCCGGCTGTAGTCGAGCGGCACCTCGACCTCGGCGCACTGCGCCTTGTTCATCGGGTCGTTCGGACCGCTGACCTCGCACTTGCCCCAGTCGATGCTCTGGGCCGCGACCGTGGCGGCGCCGGCCCGGCCGGCGTCCGCGCTCGCGGAGACGGCGGCCACGGTGCCGCCCCCCGCCGCCACGACCGCCGCGGTCGTGACGAGAACGATCTTCTTCACTAGACCCCCTCAGATCGGCGGCTCCGACGCCCCATTGGGCCGGAGAGGGGAGCCACGCCGATACAAACGGATGCGGATTGCGTGGAGATTGTGACGGTTATGTCGCTTATGACGGCAGAGCACTGGGTGACTGGATGCGAAATCGTGACAATTTCCGTGGAACTTCGTGATGTCGCGGCGCGTCCCGGGCCGGGACGCCGAAGGGCCCCGGGGATCGCTCCCCGGGGCCCTCAGGACAGGCCGTCCGGCGCCGGTCAGCGGATGACGTCCGCCTCCAGGCGCGCGGCGTCCGGCACCCGGGTGCCGCTCAGCGTCCGGGCGGACGCCTGCGACGGCGGGGTCGGGTCACCGAGCTGCGGGACGTGCACGGTGCGCTTCTCCGGCCGCTCTCCCCGCAGGAAGTACGCGTCGAAGTAGGCGTCGACCTCGGCGGAGCCGCGGTGCACGATGCAGTGCGTCCGGTCCCCGTCCTGGACGACCAGGCGCGAGCCCTTGAGCCGGCGCTGCATGTCCAGCGCGCCCTCGTACGGGGTGGCCGCGTCGGCGGTCGACTGGAACATCAGGATGTTGCGCGGCAGGTCACGGGTGTGGCCGATGTTCACCGGCTCGCCGGCCTTGGCGGGCCAGTACAGGCACGGGGCGTTGTACCAGGCGTTGCCCCACGTCTCGAACGGGTGCTTGCGGTTGATCCGCTCGTTGTCGCGCTGCCACTTGCTCCACTTCGTCGGCCACTGGACGTCGGTGCACTGCACGCCCAGGTAGACGGCGAAGCCGTTGTCGTCGGAGCCGCCGGTGGTCTGCGCGCCGAAGGTCTGCGCGAAGGTGGCGGTGTCGCCGGCCTTGTACGCCGACAGGGCGGCGGCGTAGCCGTGCCAGATGGCCCGGCTGCGGCGGTAGCCGGCGTTCAGGATCACGTCGGTCAGCTCGTCCGGCCCGACCGCGAGGGCCTGCCCGCTGTCCGGGTCGGTGTAGTAGACCGGCTTGTACTTGAGGTCGTGGCGCAGCTTGTAGAAGTAGTCGCGGACCTGCTTCTGGGTGGTGCCCAGGTGGTACACCGAGTCGTACTTCGCGATCCAGCCGAAGTAGTACTCGATGTTGATGTCGAACTGGACGTCCTGGTTCAGGTTGGCCTGGTACCAGGCGTCGGACGGGCCGACGTTGCCGTCCAGCACCATCTTGCCGACGTTCCGCGGGTACACGGTGGCGTAGGTGGAACCGAGGTAGGTCCCGTACGAGGCGCCGTAGTAGTCGAGCTTCTTGTTGCCGAGCGCCCGGCGGATCGACTCGATGTCGTTGACCGAGTCGATCGTCTTGATGTGGTTCAGCAGCCCGATCTTGTCTGCCTTGCCGCACGCCTCGGCGTAGTTCTTGGAGATCTTCAGCCAGGTGCTGACCGACTTGCGGTCACCCGTGCCGTAGTCGGGGCGCGGGGCGTTGGTGTAGTTCGGGTCACAGCTGAGGGCCGGGACGCTCATGCCGACGCCGCGCGGGTCGAACCCGATGACGTTGTAGGCCTCGCGCATCGGGGCGGAGTTCTGCGCGAACACGCGCGGCCCGAACAGCGCGCCGCCGCCGCCCGGTCCGCCCGGGTTGACGACGATGTCGCCCTTGGCCTCACCCTCGCCGGTGTGGGGCGTCTTGGTGAGCTGGAGGGTGATCTTCGTGCCGTTCGGCTTGGCGTAGTCGAGCGGCACCGACAGCTCGGCGCACTGCACGATCTTGGAGACCGGGTACAGGGCGTCGTAGAAGTCGTGCACCGTCTGGACGAAGTCCGCGGGGCAGGCGTGCCAGTTCAGCGCGGCGGGATTGAAGCCTCCGGCCGTTCCGGCGGAGGGGCCCGCGGCCTGCGCGCTTGTGGCGCCCAGACCGGTGAGACCGAGCCCGGCCACTGCGGCCATGACAACGATCCTCTTCACATATCCCCCTATCGTGCCGACTCCGTTGAGTCAGGCATCCGGGTAAACGACAGGAGATTGTGGCGTTTTCGGCGTGCGCCAGGACAGGGGCCCTCACAAGTGGATGCCGAATCGTGACAAGATCAGCGGAACTCTGTGACAACCCCGGACGTTCCGGTCCCGGAGCTGCAAAAAGGGCGCACCTTCACGCGACCTTTGCGCACACACGAAAAGGCCCCGGGTTCACACCCGGGGCCCTGTGCGCCATGGCGCAGGCTCGTCGCCGGTCAGCCGACCACGACGTCGGCCCCCGGCCCGCTCACCGAGCCGTCCTCGCCGATCTCGATGCCCATCTCCTCGGCGATGCGCATGGCCTCCTCGATCAGCGTCTCGACGATCTGCGCCTCCGGAACGGTCTTGACGACCTTCCCCTTGACGAAGATCTGGCCCTTGCCGTTGCCCGACGCCACCCCCAGATCGGCCTCCCGCGCCTCACCCGGACCGTTCACCACACAACCCATCACCGCCACCCGCAGCGGCACCGGGAAGTCCTTCAACCCCGCGGTGACCTGCTCGGCCAGCGTGTACACATCCACCTGCGCCCGCCCGCACGACGGACACGACACGATCTCCAGACCCCGCTCACGCAACCCCAGCGACTCCAGGATCGCGATACCGACCTTCACCTCCTCCACCGGCGGCGCCGACAACGACACCCGGACGGTGTCCCCGATCCCCTCGCTCAGCAGCGCACCGAACGCCACCGCCGACTTCACCGTCCCCTGGAACGCCGGCCCCGCCTCGGTCACCCCCAGATGCAGCGGATAATCACACGCCGCCGCCAGCCGCCGGTACGCCTCGATCATCACCACCGGATCGTTGTGCTTGACCGAGATCTTGATGTCGCCGAAACCGTGCTCCTCGAACAGCGAGCACTCCCACAGCGCCGACTCCACCAGCGCCTCGGGAGTGGCCCTGCCGTGCTTTTCCAGCAACCGCCTGTCCAGCGACCCGGCGTTCACCCCGATCCGGATCGGCACCCCCGCATCCGAAGCCGCCCGCGCGATCTCCCCCACCCTGTCATCGAACTTCTTGATGTTGCCGGGATTGACCCGCACCGCCGCACAACCCGCCTCGATCGCCGCGAACACGTACTTGGGCTGGAAGTGGATGTCGGCGATGACCGGGATCGGAGACTTGCGCGCGATCGCCGGCAACGCGTCGGCGTCGTCCTGCGACGGCACCGCCACCCGCACGATCTGACACCCCGCCGCGGTCAACTCCGCGATCTGCTGCAGCGTGGCGTTCACATCGGCGGTCAGCGTCGTGGTCATCGACTGCACCGACACCGGCGCATCACCCCCGACCGGAACGTTCCCGACCATGATCCGCCGGGACGCGCGGCGGGGCACGCTCAGCCCCTGCGCCCTCTGCTCGTCGTCGTCCCCGCGGACACCCGGCATTCCCAGTGAAACGCTCATCCCTCTCCTCTTACTCGCGGCCCCGGTACAAAGCCTAAGCGCCACGGGCGGCCGTCTTGACGGCACCCGGTGACGAAGACCGGGACCATACGACTCCATTGCGCGAACATCGCGCGTCATCCCGGTAGCCGGAGCGGGTTGAACAGGTCGGCGAGGATCAGCAGCACCCCGAACCCCACGAGCAACAGGACCACCAGGTACGTCAGCGGTAGCAGCTTGGTCATGTCGACCGTGCCCGGATCCGGCCGTCCCCGGATCCGGTTGACGCCCGCGCGCAGCCGCTCGTACGCGACCACGGCGAGGTGCCCCCCGTCCAGCGGAAGCAGGGGCAGGACGTTGACCGCGCCCAGGAAGATGTTCACCGACACGACCAGCGACAGGTACAGGGCGAGCTTGTCCCGGGCGGAACTCTGGGACGAGAAGATCTGCCCGGACACCTCGGTCGCGCCGACCACGCTGCCGACCTGGCCGCCGGGCGTGCTCTCCCGGGCGGGTGAGAACAGCTTCGGTACCGCGGACGGCAGGTCCGCCGCGACCTTGCCGATGCCCTGGATCGTCCGGCCGATGCCGCGCGCGGCGAACGCCGCCGCGTCCAGCGGCCCGGCCCGGTCGTAGCCGCCGCCGACGACCTTCGCGGAGATGCCGATGAACGGCCGCCCCTCCACGTCCGCGAGCGTGACCGGCAGCGTGACCTGCCCGCCCGTACCCGGCCGCTGGACGACCACTTTCACCGTCTCACCCGGCTTCGTCTTGTCGATCGCCCCGGTGAGCTGGTCCCAGCCGGAGATCGGCGTGCCGTTGAACACGACGACGCGGTCACCGGCCCGCAGCCCCGCCCGCGTCGCCGGGGAGGGCGGACGGTCACCGCCGCAGCCGCCCCGCAGCCCGGCCGGCACGCAGGTCGTGACCTTGTCGACCGTGTTGGTCACCGTGCCGGGCCGCGGCTCGCCGACGGTCATGGCCATCACCATGAGCAGCACGAACGCGAACACGAAGTTGGCGACGACACCCGACCCGATGACGACCGCGCGACGGCCGGCGGGCTGCCGGTAGAACGCGCGATCCCGGTCCGCCGGATCGATCTTCTCCAGCGGGGTATAGCCGACGATCTTGACGAAGCCGCCGAGCGGGATCGCCTTCACCCCGTACTCGGTCTCACCCCGGCGCATCGACCACAGGGTCGGCCCGAAACCCACGAAGTACTGCGTGGCCTTCATCCCGAACCGCTTGGCGGTGAGCAGGTGGCCGCCCTCGTGCAGCATCACCGACGCGAGCAGCGCGATGACGAACGCCACCGCGCCCAGGAAGAAGGCCATCCAGGTCCCCTTGGGCTCGATCCCGGGGTGCCCGGGGTCAGTCGGTTCCGGTCAGTTCCCTGCTCCTGGCCCGCGCCCACCCGTCGGCCGCGAGGACGTCGTCCACCGTCAGCTCCCCGGGCGTACCCGAACCGTGCTCCTGCACCACCCGCGCGACCGTGTCGACGATCCCGAGGAACGGGAGCCGTCCCGCGCGGAACGCGTCCACACATTCCTCGTTCGCGGCGTTGTAAACGGCCGGGACGGTCCCGCCCAGCTCACCGGCGTGCCGCGCCAGCGCGACGGCGGGGAACGCCGCGTCGTCGAGCGGGAACAGCTCCCACGTGTGGGCCTTGGTCCAGTCGAGGCCGGGGGCCGCGTCCGGGACCCGGCCCGGCCAGTCGATGCCGAGCGCGATCGGCAGCCGCATGTCGGGCGGGCTGGTCTGCGCGAGCGTGGAGCCGTCGACGAACTCGACCATCGAGTGGATGACCGACTGCGGGTGCACCATGACCTCGATCCGGTCCATCGGGACGTCGAACAGCAGATGCGCCTCGATGACCTCCAGCCCCTTGTTGACCAGGGTCGCGGAGTTGATGGTGATGACGGGCCCCATGTCCCACGTCGGATGGTTCAGCGCCTGCTCGGGCGTGACACCGGACAGCTCGGCGCGGCTCCGGCCGCGGAACGGGCCGCCGCTCGCGGTCAGCACGAGCCGCCGCACCTCCTCGGCGCGGCCGCCGCGCAGGCACTGGGCCAGCGCCGAATGCTCGGAGTCCACCGGGACGATCTGCCCCGGCCGTGCCCGCTCCTTGACGAGCGGGCCGCCGACGATCAGCGACTCCTTGTTGGCGAGGGCGAGGGTCCGCCCGGCGTCCAGTGCGGCCAGCGTCGAGGCCAGGCCGAGCGCGCCGGTCACCCCGTTCAGGACCACGTCGCACTGCCAGGCGGCGACCTCGGCGACCGCGTCCGGACCCGCGACGATCTTCGGGATGGCGTAGTCGCCGGAGGCGTAGCCGCGCCGCTTGGCCTCGGCGTAGAAGGCGAGCTGGAGCTCCTGCGCGGCGGACGCCTTCGCCACCGCGACGATCTCGGGCCGGAACTCCAGCGCCTGCTCGGCCAGCAGGCCGACCCGGCCGCCGCCGGCGGCGAGCCCGGTCACCCGGAACCGGCCGGGGTTGCGGCGGATCACCTCCAGCGCCTGGGTGCCGATCGAACCGGTGGAGCCGAGGACGACCACCTCACGGGCGGACGCGTCGTGGTGAGAGGGAGAGTTCACCGCTCCATTGTCGGTCATCGGCCCGCCCGGCCTCCCCTCGTGGCCGCGGTCCGCCGGGTCAGCGCGCAAGGGGAAGGCGGAGGACGAGGCGGGCGCCGTAGGGGCCGTCGGCGATGTAGAGGCGTCCGCCGTGGGCCACGGCGATCTGCCGCGCGATCGGGAGGCCGAGGCCGCTGCCGCCCTTGTCGCGGCTGCGGGCCGAGTCGAGGCGGGCGAAGCGCTCGAAGACGCGCTCGCGGTCGGCGGGTGGGATGCCGGGGCCGTCGTCGTACACCTCGACCACGGCCTCGCCGTCCTCGGCGCGCACCGCGACCTCGATCCGCGCGGCGGCGTAGCGCTGGGCGTTGGCGAGCAGGTTGACCAGGACGCGGCCGAGCCGCACCCCGCTGCCCGTGACCATGACGCCCGTCTCCGCCTTGACGCTCACCGGGATGGGCGGCAGCTGCCGGGCCACCTCCCTCTCCACCAGGGCCCCGAGATCCAGCCGCTCGCCGGCCGGCGGGTCGCCGGAGTCGAGCCGGGCGAGGACGAGGAGGTCGTCGACGATCTGGTGCAGGCGCTCGGCGTCGCCCAGGGCGCGCCTCAGGTTGTCGACGAGGTCGCTGTCGGCGGGGTCGTCCAGGAGGGCCAGCTCGATGCGGGTGCGCAGGCCGGTCAGCGGCGTGCGCAGCTCGTGCGAGGCGCCGGCGATGAACGCGCGCCGCTGCTCGGCCGCGTTCTCCAGCCGGCCGAGCAGCTCGTTGACGCGGCCGGCCAGCTGCTCGGCGCCGTCCCCGGCGGGCGGGACGCCGACGCGGCGGCTCAGATCGGTGTCACCGAGCTCCGCCATCTCCGCCTGGAGCCGGTCGACCGGCTCCAGCGCCCGCGCGACCGCGTGCCGGACGCCCCAGGAGGCGAGCGCGACGGCGACCACGCAGAGCACGGCCGTGACGAGCAGGAGCACACCGGTGTGCTGGACTCCGGCGAGCAGGTGGAGCACGGCGGCCGCCACGACCACCGCGGCCACCAGCAGGGAACCGAGCGCGCTCACCGCGGCCGGTGTCCCGCGAGCCCGTGCGGAGCGGGGCCTGTGCGGCCGGACGTGCGGAGAACCGACGTTCCGTGCCGACATGTCTCCTTTGTACGCACAACACCGCCAAAGCACTGCAAAGCACCCAGCCCGTGGTCGCATAACCCTGGTCTGCAAAGCCCCTGGTCGAGGCGGTTGCGGCAGTCGCGGTGGCCGAGGAGCCGGCTAGGGCCGCCCCCCGGTGATCAGGCGGCCGACATGACAGCCTTTGCCGCCCTTTTCACTTTTGGTAACGGTGACAACACCCGGCCCCACCTATAAAGGAGTCACGTGAAGCGACTCCCTCCAGGGGGATGGGAATGGGCCAGACGGGCGAGCCGGTCGTGGACCCGGGCGGGCTGGGCACGGCCCGGTTCCCGGGTGACGCGTGCGTCGTCCGCCGCAAGAAGTGGCCCCGGCCGCGCGTCCGCGCCGGCCGCCTGCCGGACTCGTCCGGGGTGTTCGCGTGCGCCGACTGCGCACCCGCCCCGCCGGTACCCCGCCTACGGCGGGGCCTCGGGGAGTCGCGCACGGACGCCGGCGGGCCGGTCGGGGGGCCGGCGCCGGCGAGGGCGGCGGGCCCGACTCCCGCCGCCGTGGAGGTCTCTCCAGGGAGAGGGGTGACCCGGGCATTCGGGGGGAAGCCCGGGACCACCCGGCAGGCGCGCCCGGCTGGGGGCGGCCGGGCGCGCCGGAGAGACCTCCCAGGCCGTCAGGGCTTCGCCTTCGGCTGCCCGCCCGCCTGCGGATGCGTCGCCTCGATCCAGGTCCTCGTCCACTCCGCGTAATCGGTGCAGTCGTTCTTCTTCGACTCGCCGCCGCACGCCTTCGCCGGCGCGTGCGCGAAGATGATCTTGTTAATGTAGTCGCGGTCGCCGACGTGGTAAGCGGCGCAGAAGCCGGACCTCAGCCGGTCGCCCGAGCACGCCTGCGGGTTCGCGGGCGCCACACCGGTCCACTCGGCGACCTGCTGCTGGACGTCCGGCGACGCGGTCCACTGCAACCACTGGTACATGCAGTTCGGGTGCTGGACGCGGGCGCCGATCATCCACGCGTCCAGCCAGCCGGTCACGCCCTCGGACGGGATGACGCCCCGGACGGCCCGGCCCGCGCGGGTCAGCACGTCCACCTGGTAGGGCCACGCCTGGCCGAGCACGGCCCGCTGCCCCGCGAACGCGCTGATCGCGTCGGCGGGCAGGTCCCAGTACTCGCCGACGTAGGGGCGCTGCTTCGCCAGCACGCGCCCGGCGGCGGCGAGCTGCTTCGGCGTCAGCGAGTACGGGTCGCGGATCTTGAGCTTGCGCTCCCGGCCCTTCAGGTAGAGCGCGGCCTCGGCGATGGCGAGCGGGCTGTCCCGCATGATCAGCTTCCCGGAGTACCGGCGGGCCTGCCCGGGCTCGAAGATGGCGGCCCAGCTCGCCGGCGGCGGGACCGTCCGGGTGTCGAACATGAGCAGGTTGGAACCCCATACGTACGGGATGCCGTAGTGCTTGCCCTCGCGCTCCAGCAGCCCGCGGAGTTTCGGCTCCAGCTTCTTGTAGCCGTCCACGAGGTCGGTGTTGACGGGGGCGACCTGCTTCTCGGTGACCAGCCGCCCGGCGACCTCGGGCGGCGCGGCGACGCCGTCGTAGCGGCGGTCCCGGTCGCGCATGAGGTCGGCCATCTCCTCGGGCGTCTTGACGACCTTGAGGCCGACCTTGCAGCCGGTGCGCTCCTGGAACGGGGTGACCCAGTCGACGCGCGGGTCGGTGTCGCCGCTCTCGATGGAGCCGGGGAGGGTGAGGAGGTTGAGCATCCCCTCACCGGGGCCGAGGGTGCTCGCCACCTTGGCGACGCCGGCGGGCACGTCCGCGTCCTCGCTGCAGGCGGCGAGGCCCGCCGCGGCGAGCGCCGCGGCCGCCACCAGGGCCGCCGCCGCCTTGACCCGTGCCGTGGCCGTCCACCGCATGTCGCTCCCGATCCGTGCCCAGGGCCCTCCTCCTCGTGAACGGGCCCGTCGGCGCAGCGTAGCGTCTCCGGCGCGGCCGGGCGGCCCGCACCCGCCCGGAGCCGGTTTCCCGCGGAGCGTCCACACCGCCATTCCCGCCGTCCGGGCGGGCGGGCGCGATTCAATCGACGGTCTCCGGGAATTTTTCCTCCGGCAGACGACGCAGCGGCGGCCAATTACCGAAGAACGGCCCCCGGGCCCGCCCGCGCAATCTTTCTTGAAGGTAAGAACCCCATGACCATTGCCCCACCATTTCCTGAGACTTTACGGCCGGGTCGTCAACGGAGAAACCGCCGGGGCCCCGGGGGACGGCGGGTGCTGGCGTCCGCGCCATACACGGAGGTTGCTGGAGAGGGATATGGCGCGGGCTGCCGTCCTGCCCGGGACCGCGGCGGCACCGGCGGGCGTGGCGAGGGTGGGGAACAGCGGATCATCCTGCGGTGCTGCCCGGCCACGCGATCACCGGTCCCCGGCCGAACGGCGGCGGTGTGACGCCCTCGAGACGGAGGAGGTTCGAGGGACGCCGCGCGTCCTGCCGGGTGTCGCGGGACGGCCGCGCGGGGCCGTCACCCGAAGCCGGCCCATCGGCCGGCGGCCGCCTCGGGGCGGCGTGCTTGACCACCTCGATCCGTGCGATGAGCCGCTGCGGGGTGTCGGCCTCGACGAGGTCGCCCACATCGCGGCCCTTGGGCGGCAGGGCCCACCAATGGCCGGTGAACAGGCCGAACCAAATGGTCCAGCCCGGAAATCGCCTTCCGAGCGCGTCCACCTCTGCGGCGTGGTCGCCTGCGGCCATAGCGCGACTCCCTGACTGCGCACCCTGACTTTCAATTTCGCCTCAATTAATTGAGACAGTGAGATTGTGTCGCCCGGCACAGAGCCCGTCAATGGGTGCCGTCACTATTTCCGCGCGACGAAAATTGACGACCAAGAACGGCGGTGGTGGGAAATTCCCAAACAAAGCCGGCGACCCGGGCATACGGCCGGCAGCCTGGGGCCGCCGGCCGTATGTCCGCTTTGTCAGCCGTTGGTGGGGAAGCCGAGGTTCACACCGCCGTGGCTGGGATCAAGCCAGCGCGCGGTGACGGCCTTGGTGCGGGTATAGAAGTGGACGCCCTCCATGCCATGGGCGTGGCTGTCGCCGAACAGCGAGTCCTTCCAGCCGCCGAACGAGTAGTACGCCATCGGCACCGGGATCGGCACGTTCACCCCGACCATGCCGACCTCCACCTCGTTCTGGAAGCGACGCGCCGCCCCGCCGTCGTTGGTGAAGATCGCGGTGCCGTTGCCGTACGGGTTGGCGGCGATCAGCTCCATGCCCGCCTCGTAGGAGCCGGCGCGCACGACCGACAGCACCGGGCCGAAGATCTCGTCCTTATAGGCGTCCATCTCGGGGGTGACGTGGTCGAGGACGGTCGGGCCGAGCCAGAATCCGCCGCCCGCGCCGCCGAGGACGTCCGGGTCGCGTCCGTCGATCGCGAGGGTGGCGCCCTGCGCGACGCCGCCGTCCAGGTAGGACGCGACCTTGTCGCGGTGCGCCCGCGTGACGAGCGGGCCCATCTCCGACTCGGGGTGGTCACCCGGACCGACCTTGAGCCTGGCGACCCGCTCGCGGATCTTGGCCATCAGCTCGTCCCCGACCGGGTCGACGGCCACGACGACGGAGATCGCCATGCACCGCTCCCCCGCCGAGCCGAATCCCGCCGACACGGCGGCGTCCGCGGCGAGGTCGAGGTCGGCGTCCGGCAGCACCAGCATGTGGTTCTTGGCACCGCCGAGCGCCTGCACCCGCTTGCCGTTCGCCGCCGCCGTCGCGTAGATGTACCGCGCGATCGGCGTGGAGCCGACGAAGCTGACGGCCTTGACGTCGGGGTGGTGCAGCAGCCCGTCCACCGCGGCCTTGTCGCCGTGGACGACGTTGAACACCCCGTCCGGCAGGCCGGCCTCGGCCCACAGCTCCGCCAGCCGGACCGACGCGGACGGGTCCTTCTCCGACGGCTTGAGGACGAACGTGTTCCCGCACGCGATCGCCACCGGGAACATCCACATCGGCACCATCACCGGGAAGTTGAACGGGGTGATCCCGGCGGTCACGCCGAGCGGCTGCAGGATCGAGTAGGCGTCCACCCGCGTGGACACGTTCTCCGAGAACCCGCCCTTGAGCAGGTGCGGGATGCCGCAGGCGAACTCGGCGACCTCCAGGCCGCGGGCCACCTCGCCGGCCGCGTCCGAGATCACCTTGCCGTGCTCGGCGGAGATGAGCCGCGCGAGCTCGTCCCGGTGCGCGCTGACCAGCTCGCGGTACCGGAACAGCACCTTGGCGCGCTGCGAGAGCGAGGCGTCCCGCCAGCCGGGGAACGCGGCCTTCGCCGCGGCCACCGCCGCGTCGACCTCGGCCCGGCCGGCGAAGTCGACCGTCCCGGCGAGCCGCCCCGACGCGGGCTCGTAGACGTCGCCGCGCCGCGCCGCCTCCCCGTCGAACGGCTTGCCGCCGATCCAGTGCGTGACGTGCCGGCTCATGCGGCTTCCCCGTTCACCGTCTCAAGAGATGCGATCAGGATGCCGAGCCCCTCCGCGGCCTCGGCGTCGGTCAGGGTCATCGGCGGCGCCATGCGCACCACGTTGCCGTCCAGGCCGCCCTTGCCGATCAGCAGCCCCCGCTCGCGGGCCGCCTCCATCACCGCGGCGGCGAGCGGCGGGCTCGGCTCACCGGTGCCCGGATCGGCCAGCTCGACCGCGAACATCAGGCCCTTGCCGCGGACGTCCTTCACCACCGGCAGCCGCCCGGCGGCACCGCGCAGGCCGCCGATGATCTTCGCGCCCTGCTTCGCCGCGTTGGCCTGCAGGTCGTGGTCCAGGACGTAGTCGAGCGTCGCGTTCGCGGCGGCCATCGAGACCGGGTTGCCGCCGAACGTGGAGATCCCGAGCGCGGGCAGCGCGTCCATCAGGTCGCCGCGCGCGACGACGCCGCCGACCGCGAAGCCGTTCCCGAGCCCCTTGGCGAACGTCATCATGTCCGGGGTCACACCGTGGTTCTGGATGCCCCAGAAGCCCTGGCCCGTCCGTCCCCAGCCGGTCTGGACCTCATCGGAGATGAGCAGGATGCCGGACTCGTCCAGGACGCTCTTGTACGCGGCGAACAGCCCGTCCGGAGGCATCGTGAAGCCGCCGACGCCCTGGATCGGCTCGGCGATGAGCGCGGCGACGTCGGGACCGGTCGCGGTGGCGAGCACGTGCCGCAGGTCCTGCGCGCACGCGTCGATGTACTGCTCGTCGGACATGCCGGCGAACTGCGGGAGGTGCCGGTCGGCGCCGTGCAGGAAGTGGACGTCCAGCGGCGAGAACGACAGGTTCGTCCAGGCCCGGTTGCCGGTGACGCCCGCCGCGGCGAACGACCGGCCGTGGTAGCTCTGCCGCATCGCCAGGACCTGGTCGCTGCGCCGCGCGTACGCGGCCAGCAGCAGCGCCGTCTCGTTCGCCTCCGTGCCGGAGTTGGCGAAGAAGACCTTCGCGTCCGGGATGCCGGACAGCCGGGCGATCTTCTCGGCCAGCTCGATCTGCCCGCGCAGCAGGTACGCGGTGGAGGTGTGCACGACCCCGGTGGCGAGCTGCCGCTCCACCGCGTCGCGCACCTCGGGGACGTCGTAGCCGAGCATGTTCGTGAGGATGCCCGTGAAGAAGTCGAGGTAGACGTTCCCCTCGGCGTCGGTCACGCGGGCGCCCTTGCCGCCGACGATCTCGATGGGGTCCGTGTAGTTGAGCGCCATCCACGACGGCATGACCGCCCTGTGGCGCCGGAGCAGGTTCGCGTGTTCCGACATGACTCAAGTCTCGGCCGCCCGGACGGCCCGGGCCACCCGCAGAGTGTCACGACCGGGCGCCTCCCGTTAACGGTCTGCTGGCGGCTGACCTCCTGCAACGACGCGATCAGCACCGCCGGCACCGCGTCCGGATATCATCGCGAGCAATGCTGCCCACTGTCGACGACGTCCTCCAGCTCGACGCGGTCCGCCGCGGCCAGCCGCACGTCGTCGCGGGCGCGGACCGCACCGGCAACCGCGTCCGCTGGGTGCACGTCGCCGAGGTCACCGACATCGCGCACCTGCTGCACGGCGGTGAGCTCGTCCTGACGACCGGGATCGCGCTGCCGGACGAGCCGGAGCGGCTGCGCGCCTACATCGCCGACCTCGCCGAGGTCGGGGTCAGCGGGCTGATGATCGAGCTGGGCCGGCGCTACGCCAGCGTCCTGCCGTCCGCGTTGACCACCGCCGCCGAGGACCACGGCCTCCCGGTGATCGTCCTCGCGCACGAGCCCGCGTTCGTGGACATCACCGAATCCGTGCACGCGCGGATCGTGCAGGACCAGTTCGCCGAGCTGCGCGCGTCCGAGCGGCTCCACGAGATCTTCACGCAGCTGTCGGTCGAGGGCGCCTCCACCGACGAGGTCGTCCGGCAGGTCGCCGCGCTCGGCGGGCATCCCGTCGTGCTGGAGAACCTCGCGCACCAGGTCCTCGCCGCCGACGCCGGCGGCGCCGACCCGGCGGAGCTGCTGTCGGCGTGGGAGACCCGCTCGCGCGCCGTCCGGCCGGGCCGCCGCACCGGCTACGACCCGACCTCCGGCTGGCTGGTGACCATGGTCGGCGCGCGCGGCGAGGACTGGGGCCGGCTGATCATCGTCCTCGGCTCGCCGCCGTCACCGCGCGACACCGTGCTGATCGAGCGGGCCGCCACCACCCTCGCCCTCGGCCGGCTGCTGGACCGGCACGCCGAAAGCGTCGAGCGCCAGGCGCACGGGACGATCATCGCCCGCATCCTCGCGCACGCCTACTCCGACCCGCAGGAGGCCGCGGCCCGCGCCCGCGCGCTCGGCGTGCCGCTGTCCGGGCGGCGGCTGCTCGGCGTGGTGCTCCGGCATCGCGGGCCCGGCACGGCGGCGCCGCCGGTCGGCGAGCTGTCCGCGCTCGCCGAGACGGCCGCCGCGGCCTGCAAGGACGCCCGCCTCGCGGCGCTCGTCGGGGTGCTGGACGAGGGCGGACCGCACGCCCGCGTCGGCGTGCTCGCCTCGCTGCCCGCCCGCGCCGACGCGGAGACGGCGCTCACCGAGGTCGCCACCCGCATCCGCAACCAGTCCGGCGGCACCGTCATGGCCGCCGGGTCGGTGGTGGAGACGATCCAGGACGTCCGGCGGTCGTTCCTGGAGGCCGAGCAGGTCGCCGACGTCGCCGCCCGCGGTTCCGGCGCCCGGCTGTTCTACCGGCTCCCCGACCTGCGCCTTCGCGGGCTTCTCCATCTGCTGCGCGACGACGCCCGCGTCCAGACGTTCGTCGAGCGCGAGCTGGGGCCGCTGCTGGAGTACGACGCCCAGCGGGGCAGCGACCTGACCCGCATCCTGGAGCTGTATCTGGAGTCGGGGCGCAACAAGGCCGTCGCCGCCCAGCAGGCCCACCTTTCCCGTCCCGCCTTCTATGAACGCCTGCGCCGTATAGAACGCGTCCTCGACGCCGATCTCGACGACGTGGAGTCCTGCGTCTCGTTCCACGTCGCGCTGCTGGCGTTGAGCTCCGTCCGCTGGGAACGCCCCTGACCGGCTTACGATCCGTGACTTAGCCAATACGGAACCGGCTCAGTTGGTAGGCTCGCCTAGGGCAAGACGAAGTGGCTGAGAACCCGTTCGCCTGGGAGGACACCATGAGGGCACTGCCAGTGGACGACATGCCAGACCCTGAGCGGGCGCCTTACGTCCAGCACTCCACGGACAACGGCCAGGCGGAAGAGCACCGCCATGACCCGCCCGTGCCCGGGTGGCTCCTTCCTCCGCCGGAGGGCTTCAAGGCAGAAGATCTCGACCACCTTCCGCAATTGCCATCTCACGCAGAGTTGATCGATGGCAGCATCATCCTCGTGAGCCCCCAAGCCGACTTCCACATGCTGACGGTCTCGCTCCTTGAGAGCGCCCTGCGTCGGCAGCTACCCGATGGCCTGCGTGTTCGTCGAGAGATGACGGTCACGTTGGCCGATCGCCAGCGGCCGGAGCCCGACGTCCTCGTCCTGGATGCCAAGGGCATCACCGGACGGGACCAAACTTCATACGAGCCCGAGTACGTCCTCCTCGCCATCGAGGTCGTCTCGCAAGAATCCGCGATACGAGACAGAGAACGCAAGCCGCAACTCTACGCCGAGGCCGGCATTCCTCACTTCTGGCGCGTGGAGAACACCGGCGGGCGCCCCATGGTCTGTGTCTTCGAGCTTGACGTGGCCACCAAGACCTATGTCGCGACCGGCGTTCACCACGACCGGCTCAAGCTCACGGTGCCGTTCGACATCGACATCGATCTGACGGAGATCGACCGGCTCTGACCTTCTGAAGCAGGTCGGCCGGGCTCATGATCAGCAAGGTCGGCCCCTGCTCCACCTCGTCCGCTGCCAGGAGACGGGGACACCGCTCGCCGGGTGGCTCAGCGAAACAGGCAACGTCCACGTCCAGCTTTCGGCCAAGCGCTCGATCGCGGACGGGCGCGTTGCGGGCACGGCCCTTCGACCGGGACGATTCCCGTCCCGGACGCACATCGGTGCACTCACGGGGAAGGACACCCTCGTGACCGTTCACACAGGTCCGCGCACGTTCGGGGTGGAGGAGGAGCTCCTCCTCGTCGACCCGGCGAACGGCGCCCCGCAGGCGGTGTCCGGATCCGTCATCCGTTACGCGCAGTGCCATGACGAAGTGTTCCTGGCGGGCGGCGGGCGGTCGAAACCGCTGGAGACCGAGTTCCAGCGCGAGCAGTTGGAAACGGCCACCCCCGTCTGCACGTCGCTCGGCGAACTGTCCGACCACATCCGGTCCGCGCGGCTGGCGGCGGCCCAGTCGGCGGCGGGGGTCGGTACCGCCGTGGCCGCGCTCGCCACGTCCCCGGCGTGTGTCCGCCCATCGCTCACCCCGTCGCACCGCTACCTGCGGATGGCGGACGCCTACGGGCGCACCGCCGACGAGCAGCTCACCTGCGGCTGCCACGTGCACGTCGGCATCGAGTCCCCGGACGAGGGCGTCGCCGTCCTGGACCGCATCCGGCCGTGGCTGCCGCCGCTGCTCGCGCTCAGTGCGAACTCGCCGTTCTGGCAGGGCGCCGACACCGGCTACGACAGCTGGCGGCACCAGGTGTGGAGCCGCTGGCCGTCCAGCGGCCCGACCGAGCTGTTCGGTTCGGCGAAGGCGTACCGGGCGACGGTCGAGGCGCTGCTCGCGACCGGCGCGCTCCTCGACCAGGGCATGATCTACTTCGACGCCCGGCTGTCCCGGCGCTACCCGACCGTGGAGATCCGGGTGCCGGACGTGTGCCTGGACGCCGACGACGCCGTGCTGATGGCCGCGTTCGTCCGGGCGCTGGTCGACACCGCCGCCGGGGCCTGGCACGCCGGGGAGCCGCCCGACCGGGTGCGGACCGACCTGATACGGCTGGCGATGTGGCGGGCCGGCCGCTCCGGGCTGCGCGACGACCTCGTCCACCCGTGCACCCGCCGCGCCGCCCCCGCCCGCCTGGTCGTCACCGCGCTGCTCGACCACCTCTCCCCCGCACTCGAACGGTCGGGCGACCTCGAATCGGTCACCCTCCTTCTGCGCCGCCTCCTCGAACGCGGCAACGGCGCCCGGTTCCAGCGCGCCGCCTACACCCGGACCCACGACATCAAGGCCGTCGTGGCCGGCGCCGTCGAGTGCACGGTGGCGGTCTGACGGGCGCCGGCCCCGCCCGTGAACCGCACGCAGATCTCATGGCGGAGGCATGACCGGTCCCCGTTTACGCTGCGTACATGGCCTCCCCCATCGACTGGACCCCACCGCCCGAGCACCTGATCCGCGCGGCGGACATGGCGCTCGAACCGTGGCGCGCGTGGACGTCGCCCGTCTTCCACGGGCTGGAGAACGTCCCCCGGCGGGGGCCCGCGCTCCTCTCGGGCAACCACACCGTCTACGGGATCGTCGACGCACCGCTGATCTTCTTCGAGATCCACCGCCGCCACGGCGTCTGGGTCCGCTCGATGGCCGACCACCTGCACTGGCAACTGCCCGGCTGGCGGTCGCTGATGACCATGGGCGGTTCCGTCGACGGCACCCGCGCCAACTGCCGCGCCCTCCTGCGGGCCGGGCAGATCGTCGTCGTGTTCCCCGGCGGCGCCCGGGAGGCCACCCGCGCCCGCCACGACCGGTACCGGCTGCAGTGGGACGGCCGGCTCGGCTTCGCCCGGCTCGCCGTGGAGGCGGGCTGCCCGATCGTCCCGTTCGGGTCGGTCGGCGTGGAGGAGATGTTCACCCCGCTCCTGGAGTCCGACAGCCGCCTTCTCGCCCCCGCCCGGGCGCTGGGACGTGTGGTGATGGGTGAACGCGGCAAGCGCGACGACCTGCTGCCGCCGGTCTCGCGCGGCCTCGGTCTCACGCCGATCCCGCGTCCCGAGCGCCTCTACTTCGGCTTCGGCGAGCCGATCGACACCACGCCTTGGGCGGGCCACGCGGACGACGACGCGGCGATGTCGGAGGTGCGCGACCTGGTCCGCAAGTCCGTCCAGGACATCATCGACGTCCTCCGTGCCGAACAGGCCGCCGACCCGTTGCGCACCCCGCTGCGGCGCCTGGCCCACGGCGCGGGCGAACACGTCGGCCGCACCGTGGGCCGTCTGCTGCGCGGCGGTCAGCCCGCCTTCCGCTGGAACGGGAGGTAGCGCTCGGCGCGGCGGGGACGGGCGCGCAGCCCGGTGGACTCGACGGCGAGGATGCGGTCGAAGCGGAAGGCGCGGATGCCGCGCCGCATGCGGCACCAGCCGACGAGGTACCAGTGGTCGCGGTGGACGAGGCAGGTGACGGGTTCTACCTCGCGGATGGTGACGTTGGCGCCGGCGTCACCGTAGCAGAGCCGGACGACGCGGTGGTCGGTGATGGCGGCGGCGATCACGCGGGCGCGGTCGGACGTGGCGGTGTCGAGCGGCGTGGTGAGGGTGGCGAGGGTGGTGGTGACGACGTCGTCGTGGGGGGCGGCGTCGAGGAGGGTGTGCAGGGCACGGCGGGCTGTCGTGGCCTGCGGGCCGGTGCCGAGGTGCGCGAGGGAGAGCGCGAGGGCGGCGATCTCGGCCGCGGTGAGCGGGGCCGGCTCGGTGGGCGCGGTCTGGAGGTGCGTCACAACGTTCGCCATACTTCGATGATACGTTCGAACACCGACATTTTGCAGGCCCGAGGCGCGGCCGGATCGCGTCGCGTGACGCAGGGCGCGGACGCCGGGGACCGGTGATCGCTCCGCGGTTGAGAAGGCGGCCGTGCATGCGGAACACTGAGGCCCCGAAACGTGCTCCATCCGGGGGAATCAGGGGCGGACATGGGCCAAGCGTGGACCGGCGTTGAGTGACGCGCGCGTGGGCGGCCCCCCGATGAGCCGTGAGGAGGCCGACCGGGCGCTGGCACGGCTCCAGGACGAGAAGGAGCGCATCGGCGGCGCGCTGCTCGAACTGGAGGCCCACCAGGGGTACCAGTTACTGGACGGAGCGGTACTCGATGGGGAGACGCGGCGCGTACAGTCCGACGTGCGGTCCCGCACGACGTCCCTCTGGACGCTGTTCGACCTGTACGGGCGCGCGGTCGACGCGGCCGCCGGCCTGCGGGCCCGCCACCCCAGGCCCGGGCAGGCGCAGCTCGTGGAGCTGACCCGGCTGCTCACCGGCCCGTCGGTGGAGCTGCCCGTCACCGAGGTCCCGCTGGAGCGGCGGACGCTGCTGGCCGTCCCGTCCGGCGAGCGGCTCACGCTGCGGGCGGCGGTCGACCGGATGACGGCGCTGTACGAGGGGGTCGCCCGGTCGGTCGCGGCACTGGACACGGTCTGGTCGACGCTGCTGTCCCGGCTCGCGGAGGTGGAGGCCGAGCGGCGGGCCGCCGGGGAACTGCTCGAATCCCTCGGCGGGACGGACCCGGAGTTCGAACGTCTCCGCGACGAGCTGGAGGCCGTCGCGGCCGCCGTGCGCGGCGACCCGCTGGCCCTCGCGCGGGACGGCCGTGCCGACACCGCGCGGCTGGACGCGGTCCTCACCGGCCTCGCCGGGGTGCGCCGGCGGCTGGCGGAGGCGGAGCGGCTGCGCGACGGGTTCGCCGACAGGATCCGCGGTGTCGGCGCCGTCCTGGACCTGCTGCGCGAGGCGGAGGCGGAGGCGCGCGCGGTCCGGGACGAGGTGCTCGCCAAGATCGCCTCCCCGGTGCTGCCCGAGCTGCCCGAGCGGTCGGCGAGCCTCGCCGACCGGCTCGCCGCGGTCGGCGGGGCCGGCGCGCCGGCGCGCCGCGGCTGGCACGATCTGGCCGAACGGGTCGCCGGCCTGGAACGCGCCGCCGCCACGGCGCTGGAGCAGGCCCGCGAGACCGCGGGCGTGATCCGCGGGCTGCTGGACCGCCGCGAGGAACTGCGCGGCCGGCTGGCGGCCTACCGGGTGAAGGCCGCCCGGCTCGGCCACGCCGAGGACGCCGAACTGGCCCGGATCTACGAGCAGGCCCGCGAGCTGCTGTGGACCTCCCCTTGCGACCTGCGGCGCGCGACCGTGACGCTGTCGGAGTACCAGCGGGCCATCATGTCGCGGACGAAGGGAGCGGAACGATGAGCCAGTGCGCCGAGCCGGGCTGCGGCGGAACCGTCGACGGCGGCTACTGCGTCCTATGCGGCGTGGCAGCCTCGCCCGGTACCGCGGCACCGTCCGCGCCTGACGCGTGCATGCAGCCGGGCTGCGGCGGGACGATCTCGGACGGCTACTGCGACATCTGCGGCAGCCCCCCGGCGAGCATCGCACCGGGCACCGCGCCGGGCGTGCCGGCGCCGCGTCCGCCCGCCGAGCAGCCGGACGACGGATGCGGGCAGGCCGGCTGCCCCGGGACGGTCATGGACGGCTACTGCGACGTCTGCGGCTCGCCGCCCGCGCACACCTCCCGCGTCGCGTCGGCCGCCACGACCGGCAGCACCCCGACCGGCAGCACCCGGACGGGCAGCACCCGCACCGGGTCGTCGCGCTCGTCCGGCCGCCGCGGCATGCTCGGCGCCGGTCTGGTCGAGGTGCCGCGCGTCCCCTACCGGGACCCCGCCGGCGCGGTGATGAGCGACCCGCAGGTCGCCGAGGCCAAGCGGTTCTGCAGCAGTTGCGGCGAGCCCGTCGGCCGGGGCCGCGGCGACCGGCCCGGCCGGACCGAGGGCTTCTGCCCCAAGTGCGGTGCCCGGTTCTCCTTCACCCCGAAGCTCAGCCCGGGCGACCTGGTCGGCGGGCAGTACGGCGTGCTGGGCTGCCTCGCCCACGGCGGCCTCGGCTGGATCTACCTGGCCAAGGACCGCAACGTCAGCGATCGCTGGGTGGTGCTGAAGGGCCTGCTGGACAGCGGGGACGCCGACGCCATGGCCGCGGCGGCGGCCGAGCGCGCCTACCTCGCCGAGGTCGAGCACCCCAACATCGTCAAGATCTACAACTTCGTCCAGCACGGCGGCGACGGCTACATCGTCATGGAGTACGTCGGCGGGGAGTCGCTGAAGGACATCCTGCTCCGCCAGCCGCAGCCGCCCGGCGAGAAGCACCTGCCGCTCGCGCAGGCCATCGCCTACGGGCTGGAGGTGCTGCGGGCGTTCGAGTACCTGCACGCGCAGGGCCTGGTGTACTGCGACTTCAAGCCGGACAACGTGATCCAGTCCGAGGAGCAGCTGCGGCTGATCGACCTCGGCGGCGTCCGCCGGCTGGCCGACCCCGACGGCGCCATCTACGGCACGGTCGGCTACCAGGCGCCGGAGATCGCCGCCGACGGGCCGTCCGTCTCCTCCGACCTGTACACGGTCGGCCGCGCGCTGGCCGTGCTGAGCTTCCCGTTCCGCGGCTACACCAGGACGTTCGTCGACTCGCTGCCGCCGCGCTCGGACGTCCCGGTCCTGCGGCGGTTCGAGTCCTACGACCGGTTCCTGCGCCGCGCGACGCACCGTGACCCGGCGCAGCGGTTCCAGGACGCGGCGGAGATGGCCGAGCAGCTCACCGGCGTGCTGCGCGAGGTGCTCGCCGCCGGGGACGGCACGCCGCGTCCCGCCCCGTCCGGGCTGTTCGGCCCGGAGCGGTTCACCACGCGGACGGGCGAGGCGGCCGGCGAGCAGGCGCTGCCGCCCGTCCCGCCGGAGGCGGCCGCGGCGGCGCTGCCGGTGCCGCTGGTGGACGGCACCGACCCCGCCGCCGGGTTCGTGTCCGGGCTGTCCGCGCTGGAGCCCGCGCAGGCCGCGGAGGCGGCGGCGAGCGCGCCGGCGCGCACCCCGGAGGTCCGGCTGGCGCTCGCCCGCATCAAGATCGAGCTGGGCGCGGCCGAGGAGGTGGACCGGCTGCTCGACGAGCTCGCCACCGAACGTCCCGGCGACTGGCGGATCGGCTGGTACCGCGCGGTCGCACTGCTGGCGCGGGGCCGCGTGGCCGACGCCGAGCCGCTCTTCGACCGGCTGTACGGGCTGCTGCCCGGCGAGCCGGCGCCCAGGCTGGGGCTCGCCTACTGCCGGGAGTCCACGGCGCCGGCCGAGGCGATCCGCCTGTACGAGACGGTGTGGCGCACCGACCAGAACTACATCAACGCGGCGTTCGGCCTGGCCCGTGTGCATCTCGCGGCGGGTGACCGGGGCGCGGCCGTCGCCGCGCTCGACTCGGTGCCGAAGATCTCCATCCGGTACGTGCCCGCGCAGGTGGCGGCGGTGGCGACCGCGGTGCGCGGCCGTCCGCCCGCGGAACTGACGGCCGCCGAGCTGGTCGCCGCCGGTGACCGGCTCGCCGCCCTGGACCTGGACGCCGAGCGCCGCGACCGGCTCGCCGCCGAGGTGCTGGAGGCCGCGCTCGACTGGCTCCTCGGCGGGTCCGCCGCGGCGGGCGGCACGCAGGGCGGGTCGCTGCTCGGCGCGCCGCTCACCGAGACCTCGCTGCGCCGCCTGCTGGAGGCGACGTACCGGGAGCTGGCGCGCCGCACCCGTGACCGGGACGAGTGCCGCCGGCTCGTCGACTCCGCCAACGCCGTACGCCCGAGGACGCTGCTGTGACCGACGACCAGACCGGCACCGACCACGCCGGAACCGACCAGGCGGCCGCCGACCGCACCACCGCCGATCACATCAAGGCGGCCGAACTCTCCTGTCCCGCCTGCGGCGAGCTCGTGTACCCGGAGGAGGTCTTCTGCGAGGAGTGCGGGCACCGCCTCACCGACGCGCCGTCCGCGGCCTCGTCCGGGGCGGGCCGCCCGGACGAGGCGATCGAGCAGGAGCCGCCGTCCGCGCGGCAGCGGGCGGCGGCGCGGCCGTGCACCGGCTGTGGCGGGGCCGCGATCGACGCGGACGGCTACTGCGAGCGCTGCGGGCTGCGCCAGCCCGCCGAACGCGACCACGTCGAGATCGAGCTGCCCGCCCCCGGCGGTGCCGGCGGCCGGCCGGTGGTGGCGGCGGGCGCCAGCGACCGCGGCCGCCGCTACAGCCGCAACGAGGACGCGCTCGCCCTCACCGCCCACGCCACCGGGATCGCGGCCGTGGTGTCCGACGGCGTCGGATCGTCGCAGCGTCCCGAGCAGGCGTCCCGCGCGGCCGCCGACGTCGGCGCCGCCGAGCTGGCGGCGCGGCTCGACGCCGGTGAGGACCCCGAGGACGCCACCCGGCACGCCGCGCTGGCGGCGGCGGCGGCCGTCGCCGCGCTGGCCACGTCCCCGTCCGACGCACCGTCGTGCACGTACGTGTCCGCGGTGACGCGCGGCGGGGCCGTCACCGTCGGCTGGGTCGGCGACAGCCGCGCCTACTGGCTGTCCGCGGACGGCGCGGCCGGCCCCGGCGAGAACGGGGCATCGGGCCCGGCGGCCGACGAGACCGGCGCGGGCGCCGCCGAGGTCAGCACCGGCGACATGGCCGAGCTGGGCCCGTCCCGCCGGCTCACCGAGGACGACTCGTGGGCCGCGTTCATGGTCGCCGAGGGCTCGCTGACCGAGGCGGAGGCGGAGGCGCACCCGAACGCGCACGTCATCACCGCGTGGCTGGGCGTGGACGCCGGGGAGGTCCGCCCGCACGTCGCGACGTTCCGGCCCGCGGGCCCCGGCACGCTGCTGGTCTGCAGCGACGGCCTGTGGAACTACTTCCCGGCGGCCGGCGACCTGGCGGCGCTGCTGGCCGGCGGTCCGGGCGGCGCCGGGACCGGGCCCGACCCGGCGGCCGACC
>NZ_BCQQ01000067.1 GCF_001552155.1 Actinomadura formosensis NBRC 14204 | reverse complement strand
CCCCGCGAGCGCGCTGCGGGCCGGCGGCCGCACGGCCGCCCCCGGCCGCGTTCCACGCGCCGGGCGCCCGCCGCGGGACAACGAGAAACGGCCCGGCAGGCCGAGAGGCCTGCCGGGCCGTTCGCGTGCGCCGGACGGTCAGAGGGCGCGCTGGAAGGCGACCGAGACATTGTGGCCGCCGAAGCCGAACGAGTTGTTGAGCGCCGCGGCGGGGCCGTCCGGGAGCTTGCGCGGCTCGTCCCGCACGATGTCCAGGTCGGCCTCGTCGTCGATGTCCTCCAGGTTGGCGACGAAGGGGATGAGGCCCTCCTTCAGCGCGAGGATCGTGAAGACCGACTCCAGCGCGCCGGCGCCGCCGAGCAGGTGCCCGGTCATCGACTTGGTGGCGGTGATGGCGACCTGGCGGGCGGCCTCCTCGCCGAGGCCCGCCTTGATCGAGGCGAGTTCGGCCACGTCGCCGGCGGGGGTGGAGGTGGCGTGCGCGTTGATGTGCACGATGTCGGCGGGCTCCAGCCCGGCGTCCTTGAGGGCGCGCTGCATCGCCTTGGCCTGCCCGGCGCCGGACGGGTCGGGCAGCACGATGTCGTAGGCGTCGCCGGAGTAGCCGCAGCCGGCCGCGATGCCGTGGATCCGGGCGCCGCGGGCGCGGGCGTGCTCCTCCGACTCCAGGATCATCGCGGCGGCGCCCTCGCCGAGGACGAACCCGTCGCGGTTCTTGTCGTAGGGCCGGGACGCGCGCTCCGGCTCGTCGTTGCGGGTCGACATCGCGCGCATGGAACCGAACGACGCCATCTGCAGCGGGTGGATGCACGATTCGGTGCCGCCGCAGATCACGACGTCGGCGCGGCCCGCGCGGATCATGTCGATGGCGTAGCCGACGGCCTCACCGCTGGACGCGCAGGCGCTGACCAGGGCGTGCGAGCCGGCCATCGCGCCGAACTCGATGCCGACGTGCCCGGACGCGCCGTTCGGCATCAGCATCGGGACGGTGAAGGGCGAGACCCGCGCCCAGCCCTTCTCCTTGTACACGTCGTAGCTGTTGAGCGCGGTGTGCAGGCCGCCGATGCCGCTGGAGAACACGACGCCGAGGCGCTCGCCGTCCACGACGAAGCCGCCGTCCACGCCGGCCCGCTCCATGCCCTTCTGCGGCTTGCCGCCGGTGGACGGGGCGAACCCGGCGTCCGTCCACGCCTCGCGTGCGGAGATCAGCGCGATCGCCTGGTTGCGGTCGAGGCGGCGCAGTATCTGCTTCGGCATCACCTCGGACGGCTGGACCTTCAGCGTCCCGGCGAAGCGGACCGGCAGGTTCTCGACGTCCTCCCAGTCCAGCTTGCGGACTCCGGACTCGCCGGCGAGCAGGGCGGACCAGGTCGACGGGAGGTCTCCGCCGAGAGGGGTCGTTGCACCGAGACCCGTCACAACGACTCTGGTCTGGCTCTGGCTCATGGTGGATGCTCCTTGCGGACTGTGAGGTGTGGAGGTCCGGCACGCCGCCGCCGGTCGGCGGCGCGCCGGACCCGCGGTTCTAGCTCTGGAGTTTCTGGACGAAGTTGATGACGTCCTGGACCGTCTTCAGGTTGCGCAGCTCGTCGTCGGGGATCTCGACGCCGAACTGGTCCTGGGCGGCCACGGCGATCTCCACCATCGACAGCGAGTCGATGTCGAGGTCGTCGATGAAGTTCTTCTCCGGGGTCACCTCGGCCTTGTCGATGCCGACGATGTCGTCGATGATCTCGGCGAGGCCGTCCAGGATCTGCTGTTCGGTGGCGACTGCCATGGTTCTGCGTTCTCCTTCGGTGGGTTGGTCCAGAGCCTGCGAGCAGGCGTGACGGCCTACGGGATCTGGATGACTTGGGCAGCGTAGGACAGTCCGGCGCCGAATCCGACCAGCAGGGCCGGGGCACCGGACGGTACGTCGCCGCGCTCGATCATGCGGGACAGGGCCAGCGGGATGGAGGCTCCCGAAGTGTTGCCCGAGTGCACGATGTCGTCGGCCACGATGGCGTTGGTGGCCTTCATCTTGCGGGCGATGGCCTCGATGATGCGCAGGTTGGCCTGGTGCGGGACGACGGCGGCGAGGTCCTCCGGCTTGATCCCGGCGCGCTCGCACGCCTGGAGCGCGACCGGGGCGATCGCGGTGGTGGCCCAGCGGAACACCGCCTGCCCCTCCTGCCGGATGAACGAGTGCCGGTCATCAATGATGATCTTGTCGGCCTTGTCGCCGGCGCTGCCCCACACGACCGGGCCGATGCCGGGGGAGTCGCTGCCGGTGACGACCGCCGCGCCCGCTCCGTCGGCGAAGATGATGCAGGTGGAGCGGTCGGTCCAGTCGACCCACTGGGACATCTTCTCCGACCCGATCACCAGCACGTTGCGGGCGCTGCCGGCGCGGACGGCGGCGCTGGCGGTGGCGAGGGCGTAGCAGAAGCCGGCGCAGGCGGCGTTGAGGTCGAACGCGCCGGGCGCGTCGATGCCGAGGCGGTGCGCGACGATCGTGGCGTTGCACGGCATCGGCGACTCCGCCGAGCACGTCGCGAGGATCACGAGGTCGATGTCGGACGGGGCGAGGCCGCTGTTGGCGAGGGCCTTGCCGCCCGCGTGCACGCCGAGTTCGACGACGCCCTCGTCCTCACCCGCGATGCGGCGCTCGGAGATGCCGACGCGGCTGCGGATCCACTCGTCGTTGGTGTCGACCATCCCGGCCAGCTCGTCGTTGGTGACGATGCGGGCCGGACGGTAGTCCCCGAACGCCAGGATGCGGGCGCCGGCGGTCGCCTGGGGGATCTGGAGCGCGGCGCTCATGCCGCGTCCGCCTTGATCAGCTCGCGGGCCTTGTCGAGGTCCGCGGGGGTCTTGAGGGCGACCAGCTCGACGCCCTTCAGCTCGCGGCGGGCGAGGCCGGTCAGCGTCCCGGCGGGCGGCAGCTCGATGATCGCGGTGACGCCGAGGTCCCGCATGGCGGCCATGCACGAGTCCCAGCGGACGGGGGCGCTGACCTGGTCGACGAGCCGTGCCACGAAGTCGCGTCCGTCCTCGACCACGGCGCCGTCGCGGTTCTGCAGCAGCTTCGTCCTCGGGTCGGCGACGGGGGCGCCGGCCGCGAGCCGGCGGAGCGTCTCGACCGCGGGCTCCATGTGCTCGGTGTGGAACGCGCCCGCGACCGACAGCGGACGGAGCCGCGCCTTCGCGGGCGGTTCGTCGGCGAACGCCGCAAGCCGTTCCATCGTCCCGGCGGCGACGATCTGGCCGGCGCCGTTGACGTTCGCGGGGGTGAGCCCGTGCTTGTCGATCACGGTGAGGACCTCCTCGGGATCCCCGCCGAGGACCGCGGTCATGCCGGTCTCGGTGATCGCGGCGGCCTCGGCCATCGCCCGTCCCCGCTCCCGGACGAGGACCAGCGCGGCCTCCGGGGACAGCACCCCGGCGATCGCGGCGGCGGCCAGTTCACCGACGCTGTGCCCGGCGACCGCGCCCGGCACCGTCTCCCCGTAGAGGACCTCGTAGGCGGCGAGCGCGGCGGCGACCAGCAGCGGCTGGGCGATGGCGGTGTCGCGAATCTCCTCGGCGTCCGCCTCGGTCCCGTACCTGACCAGGTCGATCCCGGTGACCGCAGACCACCAGGCGAGGCGGTCGGCGACTCCGGGTATCTCTAGCCATGGCTGCAGAAAGCCTGGGGTCTGGGCGCCCTGGCCGGGCGATGCGAGGAGAATCACAGCGTCCAGCCTGCCGTCAATGCCGCGTGGACTCGATACCGATCACCACGAACTTTGTCCGAACGCTTTGTACGACCCCTACAAGATGCGGCCGCTCAGAGGCGGCACACCTGCCAATCCGTCATCCGTAGGCGGAGCGGGTCTCGAAACGGCCGAGGACCAGGGCGATCCGGAGGGTGAAGGCGTTGCGGCCGTCGGTGGGGGCCAGGCCGGTCAGTTCGGTGACGCGGCGGAGACGGTAGCGGACGGTGTTGGGATGGACGAACAGCAGCCGCGCCGTGGCCTCCAGCGACGAGCCCTGTTCGAGGTAGGTGGTGAGCGTGTCGAGGAGGGGGGCGCCGGCGGCGAGCATCGGGTTGTAGACGCTTTCGACCAGGTAGCGGCGTGCGTCCTCGTCGCCGTCGAGAGCGCGTTCGGGGAGCAGTTCGGTCGCCTGGACGGGGCGGGGCGCGTCCGGCCATCCGGTGGCGGCGCGCAGCCCGGCGACGGCGGCCTTCGCCGAGTGTGTGGAGCCGTAGAGGTCGGTGACCTGCGGGCCGACGACGACGGGTCCGGGCCCGCACTTGGCGGCGATGGGCCGGGCCGCCTCCATGGGGTCGGTGTCGCCGCCCACGATGACGATGACGCGGTGCCCTTGGACGCCGGCCAGCACGTCGGCGCGCGCGCGGCGTGAGGCTCGTTGCATCTGGTCGATGGTGACCTCGGGCTCCTCGTCCTCCGGGGTGAAGCCGGCGATGACGGTGACGGGCTTGGAGCTCCAGCCGAGGGCGGCGGCCCAGGAGTGCATGCCGTCATCGACCTCGCCGCGGAGCACCGCGTTGACGACGAGGGCTTCCAGCCGGGCGTCCCAAGCGGCGCGTGTCTCGGCGGCGCGCGCGTAGACCTGGGCGGCGCCGAACGCCACGTCCCGCGTGTAGCGGAGGATGGCCTCGCGGAGCTGGGCCTCGCCACCGGGCGCGGCCAGTTCGTCCAGCCGGGTCTCCACCACCTCGATGATGACGCGGACCATGTCGATGGTGTGGTGCAGCTTGATGGAGCGCAGCAGTTCGCGGGGCGCGGTGCCGAACACCTCGCCGGCGATGGCCGGGCGCGTCTTCTCGTTGTTCTTGAACCATTCGACGAACGCGGCTATGCCGGCCTGGGCGACGAGTCCGATCCAGGAGCGCTGGTCGGCGGGCATCCGCCGGAACCAGGGGAGCTGCTCCTCCATGCTGCTCAGGGCCGCGGTGCCGAACGTCCCCATCGCCTTCTCCAGGCGCCGGGTGGTCTGCTCGCGGATTTCGGCCTCGTTCGCGCTGTTCACCACCCCAGAGTGCCATCACCCCAAGGTGACCCGGCCTCAAGTGGCGAAAGAGTCAGCCGGGTGTGACGCCTGCGACACCGCCGAGCGCGATGCCGGTGAGGTTGCGCAGGGAGGTCGAGCCGGGGGCGAGGTAGTCGCTGTGGCCGCCGGAACCGGCGTCGAAGACCCGCGCGCCGAACGAGGACGACACCGGGTCCGCACCGAGCCCGAGCCCGAAGATGCGCACGTGGGGGACGTCCTCCATCCAGTCCGTGGACCCCCGTCCCGCCCAGATACGGGCCGTGCTGCTCAGCTTGGAGGCCGATAGTGCCGTCGTCCCTGGACTGCCGTAGAGGGCGATGTCGGTGACCTTCCGCCAGGCCGCGCTGTGGTGGCTGTCCAATGCGGCACGGCTGCAGACCACCGATCCGTAGCTGTGGCAGAGCAGACTCACGCTCGCGCCGGGGTTGACTCGATGAACGCCCTTCAGGAAGCGACTCAACTGCCCGGCGCCTTCGGAGGCTCGTTCATCTGTGAGGACGTCACTGCTGAACGTCTTGGGCGCCGCATATCCGAGCCAGGCGACGACCGCCAGCCCCGGGCTCGGCGACATGGAACCAGCCTGTGCGTAGACGGCGCGCGCGCCGCCCCCCGGTGTCGACCACGGTTTGTCGCCGCGGTTGTCGAACGCCGACAGCGTGGTGTCCGCACCCGGGACGAGCACCGCGACACGCCGTGCCCTGGTGAGGTCGCCGATGACCTCGATGGCGCGCCCGCGGCCGCGTGGGTCGAAGTAGAGGAAACGGCGTCCGGGCTGGAGGAACGCCCCGAGCGCCTTCCCGCGGTCGACGTCGCCGACCGCCTGCGCCGTCTTCAGGGCCTTCTCGATGGACTGGCGTTCGGCGGTGTACCGGACGTCCAGCGTCGAGGGCGCCATCGTGGGGACGGCGACCGGCGCGGCGTAGGGGTCGGCGTGGCCGGTCCCGGCCGTGGTCATCATGATCACGCCGATGGACGCGGTACCGGCCAGAGCCTTCCGCAGCCGCCGGAGGCGCGGCCGCCGGGAGGGTGTCCCCGGAATCGTGCGGTGCGGCGGCATCGTGGGTATGTCTACCATCCAAGATCTTTGTGCGGGTGGGACGGCCCGCGTCCGAACCGGGCGGCCAGGGCCCGGATCGCGGCGAGCACGGCCGTGCGACCTGCCGGTCGGTCACGGAATGCGCACCATGAGCCATTCCGGCCGGTTCGGCACGGAGTGCAACCCTTGCAGGTTACCCAACGTGAGTGGTGGGCCTTCCGGGGTTCGCCGGGCCGGCGGGGTCCGCGCCGAAGCAGGCCCGCCCCACGCCCTGGTCGAACCGGGGTGCGGCCGGACCCGGGTACGGTGCGAGGCGTGGAGCCCGTCGAAGCGCTGCGCCGGATCGCGTTCCTCCTGGAGCGCGCCCAGGAGCCGACCTACCGCGTCCGGGCGTTCCGCACGGCCGCCGCCCTCGCCGAGCGGACCTCCCCCGGCGAACTCGCCGGCCGCGCCCGTGCCGGCACACTGACCGCCCTGCCCGGCATCGGCAAGGTCACCGCGCTGGTCATCGAGGAGGCGCTGCGCGGCGAGACCCCCGTCTACCTGCGGCGCCTGGAGGCGACCGAGGGCGAGCCGCCGGAGGAGTCCACGGCCGCGCTGCGCGCCGCGCTGAAGGGCGACCTGCACACCCACAGCGACTGGTCGGACGGCGGGTCGCCGATCGAGGAGATGGCCGAGGCCGCCCGCTCCCTCGGCCACGAATACCTCGCGCTGACCGACCATTCGCCGCGCCTGAAGATCGCAGGCGGCCTCTCGGCGGACCGTCTCCGCCGCCAGCTCGACATCGTGGCGTCGCTGAACGAGGACCTGGCGCCGTTCCGCATCCTGACGGGCATCGAGGTCGACATCCTGGAGGACGGGACCCTCGACCAGGACCCCGACCTGCTGGAACGGCTGGACGTCGTCGTCGCGAGCGTCCACTCCAAGCTCCGCATGGACCGCGTCGCGATGACGAGGCGCATGGTCGCCGCGATCGCGAACCCGCGGGTCGACGTCCTCGGCCACTGCACCGGGCGCATCGTCAAGGCGGGTGGCGAACGCGGCGGCCTGCGCCCCGAATCGGAGTTCGACGCCGCCCTGGTCTTCGACGCCTGCGCCGCCTACGACGTCGCCGTCGAGATCAACTCCCGTCCGGAACGCCTCGATCCGCCCAAGCGCCTGCTGCGCCTGGCCGTCGAGGCGGGCTGCCGCTTCTCGATCGACTCCGACGCCCACGCGCCGGGCCAGCTCGACTGGCTGCCCTTCGGCTGTGAGCGGGCCGCCCGGTGCGGGGTCCCTGTGTCCCGGATCGTCAACACGCTCCCGGCCGGCGACCTGGTCGCCTGGACACGCTCCAAGCTCTGACGGCCACCCGCCCCTGCCGGCACCCGTGCGGGGCGACCGTCGCGTCCGTCATGAGCGGCTTTCCTCCGCGCGTCCTGACCGGGACCGGAATGTCGCACCCGGCGCGTACGGTCGGCGCGTGAACCGCACCGACCGCTTGTACGCACTGGTGGAGGAGCTGCGCGCCCGCGCGCCGCGCCGGCTCAGCGCGCGGGAGCTGGCCGCGCGGTACGAGGTGAGCGTCCGCACGATCGAACGCGACATCGGCGCGCTCCAGCAGGCCGGTGTGCCGATCTACGCGGATGTGGGCCGTGGCGGCGGCTACACCCTCGACAAGAGCCGGACGCTGCCGCCGATGAACTTCACGCCCGCCGAGGCCGTGGCCGTCGCGATCACCCTGTCCCGGGCGGGCGGTTCGCCGTACTCCCGGGCCGCCCGCACCGCCCTGCACAAGATCGTCGCGGCGATGTCGGCGGCCGACAGCGCCTCGGCCCGCGAACTGGCCGAGCGGGTCCGCTTCGTGACGCCGCCGGACGCGGGCGAGCCCGCCTCCGTCCCGGCCGTCCTGGAGGAGGCCATGTCCGCCCGCCGCGTCGTCCGGCTCGGCTACGTCGACGCCGACGGCGCCGAGACCGAACGCGACGTCGAACCCGTCGCGTTCACCGCCGTCTCGCTGCGCTGGTACCTGATCGGCTGGTGCCGCCTGCGCGACGGCGCCCGGGTGTTCCGCATCGACCGCGTCCGCCGCGCCGCGCTGCTGGACGAGCCCGCCCCGGAACGCAGCTTCGAGGACATGAGCCCGCCGCCGCCCGACCACGTCGTCCGCCCGCTCGAACTCGTGTGAGAAAACCTGGAAAACACCGACACAGGGCTGTCGTGCCCCTCGCCGACGCTGGTTCTCGTCACCGCTTGAGAAGGCAGAGGAGAGGGCCATGACAGTCCCCGCGTTCAATACCGTCACGTGGTTCCAGGTCGGCGCCGATGCGCCGGTGGAGGCCCGCCGCTTCTACGGCGACATGTTCGGCTGGAGGTTCGCGCTCGACCCGGACGACGACGGCTACGACCTCATCAGCTACCCGGGCGCCGACCGCCCGAGCGGCGGGATCGCCCACACCTCGGGCCCGGCGGAGAACCACGCCATGTTCCTGGTGCTGGTCGAGGACGTCGACGCCGCCTGCGCGCAGGCCGAGGAACACGGCGGCAAGGTCGCCATGCCCGCCGCGACGGCCTCCAGCGGCCTGAAGTTCGCCTACCTGGAAGACCCCGCCGGCAACCGCTTCGGCGTCTTCACCCCCGCGGCCCCCTGACCGGCGCACGGAAACCGGAACGCGGGAAAGGGCCCCGAGACGACTCGGGGCCCTTTCCGCGCGGGTGATCGCGGCCTACACCTCCGCGATCACCGTGGTGAACATCACCGCGATGAACTACGCGTCTCCGCCGGTGTTGCTCTCGGGACTGCCGACGCCGCCCGCGAAGACCTCGCTGACCGGGGCGTTCAGGCGGTAGCGCTCGATCGCCCGCGGGAGCGCCTCCGGCTTGATCTCGCCGTGCCGGGCGAGCCTGGTGAGCACCGCGAGGACGATCGACGCGGCGTCCACGTGGAAGAACCGGCGGGCGGCGGCGCGGGTGTCGGAGAAGCCGAACCCGTCGGTGCCGAGCGAGGCGAAGTCCGCGTTCACCCAGGGCGCGATCTGGTCGGGCACGGCGCGGGTGAAGTCCGATACCGCGACGATCGGCCCGGCGACGTTGTCGAGCGTCCGGGTGACGTACGGGATGCGCTGCTCGGCGTCCGGGTTCAGCATGTTCCACTCGTCGCACGCGCGGGCCTCGCGGGCCAGTTCGTTCCACGAGGTCGCCGACCACACGTCCGCGGCGACGCCCCAGTCCTCGGCGAGGAGCCGCTGCGCCTCCAGGGCCCACCGGCCGCCGACGCCGGACGCGAGGATCTGCGCCCGCGGCGGCTCGCCGTTGCGAGAATCGATCTGCGGGGCGGCCCGGTACCGGTACAGGCCCCTGAGCAGGCCGTCGACATCGAGGTCCGCGGGCTCGGCGGGCTGCTGGTACGGCTCGTTGTAGACGGTGAGGTAGTAGAAGACGTCCTCGCCGTCCGGGTGCTCCTCCGACGACCCGTACATGCGGCGCAGCGCGTCCCGGACGATGTGGCCCAGTTCGAACGCCCATGCCGGGTCGTAGTGGACGCAGGCCGGGTTGGACGCCGCGAGCAGCGGGGAGTGGCCGTCGGCGTGCTGCAGGCCCTCGCCGGTGAGCGTGGTGCGGCCGGCGGTGGCGCCGAGCAGGAACCCGCGGCCCATCTGGTCGCCGAGCGCCCACATCTGGTCGCCGGTCCGCTGGAACCCGAACATCGAGTAGAAGATGTACACCGGGATCATGTGCTCGCCGTGCGTGGCGTACGCGGTGCCCGCCGCGATCGTGGACGCCATCGAGCCGGCCTCGCTGATGCCCTCGTGCAGCATCTGGCCGCTCTCGGACTCCTTGTACGACAGCAGCAGCTTGCGGTCCACCGCCTCGTACGTCTGCCCGTGCGGGGAGTAGATCTTGGACGTGGGGAACAGCGAGTCCATCCCGAACGTGCGGTACTCGTCCGGGGCGATCGGCACGAACCGGGCGCCGATGTTCTCGTCCTTGATCAGGTCCTTGAGCAGCCGGACGAACGCCATGGTCGTCGCGACGTTCTGCTTGCCGGAGCCCTTCTTCATCTCGCTGTAGACGGCGTCGCCGGGCAGCTTGAGCGGCTTGGCCCGCACGACCCGCTTCGGCAGGAACCCGCCGAGCGCGGCGCGGCGCTCGCGCATGTACTGGATCTCGTCGGAGTCCTCGCCCGGGTGGTAGTAGGGCGGCAGCGGCGCCTCCAGCGCCGAGTCGGGGATGTCCAGGTAGAGCCGGTCCCGGAACTCCTTCAGCTCGGCCTTGGTGAGCTTCTTCATCTGGTGCGTGGCGTTGCGGGCCTCGAAGTCGGAGCCGAGCGTCCAGCCCTTGATGGTGTGCGCGAGGATCACGGTCGGCTGCCCGACGTGCTCGCGGGCCGCCTTGAACGCCGCGTACACCTTGCGGTAGTCGTGCCCGCCGCGCGACAGCTTGCGCAGTTCGTCGTCCGACAGATGCTGGACGATCTTGCGCAGCCGCGGGTCGGCGCCGAAGAACTTCTCCCGGATGTAGTCGCCGGACTCCACGGAGAAGGTCTGGAACTGCCCGTCCGGGGTGGTGTTCATCTGGTTGACGAGCACGCCGTCGACGTCCTGCGCGAGCAGCGGGTCCCAGTCGCGGCCCCAGATGACCTTGATGACGTTCCAGCCGGCGCCGCGGAAGAACGACTCCAGCTCCTGGATGATCTTGCCGTTGCCGCGCACCGGGCCGTCCAGCTGCTGCAGGTTGCAGTTGACGACGAAGGTGAGGTTGTCGAGTTCCTCGCGGGCGGCGAGCCCGATCGCGCCGAGCGACTCCGGCTCGCCCATCTCGCCGTCGCCGAGGAACGCCCACACGTGCGAGCGCGACGTGTCCTTGATCCTGCGGTTGTACAGGTACCGGTTGAACCGGGCCTGGTACACCGAGTCGATCGCGGTCAGCCCCATGGAGACCGTGGGGAACTCCCAGAAATCCGGCATGAGCCGCGGGTGAGGGTAGGACGACAGGCCGCCGCCCGGGTGCGAGTGCTCCTGCCGGAACCCGTCGAGCTTGTCCTCCGGCAGCCGCCCCTCCAGGAACGCGCGGGCGTAGATGCCGGGCGCCGCGTGCCCCTGGATGAACACCTGGTCGCCGGACTCGCCGTGGTCCTTGCCGCGGAAGAAGTGGTTGAAGCCGACCTCGTACAGCGAGGCCGCGGAGGCGTAGGTGGCGATGTGCCCGCCGACGCCGAGTTCGGGGCGGTTCGCCCGCGACACCATGATCGCCGCGTTCCACCGGATGTAGGCGCGGATGCGCCGTTCCACATGCTCGTCGCCGGGGAACCAGGGCTCGTGTTCCGGCGGGATCGTGTTGATGAAGTCGGTGCTGCGCAGGCCGGGCACGCCGACCTGCAGCTCCCGCGCCCTTTCCAGGAGCCGGAGCATCACGTACCGCGCCCTGCCGCGGCCCTCGGTCTTGATGACCGTGTCCAGAGACTCAAGCCATTCCCGGGTTTCATCCGGGTTGATGTCGGGCAACTGGCTCGGCAGGCCGTCGCTGATGATCGAAAAGCGTTGACGTCCGGAAGCCACGGGGTCCCCTCTGTCCATGCCGTCTTTGCTGGTGAGACCGGGTCCGCCGCATGGGAGGCCACCGGTCCCCGGCAGACTGTTCGTCGCTCGTCTCGCGACCCATCGTCGCCGTTTATGGCGGCGAACGCATCTCTACCAGCCGGTAACCATTTTCCCCGGTCAACGGGGTACCCACCCCTGGGAGAACTGATTTTCCCGGCGAGAGCGGAGGCGTCATGTACGGGCGGATAGGAGACCGGTTGCACGTTCACGGCAACGTCGTGGGGCAGCCGGACCGGCAAGGCGAGATCATCGAGGTGCGCGGCCAGAACGGCGGCCCGCCGTACCTGGTGCGGTTCGACGACGGCCATGAGGCCCTGGTCTACCCGGGGCCGGACGCCGTGATCGAGCCCGCCGGGCGGGTACCGCACTAGCCGGCGGCCCGGCCCCGGATCCGTGCGGCCCCGGATGCGTCCGGTGCCGCGGATCGGGTAGACACGGGATCATGGAGAGCACCGTGGTCCGGGTGGCCACCGGTACGAGCGACACCGTGCACGACATCACGGCCGAATGCGAGCGGTTCGCCGCGTCGGCGGGCGGCGACGGGCTGCTGCACGTCTTCGTCCCGCACGCCACCGCCGGCGTGGCGATCATCGAGCTCGGATCCGGAAGCGACACCGACCTGCTGGACGCGCTGCGCGACCTGCTGCCGGCGGACGACCGCTGGCGGCACGCGCACGGGTCCCGGGGGCACGGGCGCTCGCACGTGATGCCCGCGCTCGTCCCGCCGTATGCGACCCTGCCGGTCGCGGGCGGGCGGCTCGCGCTGGGAACATGGCAGTCGGTCGCTTTGGTCGACCTCAACGTGGACAATCCGGATCGCCAGATCCGGCTGTCGTTCATCAAGGGATGAGCGCGTGGAGTCGCTCTCGGTGGCCGTGTCATGACGGAGAGATCCGTATTCGGGCCAATGAGGCCACCAAAAAGCGCGGAAGGCACTTGCGCTGGAGCCCTCACTTGTGTGGACTGTCCCGCAAACACCGCACAGGTGCGGGCGGGCCACCCGTCCCGGGGGGCCGAACGAGCAAGCGCACGGCATCGTGCGGACTGACGACAGGGGAGGACTTTCGTGAGCGCGACCGCGGGTCAGGCGCAGTCTGAGCGCAGCCTGGCCGAACGGCTCGGCATCAAGCAGGGCCAGGTGGTGCAGGAGATCGGCTACGACGACGACGTCGATGAGGAGCTCCGCCGCTCCGTCGAGGAGCTCACGGGGAACGAGCTGGTCGACGAGGACTACGACGACGTGGTCGACATCGTGCTGCTGTGGTGGCGCGAGGAGGACGGCGACCTGTTCGAGGGCCTGACCGATGCGATGATCCCGCTCACCGGCGGCGGCAACATCTGGCTGCTGACGCCGAAGGCGGGCCGGGACGGGCATGTGGAGCCGAGTGACATCGGCGAGGCCGCGCAGACGGCCGGCCTGTCGCAGACCAGCAGCATCAGCGCCGCCAAGGAGTGGTCCGGCACGCGGCTGGTCGCACCCAAGGTCCACAAGTAGCCGGGGACGGTAGGACTTTGGCCGTCAACGTGGGCGACGACGCGCCGGACTTCGAGCTGCAGGACCAGCACGGCGCACCGGTACGGCTGTCGGGCTTCCGCGGCGGGAAGAACGTCGTCCTGGTGTTCTATCCGCTGGCGTTCAGCGGCGTGTGCGCGGGCGAACTCTCCCGGCTCAGGGACGAACTCCCGACCCTGGGCGGCGAGGACGGCGTGCAGGTGCTCGCCGTCTCGGTCGACTCGATGTTCGCGCTGCGGGCCTGGTCCGACCGGGAGAAGTTCCCGTTCCCGCTGCTGTCGGACTTCTGGCCGCACGGCGGCACGGCGGAGCGGTACGGCGTCTTCGACGGGGGGAAGGGGGTCGCGCTGCGCGGCACCTTCATCATCGACACCGAGGGCGTGGTCCGGTGGAAGGTCGTGAACGCGATCCCGGACGCACGTGACATCGGCGAGTACCGCAAGGCGCTCGCCGGGCTCTGAGCGGACGGACCGGTCCGGGCCTGGCCGAGCCGGTGGCCGGAACCGGTCCACGCACCTGTGGAGGTGTTGATGCCCTGCTTCCGCTGCGGGGTGCGGCAGACCGATCCCGTGCGCGGCGCCAGCCCGTGGAAGCGCGGGGTCCGGGCGGACCACCAGGTCCTGATCTGCCCGGGCTGCCAGGCCGGCGGCGACTGGGCGGACGACCTGGACCGCTGCGCGGCCTGCGGCTCGACCGCGCTGGTGTGCCGGCTCGGCGAGGTCGAGTGCCGCGCCTGCGGCCACACCCGCGACGCCGTGCGGGACGAGCCGGGCACTGCGGCCCTGGTGCACTCCGGCGCGGAGCGGCCGTCCGACGGCGGCCTGTCGGAGGAGGTGGCGGCGGCGCTGTCGCGCGTCCTGAAGCGGGGCCCGGCCGGCTGAGCCCCGGCCGCCCGGTGGCCGGGTCCGGCCGGTGAGCGTCGCACACCGTGACCGAACCGCGCTTGACGTGGGGTTTTGTCCGCTGCAACGCTGCGCGAATGCCGATCGTGCTGTTGCGCCTGGTCAGCCGCTTCACCGCGCGGACCTGGCGCGCCCCCGCGCTCGTGCTCCTCGCCGCGTTCCTGGTGGGCTGGCTGCTCATCGCGGTGTTCGAGGATCCGGGCGCCAAGATCAAGAAGCCGCACGAGTACTTCTGGTACTTCTTCGTCAGCGGCACCACCACCGGGTACGGCGATCTCGCCCCGGCCACGCCCGGCGGGCGGGTCGGCGGCGTGCTGATCATCGTGGCCGGGCTCACCGCGGGGCTCGTGCTGTTCGCCGAGCTGACGCTCTGGATGGCGAAGGGCAGGACCATGAAGGCGAACGGCCACGCGCAACTGCACCGGCGGGACCACATCGTGGTCGTCGGCTACGACCGCGACGCGCTGCGGGCCATCATCGGCCAGTTGCGCGCCGACCCCGAGTTCGTGAAGACGCCCGTCGTCGCGCTCTTCTGGCCGGAGGAGCTGACGGGCGAGAACCCCGACCCGGACCTCTACGAGGTGGTCGCCAACGACGACACCGCCTACGAGCGGGCATGCCTGGAGAAGGCGCGGACCGTACTGGTCGTCGGACGCTCCGACGACGAGACCGTCCGCGTCATGCTGGGCGTGTCGGCCTATCTGCGGCGGTGCGGGGAGCCGTCCGCGCATCTGCTGGCCGGGCTGCGCGACGGCGGCCGCCGCACGGAGATCACCGAGGCGCTGAACCTGGTCAGCGCCGACATCGAGCCGGTCGACATCGACGACCCGGCGGTGGTCGCGGTCGCGATCCGCAACCCGGGCGTGGCCGCCATCTACCACAACCTCGCGAGCACCCTCGACACGGACGGCACGCTGTACCGCGTGGACGTCCCCGAGGACGCGGGCGAATGGTCCCGCCTCGATGTGGCGATCTTCCTGCTCCGCCGGGGCAGCACGCTTCTCGCGGTCGGCGAGTCGCACCGTCCCAACGCCCGCTTCCGGCTCACGTCCATGCCGGGGGAGATGGTCCGCGGCGGCCAGTCCCTGGCGGTGGTCGCCCCCGACCGCCCGGTGATCCCCTGGGGCGAGCTCTGACCGGTGCCGGGAGGGCGCCCGCGGCGGGCGCCCTCCCGGCGGCCGCCTGCGCGCGGCCCGGGGCACAGGTCCAGGGAAACCCCGGGGCCTCCCCGCGCGCATGCGGAGCCTTTGCGCCGCCAGGCGGCGGCCCCTACGCCGCCTGGCGGTGGTCCGCGTCGAGCAGGTGGTAGAGCAGCAGGAGCTGGGTGATGGCGAGCGGGTCGCTGGTCCCGGCGTCGCCCAGCCGGCCGAGGGCGTCGGGGTCGGGCAGCGCGGCGCCGGCGCGCGGGCCGAGCCGCTCCCAGATGGCCTTCTTGACGACCTGCGACTCCTCGGGCGAGACGTATCCGTGGACGTGCAGGGCGTCGACGGGACGGCCGTCGTCGTCGCGGTGCAGCCGCAGGTGCATGGCGGTCTCGGTGTCACCGTAGCCGCTGTCCAGGACGTCGGCCAGCTCGGGATGGTCGATCGTGGGGCGCAGCAGCAGCTCGGCGGAGAGCGGCGTGCCGGGCGGGTCGAGGCGGCCGGCGACGGGCGCGAACCGGACGACGATGTCGGCGTGCTTGCGCTGCGGGCGGATGTAGGCGGCGCTCTCCTGTTCGCGGCGGGCCAGCTCCGCCATGACCTGCTCCGGGCTGTAGCCGCGCTTGTCGCAGTCGCGGTGCACCTTCCAGGAGTGCCGCAGCGGCTCGGGCGGGTCGAGGTAGACGGTGATGTCGAAGCAGGCCCGCGCCATCCTGGTGTGCAGCGGCAGGAGGCCCTCGACGATCACGAAGTCGCGGGGTTCGACCAGCTCCGGCCGGACGAGCTCGCCGGTCGAGTGGTCGTAGACGGGCTTCAGGACCGGCTCGCCCATCGACAGCAGTTGGAGGTGCTGCTCCATGATGTCGATGTGGTTGCAGTCGGGGTGCAGCGCCGTGAACGGCTTGCCGGCCCGTTCGGCGCGGTCGTAGCGGTGGTAGTCGTCCACGCAGACCGCGGTCATCCGGTCGGCCCCGAGGCACTCCACGAGCCCCCTGGTCAGGGTGGTCTTGCCCGCCGCGCTGTCGCCCGCGATGGCGAGCATGACGGGGCGGCGGCCCGACCCGCGCGCCCGGAGCATGTGCACGATCCGATGGGGCACCTGGCACCTCCGTCCTGCGAAATCCGGTTTTCGTAGAAGACGGTACGAGGACCCGGTCGCGGACGCGTCCCCCAATCAGGGGAGAGGGGGGGTGAGAGCACCGGAGGCACTCCCCGGACCGGGGCCGCCGGCAGGCGGATCGCGGTTGTTATCGTGCGGGAATGAGTGCACCCGTACGCGTCGTCCTGGTCGACGACCACGAGATGATCCTCGCCGGGCTGCAGGCGATGCTGGCCGGGTTCTCCGGGCGGGTGCGCGTCGTGGGCCAGGCGGGAACGGGGGACGAGGCGGCCCGCCTGGTCACGACGCTGCGCCCGGATGTCGTCCTGCTGGACGTGCGGCTCGGCCCGGAGAGCGGCCTCGATCTCTGCCGGCTGATCAGCGGGCGCGTCCCGGAGGCGCGGGTGGTGTTCCTGTCGGTGTACGACGACGAGCAGTACGTCTTCGAGGCGCTGCGGGCGGGCGCCGGCGGCTACCTGCTCAAGCGGGTGGACGGCCCCGAGCTGGTCCGGCGGCTGGAGGAGGTCGCGCAGGGCGAGACGGTCGTCGACCCGACGCTCGCCGGCCGGATGGCGGTGACCGCGGCCCGGCTGACCCGCGGCGAGTTCTGGCCGGGCGCCAACCGGGGCCTCACCCAGCGCGAGAGCGAGGTGCTGTCGCTGCTGGTCGGCGGCCTGTCCAACAAGGCGATCGCGGCGCGGCTCGTGCTGAGCGAGGAGACCGTCAAGAGCCACCTGCGCGCCCTGTACCGCAAGCTGGAGGTCACCGACCGGTCGGCGGCGATCGCGGTCGCGCTGCGCGAGGGCCTGTTCCGGTGACGTCCCCGCTGGAGCTGCTCGCCGGCCGCGGGACGGATCTGCTCGTCCGCGTCGTGGCCGCGGCCTGCTCCGACCGGGAGCTGCCGCGGATGGCCGAGGAGCTGGCCGGGCTCGTCGTACGGTCCGCGCGGGCGCTGACGTTCTGCGACGTGTACGTCCTGGACGAGGAGGAGCGCGCCCTCGAATGGCCGGGCCCGCCCGTCCCGCTGGGGGAGGGCGATGCCGGCTGGGCCGCCGCGCACGGCCGGGTCCGCGCGCACGCGGACGGACGCGGCGCCGCGATCCCGGTGCACGGCGACGGCGGCGTGATCGCGGTCGTGGACGTCCGGTCCGCCGGGCCCGCCCTGCCGGAGGATCTCGCGCTCGTCACCGCGCTCGCCGAGCTGTTCGCGCCGGTGCTGTCGTCGTGCCGCCGGCTGCGCACCGCCCGCGAGCGCGAGCACGCCGCCGAGCGGTTCGCCGAGCGGGCCGTGGAGGCGCAGGAGGCGGAGTGGTCGCGGCTCAGCCGGGAGATCCACGATGGCATCGCGCAGCGGCTCGCCAGCCTCGGCTTCCACCTGTCGGCCGCCGAGCGGGCGCTGCCCGAGCACCATCCGGAGGCGCTGGCGCAGATCATGATGGCGCGGCGGCTGTGCGAGCTGGCGGCGGGGGAGACCCGCGCGGCGATCGGGGGGCTGCGCCCGCCCGTCCTGGACGATCTCGGCCTGTCGGCGGCGCTCGCCACCCTGGCCCGGGAGGCGGGGGACGGTCCTGGGCCGTCCGGCGTGATCGACGTGACGGTGACCGTCGAGGGCGAGCTGGAGGACGAGCTGCCCGACCACGTGCAGACCGCGCTGTACCGGATCGCGCAGGAGGCGGTCGGCAACAGCCTGCGGCACGCGTCCGCGAACCGCGTCGACCTGCTGCTGGAGCACTCCAGCGACCGGATACGGCTGAAGATCGCCGACGACGGGCTCGGCTTTTCGATGCGGGACGTCCTCGCCCGCGGCGGCCGGGGCCGCCGCCCCGACTCCTACGGCCTGCGCGGCATGCGCGAGCGCGCCGAACTGCTCGGCGGCCGGGTCGCGGTGCGGAGCCGGCCCGGCGCCGGGACGACGGTGGAGGCCGTCATCCCCATCCCCGGCCGCCGCGGCTGAACCGTCCCGCCGCCGCCCTCATCGGGCGGTGGCCGGCGGTACCCGGATCAGCGCTCCGCCAGGACGCGGAAGGTGATCCCCGCCTTGACGAGCCGCTCGACCAGCGCGTCGCCCATCGCCGTCGCGGTCGTGACCTGCCCGGACGTCGCGGGCAGGTTGTCATGGGCGAGGCACAGCGCCGACTCGGCGAGCATCTTGGCCGTCTCGGTGTAGCCGGGGTCGCCGCCCGCGACCTCGGTGACGACCCGCCTGCCGCCGCCTTCGCCGACGAACTTCACGCTGAACCAGTTGCGGGCGCGGCGCCGCGCCGACGGCCCCTCGCCCGGTGCGCGGAGCCGCAGCAGCAGGCTCCGGGTCGGCGGGAGCGCGGCGAGCGCGAGCAGCGCGCCCGAGCCCGCCGCCATCGCGGCGGCGGTCGCGAGCCGCCTGACCGCGACGTAGTGGCCGTAGGAGAAGTCGGGGCCGTAGCGGTCGAGCGCCGCCGCCGACCGGACGACGATCTGCGGGTCGATGGTGGGCAGCGGCAGTGTCCAGCCGTCCCCGACCCGGGCCTTCGGCACCGGGCCGCGTGCGAGGCGCACCCGGCGGCCCGCGGGCCGGTCCTCCAGCCGGCGGCGTTCGCGTCCGGCGCGCAGCATCCCGGCCGCGTCCCCGAAGATGCCGATCGCCGAGTGCAGGGTGCCGCCGGAGGCGTCCCCGCGCACCCGCAGGAATCCCTCGACGCGCAGCGGGACGCCCTCGGGCAGCCGCTTGACCGTGAAGTAGACGCCGAGGTCGTGGGGGATCGAGTCGAACCCGCAGGCGTGCACGATCCGCGCGCCGCTGCGCACCGCCTCCCGGTGGTACTTCACGTACATGCGGTCCACGAACGTGGGCTCGCCGGTGAGGTCGACATAGTCGGTACCGGCGCGCGCGCAGGCCGCGACCAGGGGCTCGCCGTACTTGACGTAGGGGCCGACCGTGGTGATGACGACCCGCGACGATTCCGCCAGCTCCTCGATGGAGGCGGCGTCGGTGGTGTCGGCGTGCAGCAGCGGCACCCCGGCGCACGCGGGATCGATCTCCGCCAGCCGGCCGCGGACGGCCGTGAGCCTGCCCCGGTCGCGTCCGGCGAGAGCCCAGCGCGTCCCGGGATCGGCATGCCGGGCCAGGTACTCGGCGGTGAGGGCGCCGGTGAAGCCGGTGGCGCCGAACAGGACGATGTCGTACGGGCGGTCGGCGGTCATCGATGCACCCCTTTCACGGGTCCGAACCTGATTCTGTCGCGTCGGCGGCCGGGCATGCGCGAGGGGACGGCGATGTGAGCGACGGCACTCCTCTAGGGGCGCCGCGATGATCCTGACCGCGGTCCGGCCGGGCCCGCCACCGGTGTCGCTGTGGGGCCCGCCGCAGCGGGCCTCCAGCCGGGCGCGTCCAGCAGGTGCCGGACGAACAGCAGCGTCGTCGCGGTCGGCACCGCCCCGGCGACCGCGTGCCAGGGCCGGTCGAGCGGCATCCCCGGCGCGTCGACCACCACGAGCCGCCCGGCGGCCAGCTCCGCGCCGACGGCGTCCCGCGACACCAGCGCCACCCCGAGCCCGGCCGCCGCGCCCGCGATCACCGCGCCGTTCGAGCCGAGCACGAGCCGGGGCGGCGCCACCTCGCGGTCGGCCAGGTAGGCGTCCGCGCTCGCCCGCGTCCCCGAGCCCGGCTCGCGCATCACCCAGGGGGTGCGGGCCGGCGCGAACCCGTCCGCGACGTCCGGCGCGCCCACGACCACCAGCTCGTTCGGGCGCCTGGCCAGCACGGTCGCCGCGACCTCGGCGGGCGGCCGGCCGGCCAGCACGAGATCGGCCTCGTGCGCGGCGAGGCTGCTCCACACCTGGCGGCGCGGCCCCACCTCCAGCGTCAGCTCGACCTCCGGCCAGCGGGCCCGGAACGAGGCGAGCAACTCGGGCAGGATCTGGTCGGCGGCCGTCGTGACCGCCGCCAGCCGCAGCGGCCCCCGCCCGGGATCGGCCGCGCCGCGCGCCGCCGCCCGCCCCTCCTCCAGCAGGCCGAGGACCTGCCGCGCGTACCCGGCGTAGACGGCCCCTGCGGCGGTCAGCCGGACCCCCCGCCCCACCCGCCGGACGAGCGGGACGCCGAGATCGCGGGTCAGCGCGGCCACCGCCGCCGAGACCGCCGACTCGGTCACATACAGCCGCCGCGCCGCCGCCCGCACCGACCCGGTGTCGGCGAGCGCGACGAACGTCCGCAGCCGCGCCTCCGTCACGTCCGGCCTCCTCATTCAAGTGAATGCTCAATCTTCACCGTAGAACACTTGATGGACATCACAAGTATCGGGAGGTGAAGCTTGAGGCGTCACGGTTCCACGCGACCGGGACGCGGTGCCCGCTCCGAAACCCCTGGGACATGCCGTCCTTCACCGGGGCGGGCACCGTGTTCCGTCGCCCACGAAGGGAGAGCGGCGATGGGCTCGGGCAGATGGTCGGCGGGCGTGATCCCCTATGCGGAGATGGGCTACTGGCGTCCGGACTACGAACCGAAGGACAGCGACATCCTCGCCGCCTTCCGGATCACGCCGCAGCCGGGCGTGCCGCCGGAGGAGGCCGGCGCGGCCGTCGCGGGCGAGTCGTCCACCGCGACCTGGACGGTCGTGTGGACGGACCGGCTCACCTCCTACGAGAACTACCAGGGCAAGTGCTACAAGGTGGAGCCGGTCCCGGGCCAGGAGAACCAGTTCATCGCCTACATCGCCTACGACCTCGACCTGTTCGAGGAGGGGTCGATCGCGAACCTGACGTCGTCCATCATCGGGAACGTCTTCGGGTTCAAGGCGCTGAAGGCGCTGCGCCTGGAGGACATGAGGATCCCGCCCCACTACGTGAAGACGTTCCAGGGGCCGGCGCACGGCATCGTCATGGAACGCGAGTACCTGGGCAAGTTCGGCCGCCCGCTCCTGGGCGCGACCGTGAAGCCCAAGCTCGGCCTGTCGGCCCGCAACTACGGGCGTGTCGTCTACGAGGCCCTCCGCGGCGGCCTCGACTTCACCAAGGACGACGAGAACATCAACTCCCAGCCGTTCATGCGCTGGCGCGACCGTTTCCTCTACTGCATGGAGGGCGTCAACCGGGCGCAGGCCGCCACGGGCGAGGTGAAGGGCCACTACCTCAACGTCACCGCCGCGACCATGGAGGACATGTACGAGCGCGCCGAGTTCGCCAAGGAACTCGGCAGCGTCATCGTGATGATCGACCTGACCATCGGCTACACGGCGATCCAGTCGATGGCCAAGTGGGCGCGCAGGAACGGCGTCCTCCTGCATCTGCACCGCGCAGGGCACTCCACGTACACGCGGCAGAAGAGCCACGGTGTGAACTTCCGCGTCATCGCCAAGTGGATGCGGCTCGCCGGCGTCGACCACATCCACGCGGGAACGGTCGTCGGCAAACTGGAGGGCGACCCGAACAGCGTCCGCGGCTACTACGACACCCTCCGCCTGGACAAGGTCGCCGCCGACCCGGTCAAGGGCCTGTACTTCGACCAGGAGTGGGCGTCGCTGCCCGGCACGATGCCGGTCGCGTCCGGCGGGATCCACGCCGGGCAGATGCACCAGCTTCTGCACTACCTCGGCGAGGACTCGATCCTCCAGTTCGGCGGCGGGACGATCGGCCACCCGATGGGCATCGCCGCCGGCGCCACCGCCAACCGCGTCGCGCTCGAAGCGATGATCAAGGCGCGGAACGAGGGCCGCGACTACCTCGCCGAGGGCCCCGACATCCTGCGCGCCGCCGCCAAGAACAGCCGCGAACTGGACATCGCCCTGTCCACCTGGGGCGACATCACCTTCACGTACGAATCCACCGACACCCCGGACGTCGTCGAGACCCCTGTGAGCGTCTGATGCGGATCACCCAAGGAACCTTCTCGTACCTGCCCGACCTGACCGACGACGAGATCGCGAAGCAGATCGCCTATGCCCTGGACCAGGGCTGGCCGTGCTCGGTCGAGTTCACCGACGACCCGCACCCGCGCAACTCCTACTGGGAGATGTGGGGCCTGCCGATGTTCGACCTCGCCGACCCGGCCGGCGTCCTGTACGAGGTCAACGAATGCCGCAAGGCGTACCCGGACCACTACATCCGGCTGAACGCCTACGACGCGCACTACGGACGGCAAACGACCGCCCTCCAGTTCATCGTGCAGCGTCCCGCCGAGGAGCCGGGCTTCCGGCTCGGCCGCGCGGAGACCTCCGACCGGCGTGTCCGCTACACCGTCCACCCGTACGCCCTGGACCGTCCCGAGGGCGACCGTTACGGGGCGGGACGTTGAGCGAACGGCCCGGCTTCGGGATGCGTCCGAACGGCTCCCCGGAGGATTCCTCCCCGGTTCCCGCCACCGGGGAGCCGCTCCCCGCGGACGCCCGCGTCGACCTCGCCAAGGAACGCGCCGACTCGCAGGTGGACTCCGTCCTGGACGCCCTCGACGCCGAGCTCATCGGCCTCACCCCGGTCAAGACGCGCATCCGGGAGATCGCCGCGCTGCTGCTCGTGGACCGCGTCCGCGCCCGGTTCGGCATCGACTCGGGACGACCCAACCTGCACATGTGCTTCACCGGCAGCCCCGGGACGGGCAAGACGTCCGTCGCCGTCCGGCTCGCCGAACTCCTGCACCGCCTCGGCTACATCCGCCGCGGCCACCTCGTCTCCGTCACCCGCGACGACCTCGTCGGCCAGTACGTCGGCCACACCGCGCCCAAGACCAAGGAGGTCCTGAAACGCGCCATGGGCGGTGTGCTGTTCATCGACGAGGCGTATTACCTGTACCGGGCCGAGAACGAGCGCGACTACGGGCAGGAGGCCATCGAGATCCTCCTCCAGGTGATGGAGAACCAGCGGGACGACCTGGTCGTCGTCCTCGCCGGCTACAAGGACCGCATGGACTCCTTCTTCACCTCCAACCCCGGTATGGGCTCCCGCATCGCCCACCACATCGACTTCCCCGACTACGAGCCCGACGAACTGGAGGCCATCGGCCACCTGATGATGGACCGCGACGGCTACGGCCTCGCCCCCGAGACCGAGCCGGTCTTCCGCGACTACCTCTCCCGCCGCCGCGCGCAGCCCCGCTTCGCCAACGCCCGCTCCGTCCGCAACGCCATCGAACGGGCCCGCCTCCGGCACGCCAACCGCCTCCTCGCCGCGGGCGGCGAAGTGGACCGCGAAGCCCTCACCACCCTTCACCCGGAAGACTTCCTGGCCAGCAGGGTCTTTTCGTAATTTTTTGGGACTGCGGCCTCGGCCACCACCTCGACCATCAGTGCCCCGGAGCGATACGGCGATCGCCGTATCGCCCGCCGGAGGAGGGCTCCAGGGCCCGACGCCGAAGGCGGCGCAATGAGTACTGTTGGGGCGAAGACATGTAGAGGTGGGGGAGAAGTTGCTTAACCCAGAGGATCTGTACGAGCTCGACGCCGACCTGCCGGAGATGACGGGTCCGGTCCTGCTGCACAGCCTCGACGGCTTCGTGGACGCCGGCTCCACCGGGCAGCTCGTGCGCGAGCACCTCCTTGAGTCACTTGAGCACCGCGTGATCGCCCGCTTCGACGTCGACTCGCTGATCGACTACCGGGCCCGGCGGCCGGCGATGACGTTCGACCGCGACCACTGGGCCTCCTACGACGCGCCCGAACTGGTCGTCCGGCTGCTGCGCGACGAGATCGGCAGCCCGTTCCTGATGCTGACCGGGCCCGAGCCCGACCGGCTGTGGGAGGGGTTCACCGCATCCGTCATGCACCTGGTCGAGCGGCTGGACGTCGGTATGGTCGTCGGCTTCCACGGCATTCCGATGGGCGTCCCGCACACCCGCCCGGTCGGCACCACCGCGCACGCCACCCGGCCCGAGCTGGTCACCCGGAACTCCTGGTTCGACAAGGTGCAGGTGCCGGGCAGCGCCGCGAGCCTGCTGGAGCTGCGGCTCGGCGAGGCCGGGCACGACGCCATCGGGTTCGCCGTGCACGTTCCGCACTACCTCGCCCAGTCCGCCTACCCAGCCGCCGCCGTTGCCGCGCTGGAGGCCATCGTCTCCGCCACCGGGCTGGTGCTGCCCGCCGACCGGCTCCGGGACGCGGCAGCCGCCACCGACGCCGACATCGCCGAGCAGGTGGACGGCAACGACGAGGTCGAGAAGGTCGTCCGGGCGCTGGAGCAGCAGTACGACGCGTTCGCGGGTGCCGCCGAGCGCGACAACCTCCTCGCCGAGTCGCAGGACATGCCCACCGCGGAGGAGCTCGGTGCGCAGTTCGAGAAGTTCCTCGCCGAGCAGGACGGGCCCGAAGCGTCCGGGTAGACATATCCCGTCCGCCGCTGGGTAGGCGAGCGCCCGAGAAGGGAGGTTCGCTCATGGCCCAGAAGGTGAACGAGGTGATGACCCCGGTGCCCGTGGCGGTGTCCCCGGACACGTCCCTGGTGGAGGCCGGGGACCTCATGCGGCAGCACGGCATCGGCGACGTCCTCGTCGTCCACGAGGGGCGGCTGCGCGGCCTGGTGACCGACCGCGACATCGTGATCCGCGCCGTCGCGGCACAGCGGGACATGACCACCACGACCGTCGCCGACATCTGCAGCACAAACATGGTCACGATCGGGCCCGCCGAGGACGCCGACGAGGCCGTCCGGCTGATGCGCGAGCACGCCATCCGCCGGCTTCCCGTGATGGAGGGCGACCGCCCGATCGGCATGGTGTCGATCGGGGACCTGGCCGTCCAGCGCGACGAGCACTCGGCCCTCGCCGACATCAGCGCGGAACCGCCGAACACGTGATCACGCTGAAGCTGCCGGACGCCGAACTCGCCGGCGACCTGGCGATACCGGACGGTGCCACGGGCATCGTGCTGTTCGCGCACGGCAGCGGCAGCTCGCGGCACAGCCCGCGCAACCGGGCCGTGGCCGAGGGCCTGAACGCCGCCGGCCTCGGGACGCTCCTCATCGACCTGCTCACCCAGCACGAGGAGGAGATCGACCGCGTCACGGCCGTGCTCCGCTTCGACATCGAGTTGCTGACCCTCCGGCTGATCGGCGCGATCGACCGGCTGACGGAGGGGCTGGAATCCGCCCCGCACACCGCCGGTCTCCCCGTCGGCCTGTTCGGCGCCAGCACCGGCGCCGCCGCCGCGCTCGCCGCCGCGGCGGCCCGGCCCCGGATCGCCGCGGTGGTGTCCCGTGGCGGGCGTCCCGACCTGGCGGGACCGTCGCTGCCGCGTGTGCGGGCCCCCGTGCTGCTGATCGTCGGAGGCCGGGACACCGAGGTCCTGGAGCTGAACGAACGGGCGGGCAAGATGCTCGACCGTTCCGAGATCCATGTCATCTCGGGCGCGAGTCACCTGTTCGAGGAGCCGGGCGCGCTGGAAGAGGTGACCATGCAGGCCGCCGACTGGTTCAACCGGCATCTGTGATGCGCGGCGTCGCCACGGTGGGCGCGGGCCCCGCCGCCCGCCCACTTGATACCGTTTCGCGCTCCCCCTCACGAACCGGGTACGCTTTCCCGGCAACGAGCACGCGGGCGCGTAGCTCAGGGGTAGAGCACTCGCCTTACAAGCGAGGAGTCGGCGGTTCGAAACCGTCCGCGCCCACACAGGTAGAGGCCATGGTCCGCCGTCGCGGATCATGGCCTTTTGGTCTTGTGAGTGACTAACGCGGTGGCCGCGAACGTTCGCCGGCCGCCGTGTTGAGTAGCCCGGTGCCGGTGACCACCGATGACGAGACAGTCTTGGCGTCGCCTTCTTGCGGACGGGCCGCCAGACGTACCTCGCGTGTCTCACGTGGACGGTGTGCGGCCTGCGGGAATCTTGTCGAGCCGTTGATCCCGGAGTTCACGCCGCGCCGGCCGTGCTGCGGGACGGCTGCGGGGGACGATCGGGCGGTGTTCACCGCTTCCTCACCCTCGCAGCCGCGATCACCTGTCGGAGTCGGTGAGCAGATGGATCTGGTGATCGGATTGCGCACCAGGGTGTCCTGCCTCGTTGAGGGTGAGGCAATATTGCCCAATTTGGGGTATCTATCCGTTTATTTGTGGCGACCGGATACGGCCATGAGGGGGATGAACTGACTTCTGGCCGGATATTGTTTGGACTCTGCCACCTCCTGCTGGAAGTCGAAGCGATCATTTCGCACCTGGGGGCCATCATGAGGGATGAGATCCAAGCTCTGTTCCGGCTCCGAGACGAGTCCGTGCGCAATAAGGACGTAGCGCAGTTCCTGTCCACTCAGCTCCATGAGCTGCCTTCGGGGCTCAGCGAGAGCTACCTGTCCGTCGACGGCATGACGTCGAAGATCCTGTACTTCCACGAAGCGTCGGAGACCGGCATCGCCGTTCTGGTCGAAGAGATCTACACGAGCAGCGGAAAGCTGCAGAATTCTCCACGGTCTTCGCTCTTGATCTACTTCCTGGTGGACACCAAGGCGGGATGGAAGATCTACAAGAGCCGGTAGCGGTCAGCCTCAGGGGGAGCGCTGTGCATGACGTCGATCAGATCGATCACGAATCGGCCATGGGACCGGCCGGGCGGGGGCTCGGGTTCCTCTGGCTGGAACTCACCAACCGATGCAATCTGAAATGTGTCCACTGCTACACGGAGTCTCATCCGGGCAGTGGAGGACGCGACATCATGACCGCCCGCGACTACGAGTCGGTCATGACCCAGGCATATGAGCTGGGATGCCGGAAGATCCAGTTCATCGGCGGCGAACCTCAGATATCTCCGGACTTCATGAGGCTCCTCAGGTACGCGAAGGAGACGGGCTTCGAGTTCGTCGAGGTGTTCACGAACCTCACCCGCCTCACCGAGGAGACCCTCGGCTTCGCGACCCGGCACGGTGTGCGTTTCGCGACCTCGGTGTACTCCCGGGCCCCGGAAGCGCATGACGGTGTCACCGGCGTTCGGTCCAGCCATGTGCGCACGATCAAGAATCTGCGGCGGCTCATCACCAGTGGCGTCGAGACGCGCGCCGCCGTTGTCGATATCCGTCAGGACGCGACGGCGGCCGAGGAGGCCCAGCGGTTCTTGGAAGATCTCGGCGTGGGAAGCGTGCGCACGTCCCGGGTCCGTGAATTCGGACGGGGTGAAGCTCTGACCGGGCAGCAGGGGAGCATGTCGGCCCTCTGCGGTCATTGCTGGAACGGGAAACTCTGCATCGCGCCCGACGGCCTGGCCTACCCGTGCGTGATGGCGAGGCAGTGGCCGGTCGGCAATGCGCTGACGGAGACACTCGCCCGCATCGTGACGGGTGGGGAGTTGCGCAGCACCCGAAAGGCGATCTTCGAGGAGGCATGGCTGCCGAGGACGCCACCCCCGTCCGCTCATTGCGACCCCTGCCCGCAGAGCTGCGACCCCGACATCTCCTCATGCCCGCCGAACTCGCACGTCTGCAATCCGATCGCCTGCCCGCAGTCGTGCAGTCCGCAGGATTGGTGCGGTCCTCCCTCCTGCATGCCAACGCCTGATATCCCCCAGAAGGAGACACCTAAGATCCTTCCAAAGGAGTAAGGAAGGAGCGGTACATCGATGCGACGGGGCGAGCATGGGTTTCCCGTGCACCCTGAACGGTCGCCCTGCCGATCTCGTTACGCAGCGGAGTGGCAAATCCTCCCCGGCTTGTGGGGGGCCGGGAATCCTTTCTGCGCGGTGCTCTTGATCGTCCAGATGAACTGCACCGTCCGCGCCCACTGCGTGAACCCCCTGTTCCCGATCCTGGGAACAGGGGGCTCGTGCCATTAGCTCTGTTCTGAACAGGGGTGGGGTGGCTATGGGCGGAGGTAGTGGCCGGGGTTGTAGTGCGTGAAGGACGGGGTCGTGGGGTGCAGGCCCGGCTCGGGGTCTAGGTCGAACACGGTCTGGTGGTCGGGGCCGAACATTGCCGCGGCGCCGTTGAGCGTTGCCGGTCGGGTGTCGCCCCAGTGGCCGGTGTTCATCCGGGTGAGCAGGGTTCGCAGCGCCACGATCTCTTCGGCGGCGGTGAAGGTGCAGTGGTAGCCGCGGTCGACGTAGAGCTGTTTCAGGTTCGCGGGGTCGCCCGCGCGCCGCACCTGGGCGGCGTACCAGCGCTGGTTCTCCGGCGGGACGCTGCCGTCTTCCGTTGAGTGCAGGGTGACCACCGGCCAGGGCGTCCGGCCGGTGGGGGTGCCGTATCGGTCGAGGTGGCGGACGGCGGCGGGGTCCGCCTTGACGCGTGGCGCCGCGTTCAGCCGCCCGAGGTCCTCGCGGAGGCTCAGGCCGGCCTCGCGGTACGCGCGCTTCACCAGTGCCTTCTGGCTGGAGCGGGCGAAGAGCGCCCGATAGTCCACACCGGTGTTCCAGGACGGATTTCCCCCGGCGCGGTTCTCGATGTCGGTGCGGTTGACACCCCAGAAGGCGCCCCGGTCATAGGCGGCGTAGAAGTATTGCTGCCGCACCTGGTCGGCGACCGTTTCCGGTGCCGGTGCCCGTGATGTGTAGCGGCCGGGAACGTCCGCGAGCGCGGCGGCGAGGGCGAGCCGGGCACGTCCGCGAGGGTCGTTCAGCGCGGCTCTGAGCGCCCGGCGGGCGCCCGCGGTGTTCGCCTCCGGATCCTTGATGCGCACCAGTTCGAGTTCGGGTGCGAGCAGCGTCTTGATCGCGTGGTTCGCGTCGAGAGCGCTGTTGAAGTGGCCCGTCGTACCGCCGACCACTCCGCAGAGGGAGGCGACGCCGGTGAAGCGGCGGGGGTTGCGTTCGGCCAGCAGCAGGGCGAGGAGCCCGCCGGCCGACGCGCCCGCCGAGATGGTGCGCCGGGGCTTGCCGACGTTCGCGGTGAACCAGTCGAGCAGGTCGATCTGGTCCTTCGCCCCGGACTCGACCACCCCCCAGCCGCGCACCACGCGGTACTGCGAGGCCGCCAGCGCGTACCCCTGATCGAGCAGCCACTGCCTTGTGGCCGGGTGGTTCGTCAGCGCGATCTCCGAGGGCGGGGGGAACTCCAGGCTGTACGCGCCGTGGCTCCACAGCAGCAGCGTCCCGTTCCAGTGACTCGGGACCTCGACACGGTAGGGAACCCCGTCGATGCTGCCCTCACGAACGGTTGCGTCGGCGCGAGCGGGCAGCGCGACCGTGACCAGGGCGGCGAACACCATCAGCGGAACGGTGCGACAGAACAGGCGGAGTCGGTTCATGGGCGCACCTTCCATGAGGTTCTGCGCCGAGCGCAATGATTTTGGAAATAGCTGAAATGTCGTATATTCCGGCCATGCTGCGGCTCTGGCTCGACTATGAGGACCTGACCCGGATCCGCATCACTCCCGGCCTCTCACCGATCGCCCAGACCGTTCTCAGCGCTCAGGCGCTGCGTGAGGGCGGGCCGGAGCCGATTGCCGGTTCGTGGCGATCGCGTACGCGCGCAAGGCTCACCGGCCCGTCCCGTCTGCTGCTCGACCTGGTGCCGCCCGGGCGCTGGATTCCCGACTTCCTGACGCCGTACACACGCGTGCCGGGGATCGAATCGGAACTCGACGCCGTCGCCTCGACGCCCGCACGGCGGATCCGCGCCGAACTGGAGCGGTCGTACGGCCCGCGGCCCCCGGCCTCGTGGCTGCCCCGCCTCGGCGCCGGGGACGGGGAGACGGTGCGGACGCTGATCCGCGGGCTCGGCGATTTCCACCGGGTCGCACTGGCGGATCTGTGGTCCGACCTGAGCGCTCACCTGGGCGCCGAAGCGGCCGGTCATGCCCGGACGATGGCCGACCTCGGAATCGGCGCCCTGCTGGGGAACCTGCACGCCGCCATCCGCTGGACGCCCCCGGTGCTGGAGATCGAAACGCTGTGCGGCGGCGACGTCCGCCTCCAGGGGCGCGGGCTCCTGCTCATCCCCTCGTTGTTCGTCACGGGACCGCGTGTCCTGATCGGCGGCGACGGCCCGGCGACCGTGGTGCTTCCCGCGTCCCGGCCGCTCAGCGGAACGGGCGGCGCCCTCGACGCCCTGCCGCAGGTGTTCGGCCGGACCCGGGCGGCCGTGATCCGGCTGGTCGGCGCGGACGGGGAGCTCACGACCGGGGCATTGGCGGCCCGGCTCGGGGTCAGCGCGGCGTCGGCGTCCCAGCATGCCACCGCCCTGCGCGGCGCCGGTCTCCTCACCAGCGAACGCCGGGGCAAGACGGTGCATCATGCGCTGACGCCCCTCGGCGAACGGTTTCTGCGCAGTGGAGGCGGCCCTGCACGGTGATCAGGGATCCCGCCTGCGCGGCTTGAGCGGGACGTGCTGCGGCGGGTAGGTGAACCCCCTGATCCCATGGCGGGGACCAGGGGGTTCATGACGATCGGGTCAGCAGAGACCCTGCGGGTCGGAGGTCCGGCACTCGTTGTGGCGGAAGCGGTTGGTCTTGCTGCCGCTCTGGTCGACCAGGTCGTACGGTGAGTTGCCGAGGACGATGTTGTTCTTGATCAGGTTGTGGCGTGCGGGCCGGCCGCCCGGGCTCGGGAGAAGCACGACGCCTCCGGAGGAGGGCAGCGTCCCGCGGTTCCGGGTGACGATGTTCTCCGTGATCAGGTTGTGGTCGCCGCCGAGGACGAGGACGCCGGTGCCGCCGAGCGGCGGGACCTCCTCGTGCGCCGGGCAGGACCGGTTGTTCTTGGAGATGTAGTTGTTCCAGAGCTTCGTGTGGCCCTGGCCGCCCCTCTGGTCGTCGTTGACGAGCGCGGCGCCGACGCAGTTGTAGACGAGCTTGTTGCCCCACGCCTTGACGTGGTGGGCGTGCCGGACGAGCAGGCCCAGCGTGTTGCCGGACGAGTAGTTCCCGGCGACGATCGTCCCGCGCGCGTTCTTGATGTCGCCCACGTAGATGCCGGCGTCGAGGGCGTTGTCGATGGCCCAGTTGTGCACGAACCGGCCGCGGATGGACCTGAACTCGGTGATGCCGTACTCGCCGTTCTTCTTGGCCAGGACGCGTTCCACCGTCAGCCGGTCGGTGTACATGCCGTAGACGCCGGTCTCCTTGAACCTCCACACCGTGAGGTCCTTGATCGTCACGCCCCGGACCAGGTGCTTGTAATTGCCGACCACGCAGAATCCCATGCCGGGCACCCCGGCCTTCGCGCAGTGGTCCTTGCGGCCGGGACGGATGACGGTCTTGAAGCCCGCGCCGCGGATCGTGAGGCGCTTGTTGACGTAGATGCCTCCGTCGTAGTACCCCGCCTTGAGCTGGATGACGTCACCGGGTCTGGCGTGGTCGACGGCCGCTTGGATCGACTTGCCCGGCCGGACGACATGGACATGTCCGCCCTTCCAGTGTCCGCCTTTCCAGCCGTGTGTCGAGGCCTGGGCGGCCGGCCCGAATGCGGCGAGTCCGGCGGCGGCGACGACCGCGCTGAGCGAGACCGCGAAAGTCCGCTTCATTCCTTTCCCCCGTTTCTTTTCAGCGGTGCTAAATCTCATGGCGGTGCCGCTATGAGATCACTCGATCATCTTGGAACGGACACTTCATGCCGACGATTTCAGTGGAGTAAAGAACACCCGAAGATTGCAGGGGGGTGGGGGATTTGGGTATTTGCTGGAATATTTCGGTTTCGCTGGTGCCGGGGACGGGGTCCGGGGTGTGTGACGAACGTCTCGGCGGTCAGGTTGCGTGTTACATGCCGTTCACAAACGGGCAACAGTGGCGAAATGCCCGGTTGGCACCTTCTGTAGGGCCGAACCCACGAGGCCAGGCGGACACGAAGGGGACCGACGTTGAGCTACAAGGCCGAGTACATCTGGATCGACGGCACCGAGCCGACCGCGCGGCTGCGGTCGAAGACGAAGATCCTCGCCGACGGCGCCGACCTGCCGGACTGGAGCTTCGACGGATCCAGCACCAACCAGGCGCCCGGCGACCACTCGGACTGCGTGCTGAAGCCGGTCTTCTCGTGCCCCGACCCCATCCGCGGCGGCGACGACAAGCTGGTCCTGTGCGAGGTCTACCTCGTGGACGGGACGCCCCACGAGACCAACACCCGCGCCAAGCTGCGTCCCATCGCCGAGCAATACGCGGACCAGGACTCCTGGCACGGCATCGAGCAGGAGTACACGTTCTTCAAGGACGGCCGTCCGCTGGGCTTCCCCGAGCGCGGCTTCCCGGCCCCGCAGGGCTTCTACTACTGCGGTGTGGGCGCCGACGAAGTGTTCGGACGCGACATCGTCGAGGCCCACATGGACGCCTGCCTGGCGGCCGGGCTGAAGATCTCCGGCATCAACGCCGAGGTCATGCCGGGGCAGTGGGAGTTCCAGATCGGCCCGGCGGGCCCGGTCGAGGTCGGTGACCACATGTGGGTCGCCCGGTGGCTGCTCTACCGCATCGCCGAGGACCACGACGTGTCCGCGACCCTCGACCCGAAGCCGGTGGAGGGCGACTGGAACGGTGCCGGCGCGCACACGAACTTCTCGACCAAGGCCATGCGCGAGGGCTACGACGCGATCATCACGGCGTGCGAGGCGCTCGCCGAGAAGGCGGACGAGCACGTCGCGAACTACGGCGCCGACATCGAGCGCCGGCTCACCGGGATGCACGAGACGGCCCCGTGGAGCGAGTTCAGCTACGGCGTGTCGGACCGCGGCGCGTCCGTGCGGATCCCGTGGCAGGCCGAGGTGGACAAGAAGGGCTACATCGAGGACCGCCGCCCGAACGCCAACGTCGACCCGTACGTGGTCACCCGCCTGATCACGAGCACCTGCTGCGCGGCGCTGGAGAAGGCCGGCCAGGTCTGACCGGACGCGACGACGATCCCCCGCAGAGCCCGGCTCTGCGGGGGATCGGCATGTTCGCCGTGCCGGGTGAGGTGGCCAAACGTCTGCAAATTGTGGGTCTGGGGTGAGTTCCGCCTATCGGTCCCGGGTAGCACCCCCTACGTTCGCACCCGGGGGAGGGAACATGCCCGATTCGCCATTCGGGTGGTACTCCGGCGGCCCGCCCGGCAGGCATGTCGGCCGCCCTGCGCCACGGCCCTGGGAACGGTCGTTCCGGTGTCCCTCCACGGTGCGTCGGCGCCCGCCGGAGGCGCCGCCGAAGCGCTACGAGGACTTCGTCGCGCTGCACGAGGAGATCTCCGAGGACGCCGACCGTCCGCTGCGGCCGCTGTGGTGGACGGGGATCTCCGCGTCCCTGCTCGGCGGCGGCCTCGCGTTCGCCGCGGTGATGGCGCTGCGCACGGTGTTCGGCGTGCAGGTCCCGGTGTTCGCGGGCGGCCACACCCCCGCGACGCCCGCCGCGACCAGCTACGCGCTGTGCGCGATGGCGGTGACGATCCAGGCGACCGCGCTGATGCACCTGCTGCTCGCGACGGCGGCGCGTCCCGTCCGGGCGTTCGTGTGCATCGGCGCGATCGCCGTTTTCGTCCTGACGGTGCTGCCGCTGACGGTGCGCGGCCCGTTCGACGCGGCGCTCGCGACCTCCGGCCTGAACCTGGCCGGCGGGACGGCCGTGGTCGCGCTGCTGTCGGCGGTGGTGGGGGCGGCGCGGCAGTTCCCGGGGGACGGCCCGTTCAGACGTGTCCGCCGCTGACCGCCGGCGGAGGCGGCCCGCACGGGGTACGGGCCGCTCCCGCCGCCACGGAACGTGATCACCATTATGCGGGATGCCGTCGTCCTGCGCGAGATTCTCGCGGCCGTCTCCCTCCCGTGCTGTCAAACCGAGTTCACGCAGGATTAACGGCGCGGTGATTTCGCCGGGCGGTGACCGGTGTATCAATGGCCTGGACGGGGGAGACCGCCTTTGGTCACCGCGTTTCCGCCGTCACCGTCGAATGCGGATGGACACTGACGAATGATCCTCACCCCGCGAGGCGCGCGAGACGCCGCGTCCAATCTCCTCCGGCTGGCGCTGTACGGTCATGTCGCCGATCTGCGCCCGATGCCGGCGGAGCCGATCGGCGACGGCCATGGACCGGCGGTGTGCCGCTACCGTCCCCCGGAGGGGGTGGTGCCGGCCGGGCCGCCGGTGCTGTTCGTCCCGCCGCCGGGCATGCCGGCGCGCTGCTACGACCTGCGCCGGGGGTGCAGCCTCGCCGAGCACGTGGTGCGCGCCGGGCGGCTCAGCTACCTGCTCGATCACGGTCCGGCCGAGGACCGCGACCGTGTCCGGGGTTTCGCGGGCTGGGTGCGGGACGTGCTGCCGGCCGCGGTCCGGGCGGTCAGCCGGGACGCGGGCGGCCAGCCCGTCCAGCTCGTCGGCTGGTGCCTCGGCGGGATCGTCGCGCTGCTGGCCGCCGCCGCCGACCCCGGCCTGCCGATCGCGTCGGTCACCGCCATCGCCGCGCCGGTGGACGCGCACGCGGCGCCGCCGGCGCACCGGGTCCGGCTGCCGGCCGGCGTGGGCAGATACGTGCTGCGTCCCTGCAAAATGCTGGTCAATCTCGACAACGCCGATCTTCTGGAGCAGATCGAGGCGGTCGATCATTTCGCGAGCTTGGAGATCGCCTATCCCGGGCACGCCGTCCGGCGGATCTACCGGTCCCTTTCCCGGGACGGCGGGCTGATGGGCGGGGACGTCGAGATCGGCGGCCGGCGGGTGGATCTCGGCCGGGTCGGCGTGCCGGTGCTGGCCATCGCGGGACGCGGTGACGCGTTCGCGCCCGCCCGGGCCGTCCGGCCGCTCGGGCGGCTGCTGGGCGGGGCGCCGGAGGTGCGCTTTGAGATCGCGTCCGGCGGCCACCTCGGCGTGCTGACCGGACCGGAGGCCAGAACGACCACGTGGCGGCATCTGGACCGGTGGCTCGACGAGGGCACCGTCAGGCACGGGATCCGGGCGCAGCGCACCGCGCTCACCGTCTGACCGGCGCTGCCGCAGGTCTTGCGCACACCAAGGGACGGTCCAATCTTCTTTGCGATGCCGCCATCAGCGCGCCCGCCGGTGTGTCATCTCGGTGATCAATGCGTCGCCGACCGTAATGTGACGCACCGTTGGTGCCGCACGGTACGTCGGGGGGCAGTGCATGACGGCGGACAAGGGCGAATACGGCACGGGCCCGGGGGAGCGGCCGGAGATCATCGGGGTCACCCCGTTCGGCCGTCCCGTCCCCCATCTCGCCGTGTCCGTCGCGCGCGCGGGCGGAACGGGGGTGCTCGACCTCGGTGCCGACCGGGCGTCCGGACTCGCCGCGCTGGCCGATGTGCGCCGCTGGTGGCCGGGTCCGTTCGGCGTCCGCGTCCCGCCCGGCTGCCGGGTCCGGCCGGGTGAGCTCCCGCCCGCCGTCGGCACCGTGCTCGTGGGCGCCGCCGCGCTGCGCTCGGACGACTGGCTCGACGTCGCCGGATTCGCCCGCGGCCGCCGCCTGCTGATCGAGATCGCGGACCCGGCGGAGGCCGCCGCCGTCGTCCGTGTCGCGCGCGGCCTCACCGGGGAGGTCGGGCTCATCGCGCGGTCCGGCGAGCTGACGGCGTTCGTCCTGCTCCAGCGGCTTCTCGCCGACGTCGACGTCCCGGTTCACGCGGCGGGGGACATCGGCCCGCACACGGCCGCGGCGGCGGTCGCCGGAGGCGCGGCCGGGGTCGTGCTGGACGAGCAGTTCGCGTTCGTCCGGGAGATGGATCTGGGCGGGCCGGTTCCGACGCGGCCCGGCTCGCCGGCCGCCGCGCTCGCGGGCCGGTACAAGACGGCCGGGGGAGTGGTGCAGGCCGTCCGCGAGCAGATCCGCCTGCACATCCGGGCCGCCGTCCGGACCGAGCCGCTGGTGTCGCGCGCCGATCCGGCGGTCGTGCAGGGGCCGATGGCGCAGCTCACCGACGGGTCGGCGTTCGCGGGCGCGGTCGCGCAGGACGGCGGCCTGCCGTTCCTGTCGCTCGGCCTGCTGGACGGCGGCCGGGTGCGGGCGCTGCTGCGCGAGACCGCCGAGCGGCTCGGCGAACGGCCCTGGGGCGCCGGCGTCCTCGGGATCGCGCCACCGGAACTGCGGGCGGAGCAACTTGCCGCCGTCCGCGACACCGGGGCTCCGTACGCGATCATCGCCGGCGGAGGCCCGGCGGAGGCGGCGCCGCTTGAGGCCGCCGGGATCAGCACCTACCTGCACGTCCCGTTCCCGGCCCTGCTCGGGCGCTTCCTCGACGCGGGCGTGCGGAAGTTCGTCTTCGAGGGCGGCGAGTCCGGCGGCCACGTCGGGCCGTACGCGAGTTTCCCGCTGTGGGACGCGCAGGTCGAGCGGCTGATGGCGGTCGGCGAGGACGCCGGGGAGCTGTCGGTGATGTTCGCGGGCGGCGTGCACGACGCGCGGTCCGCCGCGATGGTCGCCGCGCTGGCGGGTCCGCTGGCCGAGCGGGGCGCCGACGTCCGCGTCCTGATGGGGACCGCGTACCTGTTCACGCCCGAGGCGGTCGCGGTGGGGGCGATCCTGCCCGGCTACCAGAGTGTCGCGCTCACCTGTGCGGGGACGGCGCTGCTGGAGACGGCGCCCGGCCACGCGATCCGCTGCGCCCGCACCCCGTACGTCGAGACGTTCGCGGAGACCCGGCGCGAGCTGGAACAGGCCGGGACACCGCCGCAGGAGGTGCGCCGCCGCCTGGACAAGCTGAACCTCGGCCGGCTGCGCGTCGCCGGCAAGGGGCTGCGCCTGAACACGCCGGTCGAGCCCGCCCGGCAGTATGCGGAGGGTTTGTACGCGATGGGGCAGGTCGCGGCGCTGCGCCGGTCCACGGTCGGGATCGCCGCCCTCCACGAGGAGGTCACGTCCGGCGGGACCGCCTTCCTGGCCGCCCGCGCCGCCGAGATCGGGGTGCGGGAGGCCGGTGAGGGCGCCGCCTCCCGGGCCGACATCGCGATCATCGGGATGGGCTGCGTTTTTCCGGGGGCTCGCGACGCCGACGGTTTCTGGGCGAACATCGTCGGCGGTGTCGACTCGATCACGCGGGCCGCGGGGGCGGAGCGGGCCGGTGTCATCCCCGAGATCCCCCTCGACGCGCCCGGCGACGGCGCCCCGATCGAGCTCGTGTCGGTGGAGGTCGCGTCCCGCGCCCTGGAGGACGCCGGCTACGCCGACCGCCCGTTCGACCGCTCCCGCG
>NZ_BCQQ01000066.1 GCF_001552155.1 Actinomadura formosensis NBRC 14204 | reverse complement strand
GATTGCTTCTAACGGTCGACAAGCGGAGGCGCGCACGACGGCCAAGCGCCGGGAGGACGAGAAGGGGCGGGGCGTTCCTCGCCTCCCATCTGCACCACGACCGCGGCATCACTGCGCTCGACGGTGCGGGCCGTGTCGTCGGCGTCGCCGGCTACAAGCTCGCGGTCCGCGCTCTGACCGGCGGTACGGCACGCGACGTGCTGTCCGTGTACGGCCTGCTGCGAGGGCTGCCCCGGCTCGCTCTCCTCGCCCTGTTCACCCGGAAACCCGCCGAGGGCGAACTGGATGCGTGGCGTGGAGTCGCAGGTCGTACTCCGGTCGGCGAACCGTCCCGGGTTCGGTGGAGGCTCTGGTGTGCCCCGGGTGTGGCGGAGGGGGATTAGTGGATTCTTGTGCCACTTGATGTTGAAGGAGTGGCATGGGACGACGTGGCTACCCGCCGGAGCTGCGGCGCGCACTCTCACCGTGGTCCGGCCCGGGCCGTGGTGGGGTGGCCGCCGGTGGCCATCATCCGTATCCAGCGGACGGGCGGGAGTGACAAGTGGTAGCGAACGACGGGCGGCCCGGGGCGGCGGTCCGGATCACGCAGATCGCCGGCGCTGCGCTGCCGTTGTATCTGATGATGATCGCCGCCTCGGCGGGAGCCCTCGTGGACACGGCGGTGCTCGGTCACCACGCGACGGCGTCGCTGGCCGGCCTGGCGGTGACCATGGCGGTCTTCGGTCCCGCGACCGCCGCGATCGCCGGGGCGCAGCGCGGGCTGATGCCATTCGTCACCGAACGGCGGGACGACCCGGACCGGTTGGTCCGCGTGGTGCGCAGCGGGATGTGGCTCGCGATCGTCACCGGGGGGCTGGGCGCCGCCGCGGTCGCCGCCGTTCCGCTGATCGGACGGCTCGGTGGGGTGCCGCGAGAGACGCTCGACCAGCTCGGCTCCTTCCCGCTGCTTCTCGCGATCTGCACGATCACGACCGCCCTGGGGGCCACGGCGACATCCGCGCTGATCGGCCTGGCCCGCAACCGGTCGGCGATGCGCGCCGGGCTGGCCGGCACGAGCGCGGCCGTGGCCCTGTCGCTGGTGCTCGTCGGTGGCGCGGGGCCGGTTCCGGCGCTGGGTCTCGACGGCGCCGGGATCGCGATGCTGAGCTCCAGTGCGATCAGTGCCACCGTGGCGCTCGTCGCGCTGCGCGGCGCGCCGCGGCTGGCCGGCCGGTCCCTGCTGCCGGGGCGGCCGCGTCCGGGCGAGATCCTTGGGCTGGCCCGGGTCGGGATCCCGCTGGCCGCCACCGTGTTGATCAAGTTCGCCGTGCTGGGGGTCCTGGCGTTCGCGGCCTCTCGGGTGGGCACCGGGGAGGCGGCCGTGTACAGCGTCGCGGTGTCGCTGGTGAACCTGATGTTCACCGCCGCCGTGGCGGTGGGGCAGGCGATCGTGCCGGTCGTGGCGGAACGCCTGACGGCCGTCGACCTTCACGGCATCCGTTCCGGTGTGCTGTCGGGGCTGATCGTCGCGGCGGGCGCGGTCATCGTGCTGGGCGGCGCGCTCACCCTCCTTCGCGGGCCGGTGCTGGAGGTCTTCAGCAGCGACCCGCAGGTACGCGCAGGTCTCGTGGACCTGTTGCCGCTGGTCCTCGCGGCGACCGTGGCGGACGCCTTCCAGGCCCTCTTCGGATTCGGACTCATCGGCATCAAACGGACGATGCCCAGCATGATGTGCTTCGCCGTGTGTTACGGGGCGTTGGCGATCGCGGCCGGTCCGGCGGCGGCGGTGGGCGGTCTCAGCGGGCTCTGGGGCGCGCTCGTCTCGGCCAACCTGGTGCTGGTCGCGGCACAGGGCTGGTGCTTCCGCCGGCACAGCGCGGCGGCGGCCGTTCCGGCCACGGCCTGAGCGCGCGCCCGGTGCCCGCTCCGGTGCCGGTCCGGGCACCGAAGCGGACCCCGGCTCAGCGCCGGCCCTCGCCGCCGGGCGATGCGGAGAACCTGTGGTCGCCCCTCAAGACCGAGCTGATCTACTGGCCGGGCACCACCTTCGCCACCCGCGCCGAGGCCGAGACGGCGATCTTCCGCTACATCGACGGCCGGTACAACCCCTGCCGCATCCAGCAGGGCTGGGCGGCCTGTCGCCGGACGAGTACGAGGAGGCGTTCTTACCGCCGCCAGCAAGATCAATCCGACCCGGCTACGAATCCGACCCGACCCTACCTGCGCCCGATAACCAGGTCTCCGGCAAAGCGGGGGACCTCACGGCCGGTCAGGGATTTCCGTCGGTAGCCCGCCACGGCGGCGTCTTACAGATCACCACCCCGCCCATACGATCTTCAGGGCGGTTCCCTTTGTATGGCCGGCTTCTGGCGATGCGGCTGGAGATAGGTCAGAACGGCGCGGACCCGGCGGTGGTCGTCGGTGCTGTCCGCAGGCAGGTCGAGCTTTGTGAAGATTGAGTTGATGTGCTTGCCGACGACCTTCTCACTGATGGTGAGCGCTGCGGTGATGGCGGCATTGGAGCGGCCCTCGGCCATCAGGGCGAGGACTTCGCGTTCGCGGGGGGTGAGCCGGGTCAGCGGGTCATGACGGCGGGTGAGGAGTTGCCGGACGACTTCGGGGTCGATCACACAGCCGCCGGCGGCGACCCGCTCGACGCCGTCGACGAATTCGGCTACGTCGAGGATACGGTCCTTGAGCAGGTAGCCGACCCCACCGGCGTCAGTCGATTCGAGGAGTTTGGCGGCGTACGCGGTGGCGACGTACTGGCTGAGGACGAGGACGGGCAGGCCCGGGTGCCGTAGGCGCAGAGCGACAGCCGCGTGCAACCCTTCGTCGGTGAACGTGGGCGGCATACGCACATCGGTGACGACCACGTCGGGGCGTTCGTCGTCAACGGCGGCAGCCAGCGCGATGGCATCGCCGACGGCTACCACGTGGTGGTTGAACCGGGCGAGGAGCGCGACCAGGCCCTCGCGCAGGAGGACCGCATCGTCGGCAAGGACTATGCGCAGCATCCGGCTATCCCGTTATCCAGTGCATGGCAGTTCCAGTCGCAGAATGGTCGGCCCGCCGGGCGGACTGGACAGGGCCAGTGTGCCGCCGTGCGCGTCGACCCGGTCGGCGAGGCCTGCCAAGCCGGTGCCGGCGGCAGGGTCCGCACCACCGATCCCGTTGTCGCGGACCTCGATACCGAGGCGGGCGCCGGCGAGTCCGCCGGTGACGGAAACCTGGGTTGCGGTGGCGTGTTTGGCGGCGTTGGACAGCGCCTCGGCGACGACGAAGTACGCCGTTGACTCCACTGCGGTCGGCAGGCGGTGAGGCACGTCGACCGCGACGGTGACCGGGACCGTCGCACGGTCGGCCAGTTCGGCGACCGCGGCGGGCAGGCCGAGGTCGGTGAGGACGTGCGGGTGGATGCCGCGGATCAGCTCGCGCAGCTCGGACAGGGCGGCCTTGGCCTCCTCCGCGGCCTGGTTGACGAGTGCCCGCGCGGTTTCAGGCCGATCGTCGAACTCCAATTGGGCGCCGACCAGCGTCATGCCCAGCGCGAGCAGGCGTTGCTGTGCGCCGTCGTGCAGGTCGCGTTCGATGCGGCGGCGCTCGACCTCGAACGCGTTGACCAGCCGTGCACGTGAACGGGTGAGCATGCGGACCGTCTCGCCGGACCCCGCCGCCAGCAGCAGGTGGGCCACCCTGGCGTGGGCGATTGCGGTGACCGGCACGGCGTAGACGGCGAAGAACCCGACGACCAGCAGGGCGAGGACGCCGAGCGCGCCGATGAGCACGGCGACGACGACGTCGGTGCCGGTGCCCGGATCCGTCGGGGCGCGGGTCGTAGTCAGGTTGATCGACATCAAGGCCAGGACCGGGGCGGACAGGGCGAGGACCGCCGCCAGGTTGAGCACCAGCAGTGCGCTGGCGTGCAGCCCGAGGTAGGCCAGTTCCCGCCAGGTCACGGCTTCCGCGCACCGGAAGCGCAGCCCCGCAATGGGCCCAGGCCGATCAGGGCGGACGTGCGGGTCCGGCAACGGTCTCCCGCCGAGCAGGACCACCCGCCGCCGCTCCAGCGCCACGAGAGGACGCGTCAACGCCGGTGCCGCGACCACGGCGCCGAGCACGAGCGCTGTGGGAAGCCAGATCAAGCAGAGCACGCCGACCACGGCACTGGAGAGCCCGTAGGCGACGGTCCGCAGAAGCCATAGCGAGGCGAAGAAGCGCAGCGGGTTGTCCCGCAGCGCCTCCCATGCCGTGTCCGCCATGACCATCACCGTAGACGGTGACGACGCCTGCGGGCATGGGTGCTGGCCCTCCCCCAAAGATGCGGGAGCACGCTCCTGTGCCACATCGCACCGGCAGCTTGCATGGAGCCCGTGACGACTTCAATCGAGTGCCGGGGACTGCGTAAACGTTACGGACGGACGGTCGCCGTCGACGGGCTTTCGTTCGCCGTGGAGGCGGGCCGGGTGACCGGGTTCGTCGGGCCCAACGGGGCGGGCAAGTCCACGACGATGCGGATGATTCTCGGGTTGGACGCGCCGGACGCTGGCACCGCGCTGGTCTGCGGCCGACCGTACCGAAGCCTGCGTAACCCGTTGTGCAGTGTCGGTGCACTGCTGGATGCCGGCGCCCTCCACCCCGGGCGCCGGGCCCGCGACCATCTGCTGTGGATGGCGCGATCCAACGGGATATCGCCGAAGCGGGTGGACGAGGTACTCGAGACCGTCGGGTTGGCGCCGGTCGCCCGCCGCCGGGCCGGTGGCTTTTCGCTGGGGATGAAGCAGCGGTTGGGCATCGCTGCGGCACTGCTCGGTGATGCGCCGGTGCTGCTGCTGGACGAGCCGGTCAACGGCCTCGATCCCGAGGGCGTCCACTGGATCCGTGGGCTGCTGCGCGGGCTCGCGGGACAGGGCCGGGCGGTGTTCGTGTCCAGCCACCTGATGAGTGAACTGGAGGACACCGCCGACCATCTCATCGTGGCCGCACGGGGCCGGCTCGTCGCCGACATCAGCGTCGCCGACCTGCTCGCCCAGGCGTCCGGCGACCGGGTCGTGGTGCGCACGGCGCGGCCGACCGAAGCGATAGCTGCGCTCACCGGTGAAACCGGCGCCACGGCCGCGTTGACCGGACCCGGGACCCTCGCTGTCGCGGGCCTCACCGGTGAGCGGATCATCGCCCTGCTCACCGGCGCCGGACTGCCCTTCTCCGAGCTCACAGCCCACCGCGCGTCCCTGGAGCAGGCGTACCTGGAGATCACCCGCGACGCGACCGAATACACCGCCACAAGGAGCGCGTGATGCCGGCCGTGATCCGATCGGAGTGGACGAAGTTCCGCACCGTGCGCTCCACCGTGTGGTGCCTGCTCACCGCGGTCTCCCTGATGCTGGTACTCGCGGTGCTGCAATCTTCGGCGAGCACGTTCACCCCGCGCGCCGCCGACGAACCGGCCGACCGGTTCCAATTCGTTCGTCAACCTGTGACAGGCGATGTCACCATCGTCGCCCGGGTACGGGCTCAGCAGGCGAGCCACCCGTGGGCCAAGGCCGGCGTCATCATCAAGGAGCACCTGGCGTACGTGGCAGTGATGCTCACCCCCCGCCACGGCGTGCGAATGCGCTCGGGCACGATCACCGATTTCGCCGGCAGCCCGACACCCGCGCCGCGCTGGCTCAAGCTTGCCCGCACCGGCAGCACCATCACTGGGTACGAGTCGAGCGACGGCGCGACCTGGCGTCGGGTCGGTGCCGTGACGCTCAGCGGACTTGCGCAGGCGGTCGAGGTCGGCCTCTTCGTCGCATCGCCGGACGAGGTCCGTGTCGTGGGCACCCCCGCCGCTAAACGGTATGAGACCGTGCACACCGTCGGGCGGGCGACATTCGACATGGTCGCCGTCACGCCGCAACCGTTGGTTGGCTGGAGCAGCCAGGACGTGGCCCCGCCACCCGTGCCCGGCCGCACCGAGCCCCCCGCGCCGCCGGCCGGCAGCACAGCCCGATCCGGCGGCGAGTTCACCCTGACCGGATCCGGTGAGCTCGGCCCGCCCGAGCCCGACCACGACCCCACCCGCCTCGACGCCGCCCTCAGCGGGGTCACCGTGGGCGTAATCCTTTTCGTGACGATCGGAACGCTGTTCATGACGGCCGAATACCGGCGGAACCTGACCTGGACGACATTCGTCGCGACGCCAAGGCGGGGCAGGGTCCTCGCGGCCAAGGCGCTCGTGCTCGGCGTCACCACGTTCGCGGCCGGCCTGGTCGCCATCGGTGCCGCCTTCTGGCTCTCGCAGCCGATCCTGCACGACCATGGCTACCGCCCGCCGTATTTCCCAGACCCGTCGGCCGCGACGGCCGTGCGCGTCATCGTCGGCAGCGCCGCATTCCTCGCCCTCCTCGCACTGTTCAGCCTCGGCGTTGGGGTGATCCTGCGGCGTACCACCGGAGCCATCGCCACCGTCATGGCATTGGTGTTCGTCCCACAGATCACCGCGCCCGCCCTGCCCGCGGACGTCGGCGCCCCGCTGCTTGAGGTCACCCCGGTCGCGGGCATGTCCGTCGGGTACCCCTGGAGCGGTGTGGCCGTACTCGCCGGTTACGCCGCGGCCGCCCTTGGCGTCGGGTATTGGCTGCTGTGCAGGCGCGACGCATGATCCTGCGCGCCGAATGGACGAAGTTGCACACGATACGCAGCACCGCATGGCTGCTATTGGCCGCCGCCACGTCGACGATCGCACTGGGCGCCGCGACGGTCGCCCTGACGACCGGGCCGGACCCGGTAGCAGCCGGTCTCTCGGGCGTCTACTGCGGACAGATCGCCATCGTCGTGCTCGCCGTGTCGGTGATGACCAACGAATATGCCAGCGGCCTTGTATCCACCACCCTGGTCTGCGCCCCGCGCAGGACCGGGGTCCTGCTCGCCAAGGCGGCGACCGTCATCGCGACCGTCATCAGCACCGGGCTGGCCAGTGTGACCGGATCGCTGGTCGCCGCCCGGATCCTGGTGGGGGACCAGGGCCTCACCGTAACCAGCGGACCGACCCTGCGCGCGGCCTTGGGCACCGTGCTCTACCTCAGCCTCGTCACCCTGCTCAGCCTCGGCATCGCGACCGCACTTCGGCACACCGCCGCAGCCCTCACCACCGTCCTGAGCCTGCTCTACCTCTTTCCGCTGCTCGCCCAGTTCATCGGCGACGAACGCTGGCACATCCGAATCGAGCGGTACGCACCGATGTCCGCCGGACTCGCCGTGCAGGCGACCACCAACCTCGGTGACCTGCCCATCGGACCGTGGAGCGGTCTCGGTGTCCTGGCCGCCTACGCCGGCGCCGCCCTGCTGCTGGGCGCGGTCCTGTTCATCACCCGCGACGCGTGAAGGGACACGTCAATGACCAAACGAACTCTCACGATCATCGGGGTTGCTGCCCTGGCTGGTGTCGCGCTCCTGCTGGTCCTCTGCGGGCTCCTTCCGTTGACGGCCGCAGGCCCGTGAGACAGATCGGCAACCTCACACGCGAACCAGCCCCGCACCTCACGCAAGATCAGCACCGTGTACCGCGTTGCCGCAGCACCTGCAACATGGTCACGAACGCCAATGCCGCACTCTCTCGCCGCTCCATGAAGAGCCCCGGTTTCGGCAGAGGCTCTAGTGTCTTGAGTCGTTAATTATTTGGCAGTATGCGGTGAGGGTTTCGAGGATTTCGTCGGCGGGTTTGGTCCACACGAACGGCTTGGGGTCGGTGTTCCACTCGTTGATCCAGCCGCGGACGTCGCGTTCCAGTTCGATGATGCTGCGGTGCGCGGAGCGGCGGAGTTTGCGGTTGGTGATTTCGGCGAACCAGCGTTCGACCAGGTTGAGCCAGGATGAGCTGGTCGGGGTGAAGTGCAGGTGGAACCGGGGGTGGCGGATCAGCCACTTGTGGACCTGCTCGGTCTTGTGGGTGGCGTAGTTGTCCAGCACCAGGTACAGCCCGACCACGTCGCGGACCTTGTCGACGAACTGCGGGCCGGCCGGCAGCTTCCAGGTCTGCACGGTGTGCGGCGTGAGGCCGAACGCCCGCCAGATCCGCGAGACCGCCGGCTGCGACATCCCGGTCGCCGCCGCCATCGACCTGGTCGACCAGTGCGTGTCCGCACCGGGCGTCTCCTGCAGCGTCGCGGTGACCACCCGCTCGACCTGCTCATCGGTGATCACGCGCGGCCGGCCCGGGCGCGGCTCGTCGGTCAGGCCCTCCAGCCGGCCGGCCAGGAACCGCGACCGCCACTTCGACACCGTGTTGCGGGAAGTCCCGGCCTGCTCGGCGACCCGGGCGATCGTGCCGCCCTCGGCGCACAACAGCACGATCCGCGCCCGCAACGCCAAAGCCTGCGAGGTCTTGCGGCGACGCACCCACCCGGTCAGCACCGACCGCTCCTCCTCCGACAACACCACCGGTTCCAGCTTCGGGCTCGGCATCCCCACAACCTACCGACTAACAAAGAATTATTGACTCAGAACACTAGTAGGGGCTTCACTCATTCACAGCCCACATCCGTCGCCCGCAACCGGGCTGTGATCTGCACACTCAGGCTGGAATGGGCTCACTGTGCTGCCAGGTCGCCGGGCGCCCGGGACGCGAGAACTGGCATTTATAGCCGCATTCCAGGACCAAATACCCTTTCAGTCATCAGGCCCGGCGAACTATGCCGCGTCAGTGAAGAGCTTCTTCTGGACCTCGAGGTAACGCCGCAGGTCAACAACTGTGCCACTCTCGGAAGCCGGTGCCTCTTCCTCAAGCTCGCTCAGGTCGATGGAGTTCTCGACGGCAAGCTGCCTCGTGGAATCAACCACGATCTGGACGAGCATTGCGGCCTGCTCAGTGGAGAAGTCCAGACTGATGCTGTCGCCGTTCTCGTCGGAGTAGGCCACGACAGCATCCAGTGCCGAGATGAGCTGGTCGATGATGTCTGCCTCAAGGCGTCCCTCATGGACCGCTTCCAGGTAAGTGCCCAGTGAGGCGTTGTAGCGCTCAACGCACTCCGGCACAGCTGCCTTCTTGCGCTTCCTCGCAGTGGCGAAGGCAGCGCCGCCCGCAATCACCGCCGCACCAACCACCAGCGTCGGGATGAACACGCGGGGGTTCTTCAGCACCGCCGCGACCCGCGCCGCCGCCGCTTCGTTGCTCACGGGAAGCTGGACTTCCTTCAGATGCTTCACGATCTGCCCGAGTTGGTTGCGCACAATGCCGCCGTACTGGATGAGGTCACCGCTGAGGAGCCCTGCCTCGATCTCAGGCGGGATGATGAAGGTTGATTGGCTGAGCACGTTCGTCCTCCGCGCGGTCGGTGAGGGCAGGTCGGCTGGCTCGTGGTGAAGCTCCGGGCAGGTCGGGATGCTGGCCGAAGACGGCGAGGTAGGCCTCGTCCAGCTCGGTCTCCAGCTCCCGGATCTGTCTGCGGGCCGCCGGTAGCTCAGCCTGCTCGGTCGAGGTCGTGCCGGGTGCCTGACCTTTGTCGATGAGGTCCTGTCCGCGCCAAGTGTAGATCGTCTGATCGCTGGCGCCCGGGTCCTGGACGATGGGGTACATCAAAGTCTCCACGCTTCCAGGGGATCGGCACCGGGGCGGTATTCGGCGTGGAGGGTGATGAGGATCCCGGCAACGGTTCCCTGCGTGCGGTGCCGGACGAGGCCGCCGTCCTCGTGGGCGAACCACACCAGGACGGGAAGCCGGTCGAGGGGCTGGCGGGTGAGCCACTCCAGCGCACGGAGCCGGGTGACGGTGGTCTCGATCTCGTGGACGGTCATGGGTTCTGCCCGGGGGAGTGTGGGAGACTACTGGGAGTTGATCAAGTGGGAAAAAGGGTGTTCACAACGGGATCAAGCGTGTCAGGAACGGACTCATTGTGGGGATGACCAGGGAAAATGCAGGTCACGGGTCCGCGCACGAAGATCTTCACGATCTTCGAGGGCACCTCGGAGATCCAGCGCCTGGTCATCGGCCGCACCATCACCGGCCTCCCCGTCCGCTGATGGTCCCGACCCCGGCGGCGAAACGACGTGGGCCGCTACGTACGGGTCCGGCGCTCATCGTCGTCGTGGTGGTGGTGCTGATCGGGCTGGCGGTCGGTGCGGCGGCGTGGCTTCACTCGGGCCGGTCCTTGGACGATTCCGATCCCTGCTGCCGGCTGCCACCCGACACCAGCGCGATCAGGGATGTGCCGCGGCGGTGGCAGACCGCCCTCGCCCAAGGCGATGTCCGGGCCGCGTGGGACCTGCTCACTCCCCAGGCGCAACGGCGGTACGGTTCGGCGGACGGCCTGCGGGCGGCCCTGCCCCGTCTCACCATGCACCCCGAGGGGCCGGCGACATGGCGGCAGGTCGCCGAGACCACCCAGGGCAGAGGCACGCCCAGCGCATTCTTCTACCTGCTCGTCGAGGACAGGACACTGCGCCCGGTCGGTGCCGTCGTCGCCCACTCGGTGGCCGACGGATCTCACGACGGACGGATCGCCCCCGAGGTCGCCGCGACCATGCAGATTCTCTCCCCGGCGTCCCGGGCCACCGTGGGGACCAGGCCGCGGATTCACGTGGCGACGGACTCTCCGCCGACGTACGTCGCCGTCCAGGCCGGCCGGCAGGCCGTTGGCGCTGTAGGCGCCATCCGCGGCACCGATGGTTTCGACGCGCCGTTCCCGGACCCGGGAACGGCGGTGAGACCCGGACCCACCCTGATCGTCGCGGTCGCCAAGGACAATGGACGCTTCTCCTACGGAAGCGTCCTGGTCACGGTTCGCTGAGGGTGGCCGTGTGGTCCGGGACGTAGCTCTGCATGCCGCGCGGTGAACGCTCGTATCCCGCCGGCTGGGGACGCGGCGGCAGCCGCAACGGCGGCCGCTGCACCTCGTAGTACGGGATGGTCGACAGCAGGTGCGCGATCATGTTGATGCGCGCCCGCCGCTTGTCCTCGCTCTCGACGACGTACCATGGCGCCTCGGGGATGTCGGTGTAGAGGAACATCTCGTCCTTGGCGCGCGAGTAGTCCTCCCAGCGGGTCATCGACTCCAGGTCCATCTCCGACAGCTTCCAGCGCCGCATCGGGTCGTTCATCCGCTTGCGGAAGCGGCGCTCCTGCTCGGCGGCGCCGACGGAGAACCAGTACTTGCGCAGCAGGATGCCGTCCTCGACGAGCAGCCGCTCGAAGCTCGGGCACTGGTGGAGGAAGCGCATGTACTCCTCCTTCGTGCAGAACCGCATGACCCGCTCGATGCCCGCGCGGTTGTACCAGGAGCGGTCGAACAGCGTGATCTCGCCCGCGGCCGGAAGGTGCTCCACATAGCGCTGGAAGTACCACTGCGTGCGCTCGCGGTCGGTCGGCGCGGGCAGCGCCGCGATGCGCGCCACCCGCGGGTTGAGGTACTCGGTGACCCGCTTGATCGTGCTGCCCTTGCCGGCGGCGTCGCGTCCCTCGAAGACCACGACGACCCTGGCGCCTTCGGCCCGCACCCACTCCTGCAGCTTCACCAGTTCCGCCTGGAGGCGGAACAGCTCCCGCTCGTAGAGCTCGCGGGGGAGTCTCTTGGCCTTGCCGTCCTTGCCCATCGGTGACTTCTACCTCCGCAGCACGCACCTGCTCCATGGAGAACGGGTGCTGTCAAGGGCGACAACCGCCCGCCGTCCGTATGTCCTAAACGTAGTGACTCGCCCTAGTTGCTCCTCTGGGGTGCTGCTTGTCTCTAGATCGGCCGGCCGACCACCCGGCCGGTCCCCCGAGACCGGGCTCATCCGCCCGCCTCCAGGAGGCAAAGGTGCCCAGGAAACGCTGGACCATCGTGACCGCGCTGGCGGCCACGGGAACGCTCCTCACCGCCGGCCTTGCGGTCCCCGGACAGGCCGCACCCCCACCGCCACGCTCCCAGCCCCCCGGCGAGCATCCCGAACCGCCCGACAAGGACGCCCGAACCGGCAGCCTGGCTCCCACGGCCCGCCAGTTAAGCGCCGCCCGGGGCGTGACGGTGCGGTGGAACAAGCTCGGCACGCCCGCCATTGTGACCGATGCCGGCCCCCTGGCCGCCGGCCTGCCCGGCGATCCGGAGAAGGCCGCCCGCGCGTACCTCACCGCGCACAGGGACCTGTACGGCCTGGACGCCGCCGCGGTCGGCGCACTGGAGAAGGTCGCGGTCAACCCCATCGGGAAGGGCGCGGCCGTGCTGCTGCGCCAGCGCTTCGGCGGCCTGCCCGCCGGCCATGACGGCCTCGTCGCGATCGGCGTCCGCGGCGGCGAGGTCGTCTCGGTCACCTCCACCCTCTCCCGTGCCGGTGCCGCCCCGGCGCCGGCCACGCTCTCCCCGAAGGACGCCGTGGCCGCGGCCGGACGCGATGCCGGGATCGCCGTCCCGGCCGGCGCGGGCCGGCCGGCGCGGCTCGTGGCGGTGCCCACCGCCGAGGGCGCCCGCAGCGCCTACCAGGTCACGCTGATCGAGCCCTCCGGGGCCGAGCCCAGGGCCGTCACCTCCTACGTCGACGCCCGCACCGGGTCCGTCCTGGTGCGGGAGAACCTCGTCGACCACGACGGCGACAACCCGCGCTGGTCGGTGTTCCCGGCGACCCCGTCCGGTGACTACTCCTCCCGCGACACCCGGCGGACGTGGTGTTCCACCCCCGCGCCGGGCTGCCTGCTCGCCGTCGGCGGCGACCCGTCCACCGGGCGGCCCTGGGACGTCGATCCGGCGACCGGCGCCTCGACCACCACCAGCCTGGGGAACGCGGCCCGCACCTACGAGAACCGCGCGAACGGCGACCCGTACTCCGTCGGCACCCGCACCAACGCGCCGAAACCGGACCGGACGTACCACTACCCGTGGGCCAACCAGTGGTTCAACGGCAAGTGCGACCCGGCGACGATGGACAGCCCCCAGGAGGCCGACCTTGAGGCGGCCGTCTCGAACCTGTTCGTCCAGCACAACCGGATGCACGACTGGTCCTACCGGCTCGGCTTCACCGAGTCGGCGTGGAACATGCAGGCCGCCAACGGCGACCGGGGCGGCCTCGGCGGCGACCCCGAGCAGGGCAACGCGCAGGCCGGGGCGAGGATCGCGAGCGTCCGCGACAACGCGAACCAGATCACCCCGCCGGACGGCATCGCCCCGATCACCAACATGTACCTGTGGCAGCCGATCGCGGGCGCGTTCTACTCGCCCTGCGTCGACGGCGACTTCGACATGAGCGTCATCGGGCACGAGTACACCCACGCCATCTCCGGCCGCATGATCGCCGGGCCGGACACCGGGTGGAGCGGGCCGCAGGCCGGGGCGATGAACGAGAGCACCTCCGACCTGTTCGCGATGGAGTACCTCAACGAGTACGGCTTCCGCGCCCCCGGCCGGACCCCGTACGTCGTCGGCGGCTACGTCACCGGTGAGCCGCGCACCGGAATCCGCAACTACGACATGAGCCGGAGTCCCCTCAACTACAGCGACCTCGGCTACGACCTGGTCGGCACCCAGGTCCACGCCAACGGCGAGATCTGGAGCGCCACCCAGTTCGATCTGCGCCGGGCGTTCGTCGAGCGCTACGGCGCCGGCGACGCCGCCCTCCAGCGCAAGTGCGCGGACGGGGCGGTACCGGTCGGCAAATGCCCCGGCAACCGCCGCTGGGTGCAGCTGTCGTTCGACGCGCTGCTGCTGATGGCCACCGGCCGGGTCAGCTACGTCGACCACCGCAACGCCCTGCTCGCCGCCGACACCATCCGCTTCGGCGGCAGGAACCACGAGCTGATGTGGAAGGTGTTCGCCCGGCACGGACTGGGAGAGGATGCGGCCAGCAACGGCCCCGCCGACGCCGACCCGGCGCCGAGCTTCGCGTCCCCCCTGTCGCGCAACGCCCAGGTGACGCTCAAGCCGGCCGGCGACGCCGAGGGCGCCAAGGTCCGGCTGTACGTGGGCGACTATGAGGCGCGGGCCATGCCGGTGGCCGACACCGACCCGGCGACCCCGCTCGGCGCCACGTTCGCCCTCACGCCCGGCCGCTACTCCTTCGTCGCGGTGGGCGAGGGCTTCGGGCACCGGAGGTTCACCGCGACGATCGGCTCGTCCCGGCGGACGCTGCCGGTCGCGATGTCCCGCAACCGGGCCGCGGCCGTCAACGGTGCGACCGCCACCGGCGACGGGACCTCCCAGCCGGCGCTGCTGGACGAGACCGAGGCGACCAACTGGCAGTCGGTGCAGGCCCCGGTCGCGGGCCGCCAGGTGACCGTCGACCTGGCCGGCGACCGCCCGGTGCGGGTCGGCCGGGTGCAGGTCAGCGCGATGCTGCGGCCGTCGGTGCAGGACGACCCCGAGGGCGCGAACGCGACGCAGAACCGGTTCACGGCGCTGCGCGCCTTCCGGTTGCTGGCCTGTGACGCCACGAAGGCCGACTGCTCGCAGGACGCCTCGTACCGCACCGTCTACACCAGCCCGGCCGACGCCTTCCCGGCCGACCGGCCGCGGCCGACGGCGCCCGACCTCACCCTGCGCTCGTTCGACCTGCGCGACACCGAGGCGACGCACCTGCGGCTGCAGGTCGTCTCCAGCCAGTGCACGGGTGCGCCGGCGTACGCGGGCGAGCAGGACGGCGATCCGCGTTCCAGCACCGATTGCGGCACCGCCGCCCCGCTGGCGGGGGTCGTCCGGGCGGCCGAACTCCAGGTGTTCGCCCGGTAGCCGCGGGCCGCCGGGGCAGGGCGGTGTTGTCGCGCGGTAACACCCCCGCTACCGTGCTGCCATGACGAACACGGCGGGCAGGCCGGGGTCCGGATCACGCCGCGACCCCGGCCGGCGCCGTGCCCTGCTGGAGGCCGCCGACCGGGTCATCCAGCGGGAGGGGCCGGAGGCGTCCATGGCCGCGATCGCCGCCGAGGCGGGGATCAGCAAGCCGATCCTGTACCGCCACTTCGGCGCCAAGAGCGGCCTGTACCAGGCGCTGGCCGAGCGGCACACGCGCAGGCTGATCCAGGGGATCCGGGACGAGTTCTCCCGCGCCGACCCGATCCGCGACCGCACCCGCTCCACCATCGACACCTATCTGGCGACGATCTCCAGGAACCTCAACCTCTACCGGTTCCTGATGCACCGGGCGAGCGCCGAGGACACGGCCGCGCACAGCGCGGTGAGCACGGTGATCCGCGACGTGAGCCGGGAACTGGCCGAGGTGATGATCGCCGAGGGCGAGATGACCGACCGCACCCGCGCCTACGTGTGGGGCCACGCGATCGTCGGCATGGTGCAGACCGCCGGTGACTGGTGGCTCGACCACACCGCGGAGGTGCCGCGCGAGGCCGTCGTGGACGGACTCACCGACCTGGTCCTCGGCGGCCTCCCGGCCGCCGCGTCCGGTGCCCGCGCCCCGCGGGCACCCGGCGGCCCGGCCCGGTAGCCCCCATCAGCTCGGCTCCGCGGTGGGGGCGGATGCGCAGGGTCCCGCGGAAGGCCGCAAAGAACGAGGAACGGCCCGTGGCGGACGCTCGGAAGCCGCCACGGGCCGCCGGGGTGGGCCTCGTGCGTCGGGATCAGGTGGTGCCGGTGAGCTCCGGCTCCTTGATTTTTCGGGTCGCCGGGAGGGCGGTCAGACGGTCCGGTCGGCGGCGGTCCTCGGCTCGTGCCGGACGTCCGCCGGCAGGTTCAGCTCCCGCGTCCACGCCGCGAACTCCACCAGGATCCCGTCGGGGTCCTTGAAGTAGATGGAGCGCACGAACACGCCCTCGTGGTTCTCCGGCGCGACGCCGAACTCGCTGTCGTCGTGGTTGAGCAGGACGCCGACGTCGATGCCCTTGGCGACGAGGCGGTCGCGGTACTCCTCGATCCGCTCGGGCGGCACGTCGAAGGCGATGTGGTTCATCGACCCGACGGCCGACAGCAGCTCGCCCCGGTCGGGCAGGTTCTTCGGCGCGGACACGCCGGGGACGGGCTCGGGCGCGTCGGGGAACCAGAAGAAGGCGAGCGCGTTGCCGCCGCCGCAGTCGAAGAAGAAGTGCTGGCCCCAGCCCATCGGCAGCTCGATCGTCTTGATCAGCGGCATGCCGAGCACGCCCTGGTAGAAGTCCACCGTCTGCTTCATGTCGCTGCAGACGAGGGCGAGATGGTTCACCCCGCGCAGTTCGAATTCGGTGTTCTTCCTGGTCATGGCGGCCACTCCGGTGAAGTAAGCAATCCCTTGCATCCGGCTCCATGGTAACCTCGCCGCATGCGAACCGCAGCCTTCCGGTGGTGGTGGCGCCGCTGAGGCGGTGCCGGTTCGTGCGTGCTCAAGACCAGGCGACCGCCCTCACCGGCGGTCGTTTTTCGTGTGCGCCGTCCGGTGGGGGCCCGACAGAGGGGCCACAACGCGGTGGAGACCGTCCCACAGCAGCCGCTGACCAGCGAGTTCGTCACGGCCGGAGGCGTACGGGTGACCCGTACCGCCGTCCCGGTCGACTCCGAGCGCAAGTCCGATGTCCTGAACGCCCTCGTCACCGCCGTGGGGGAGCGGCGCGGCGGCGTGCTCAGCTCGGGCATGGAGTATCCGGGCCGCTACAGCCGCTGGCACATGGCCTACGCCGACCCCTGCCTGGAGATCGTCGCGCGCGGGCGGGCGGTCGCCGTGCGCGCCCTCAACGACCGCGGCCGGGTCGTCATGCCCGCCCTGGCCGCAGTGCTCCGCGACACCGGCGAGGTCCGCGCGGACGAGGCCGGTCTGTTCGAGGTCTACGTCCCCCCGGGCGAGGAGTTCTTCACCGAGGAGGAGCGCAGCCGCCAGCCGACCGTCTTCACCGCCCTGCGCGCCGTCATCGACCTGTTCCGCTGCGACGACCCCCACCTCGGCCTGTACGGGGCGTTCGGCTACGACCTGTCGCTGCAGTTCGAGCCGCTGCGGACCCGGCTGGAGCGGCCCGCCGACCAGCGCGACCTCGTGCTGCACCTGCCCGACGAGATGGTCGTCGTGGACCGCAAGCGCGAGACCTCGCACCGGATCTCCTACGACTTCGAGACCGCGGGGACGAGCACCGCCGGGCTGCCGCGCGCCACCGAGCCGACGCCCGTTCCGGTGCCCGCCGAGCCGCCGGCGCAGCCCGTCCCCGGCGTGTACGCGCAGATGGTGCGGGACGCCAAGGAGAAGTTCGTCCGCGGCGACCTGTTCGAGGTCACGCCCGGCCACGCGATGTACGGACGCTGCGACGCGCCCGCCGTGTTCTTCGAGCGGCTGCGCGAGACCAACCCGGCCCCCTACGAGTTCCTGTTCAACCTGGGCGACGGGGAGTACCTGGTCGGGGCGTCGCCCGAGATGTTCGTCCGGGTCACCGGCGACCGCGTCGAGACCTGCCCGATCGCCGGGACGATCAAGCGCGGCACGGACGCGCTGGAGGACGCCGAGCAGATCCGCGCGATCCTGTCGTCGGCCAAGGACGAGTCCGAGCTGACCATGTGCACCGACGTCGACCGCAACGACAAGTCGCGGATCTGCGTGCCCGGCAGCGTGCGCGTCCTCGGCCGCCGGCAGATCGAGATCTACTCCCGGCTGATCCACACCGTCGATCACATCGAGGGCCGGCTGCGCCCCGGCTTCGACGCGCTCGATGCGTTCCTCACCCACATGTGGGCGGTCACCGTCACCGGCGCGCCGAAGACGTGGGCGATGCAGTTCATCGAGGACCACGAGGACTCGCCGCGCCGCTGGTACGGCGGCGCCGTCGGCTGCGTCGGCTTCGACGGGTCGATGAACACCGGCCTGACGCTGCGGACCGCGCAGATCCGCGACGGGGTCGCGACCGTGCGGGCCGGGGCGACGCTGCTGTACGACTCCGACCCCGAGGAGGAGGAGCGCGAGACGCACCTCAAGGCGAGCGCGCTGCTGGGCGCGCTCGCCGAGTCCCAGGAGGGCGCCGGGACGGCCGCGGCCGGGCAGTCCCCGCCCGCCGCGCCGCCCGGCGCCGGCCTCAAGGTGCTGCTCGTCGACCACGAGGACTCCTTCGTCAACACCCTCGCCGACTACTTCCGCCAGCAGGGCGCCGGCGTCGTCACGCTGCGGCACGGGTTCCCGGTGCGGATGCTGGACGAGCACGCCCCCGACCTGGTGGTGCTGTCGCCCGGTCCGGGCCGTCCGGAGGACTTCGACACCCGGTCGCTGCTGGACGCCCTCGACACCCGTGACCTCCCGGTCTTCGGCGTCTGCCTCGGCCTGCAGGCGATGGTGGAGCACGCGGGCGGCGAGCTGGCGTTGCTGCCCGAACCGTCCCACGGCAAGCCCGGCCTGGTGAAGGTCACCGGCGGCGGGCTGTTCGCGGGCCTTCCCGACGAGTTCACCGCCGCCCGCTACCACTCGCTGCATGCCACGCCGGACCGGGTGAAGGGGTTCCAGGTGACGGCGCTGACCGGGGACGTCGTGATGGCGATCGAGGATCCGGAGCGGCGGCGCTGGGCCGTCCAGTTCCACCCGGAGTCGATCCTCACCGCGGCGGGCGGGGCCGGGCACCGGATCGTGGCCAACGTGCTGCGGCTGAGCGGCACGCGGCGTCCGACCGTCCCCGCCGCCGAGCCGGCCTAGTCCGCAAGCACGAGGGCGGGGGGCGCGGAACCGGTCCTGAGACCGATGCCGCGGCCCGGGACGCGGCGGAAGACTTGGTCGCGGCCACACCGCGCCGTGCTCTGCGACGCGGGTGACCGCCGTTATCCCAAGGCGGGGGAGGGGCGCTGCCCCTTCCCCGTACATAACGGAATATTCGGACATCCGAAATGAGATTACGGTTTCTTGGCGTTCTGTCGGGGGACGCCGGGAGCCATGATGACACTGCTCTGGCTCATAGCGGTGATCCTGGTGATCGCCGGAATCTACGTGATCCTCGCCCGGCGCGACCTCCTCTGGGGCATCGTGCTGATCGTGGTCGGCCTCCTCGTCGGCCCCGGCGGCGTGAGCATCTTCACCTGACCCGAAATCCCGCGCGGCGGGGACGTAAACCCTGACGTTCCCTGTCAGGTTTGGGTGCCAGCATTGTCCCCATGAGCCGTGCACTGACAGGTAAGACCGCATTGGTCGCGGGAGGCACCCGCGGCGCGGGCCGCGGCATCGCCGCCGAGCTCGGCGCCGCCGGCGCGACCGTGTACGTGACGGGACGGTCCACCCGGTCGCAGCGATCGGAGATGGACCGTCCCGAGACGATCGAGGACACCGCGGACCTGGTGACGGCCGCGGGCGGCGAAGGTATCGCCGTCCGGGTCGACCACCTCGTCCCGGACGAGGTCGCCGCGCTCGTCCGCCGCATCGACGAGGAGCGCGGGCGGCTGGACGTCCTCGTCAACGACATCTGGGGCTCCGACCATCTCTTCCAGTTCGGGCAGCGGCTGTGGGAGCAGCCGCTCGACGACGGGCTGCGGATGTTCCGGCTGGCCCTCGACACCCACGCCATCACCAGCCACCACGCCCTGCCGCTGCTGATCCGCGAGCCGGGCGGCCTCGTCGTCGAGATGACCGACGGGACCGCCGAGTACAACGCGAAGTACCGCAAGGAATGCGGCTACTTCTACGACATCGTCAAGACCGCCGTGATCCGGATGGCGCTCGCCCAGTCCGAGGAGATCGCGTCCTACGGGGCCACCGCCGTCGCGCTCACGCCCGGATGGCTGCGCTCGGAGGCGATGCTCGAACACTTCGGCGTCACCGAGGCCACCTGGCGGGACGGCGCCGCGAAGGACCCGCACTTCGCCATGGCCGAGTCGCCCGCCTTCGTCGGCCGCGCCGTCGCGGCCCTCGCCGCCGACCCCGACCGGCACCGCTGGAACGGGCAGTCCCTGTCCAGCGCCGGGCTCTCCCGGGTCTACGGCTTCACCGACATCGACGGCAGCCGCCCCGACATGTGGCGATACATCGCCGAGGTCGTGGACGCGGGACGTCCGGCCGACGTCACCGGATACCGGTAGGGCCCCGGCTCCGGTTTGGGCGCGCGCTGGCCGGATATCGCGACCTCATAGGCGAAAGGAGGAGCCATGCCGAAGACGAGCAGGAGCGGCAGGCCGAAGAAGGAGGAGCTTCCCGACACGATCCAGCACTCGTCGAAGGAGGCGCAGGAGATCTTCGCCAAGGCCCGCGAATCCGCGGTCAGGACCTATGGAGAAGGTCAGCGCGCGTACCGCACCGCCTACTCCGCGCTCAAGCACAAGTTCGAGAAGCGCGGGGACCGGTGGGTCCGCAGGGGCAAGGGCAAGGGTCCCGGCGGTGTGGACGTCGAGGGCAGCACCAAGAAAGAGCTTTACGAGCGCGCCGCCGACCTCGACGTCCGGGGCCGCTCGAAGATGAGCAAGGAGGAACTGGCCGAGGCGATCGCGCGCAAGCAGGGCTAGGGGCGCGCCGCCATGGACGAACGGGCCGGGGCCGCGACGCGCTGAGCGGGCCCGCCCGCTCAGCCGCGCGGCCCGTACAGCTCCGCCAGCCGCGCGGCGCCGTCGGCCATCTGCTCCCGCAGTTCCGCCGGGGCGAGGACCTCGGCCTCCGGGCCGAGGCGCATCAGCTCGGACGCCGCCACCGCCATCGACTCGACGGGGAGCGTGGTCACCACCCAGCCCCGCTCGTCGGGCTCCCCGGCGTTCTCGGCCGCCCGGCGGGCCGCGTGCGGCTCGACCGCATGCCGCAGCAGCCGCATCCCGGCGGGGGAGAGCCGCACGGTGACCTCCTCGCGCAGCATCGAGCGCATGAACGCCGCCGCCGCTTCGCGCCAGTGCGCGGCGAGATCGAACCGCTCGTCCCGCTCGAAGACCGCACCGGTCGGCCGGACGGCGGTGACGCGGTCCACCCGGTAGGTGCGATATCTCTCGCCGACCCGCGCGACCAGGTACCAGGTGCCGTTCTTCAGGACGAGCGCGTACGGCTCGGCCGTGCGCGTGACCTCGGTGTCCCTGCGGCGGTAGCGCAGCTCGACGGTCTCGTCCTGCCAGACCGCGCGGGCCAGGTCGCGCAGCAGCGGCGGCGGCCCGGTCCCGCCGAACCAGCCCGGCGCGTCCAGGTGGAACCGCTGGCTCGCCCGCGCCGGGGCGTCCCGCAGCGCGGCGGGCAGCGCGGCGAGGACCTTCAGCTCCGCGGCGGCCAGCGCGCCGCCGCGGCCCATGTCCCCGGCCGGGCCGGGCAGCCCGGACAGGAACAGCGCCTCGGCCTCCTCGCGGGTGAGCCCGGTCAGCCGCGTCCGGTACCCGCCGACCAGCCGGTACCCGCCGCCGCGCCCCTGGTCGGCGTAGACCGGGACCCCGGCCGCCGACAGCGCCTCCATGTCCCGGTACACGGTGCGCTCCGAGACCTCCAGCTCACGCGCCAGCTCGCCCGCCGTCATCGTCTCCCGCGACTGCAGGAGCAGCACCATGGAGATCAGCCGGGCCGCGCGCACGGGTCCATCCTGCCGCAGCGGCGGGAAGAACGGGGTTTCTGACGTTTTCCCGGCAGGTTCATCGTCTTCGCCTGTCATGGCGGGCCCGGTGCCTGTTAGCTTCGCGGGCGTGCCCACCGAAACCACATCGCTCGCGGCGTTCATCGACGCCCTCCCGAAGGTCGAGCTGCACGTCCACCTCGTCGGCTCCGCCTCGGTCCCCACCGTGCTCGAACTCGCCCGCCGCCACCCGGACGGGCCCGTCCCCGTGGACGAGCGCGAGCTGCGCGCCTTCTACGCGTTCCGCGACTTCCCGCACTTCGCCGAGGTGTACGAGGCGGTGTCCGGCCTCGTCCGGACCCCGGAGGACGTCGGCACCCTCGTCTTCGGCGTCGCCCGCGACCTCGCCGCGCAGAACGTCCGCTACGTCGAGCTGACCGTCACCCCCTACACCCACCAGCGGGCCGGGATGCCGATGCCCGCGATCACCGAGGCCCTGGACCACGCCGTCCGGGAGGCCCGCGACCGGCTCGGCGTCCGCGTGGCCTACGTCTTCGACATCCCCGGCGAGTTCGGCGCCGCCGGCGCCCGCGGCACCATCGACCACGCGCTCGCCCATCCGCCGGAGGCGCTCGTCGGGTTCGGGATCGGCGGCATCGAGCAGTGCCGCCCGCCGCACCGGGACGCGTTCCGCGACGCGTTCGCCGCCGCCCGCGCCGCCGGGCTGCGCAGCCTCCCGCACGCCGGTGAGATGACCGGGCCGGAGACGATCTGGGAGGCCATCGAGGGCCTCGGCGCCGAGCGCATCGGGCACGGCATCAGCTGCATGGACGATCCGCGCCTCATCGCCCACCTCCGTGAGACGCAGCTGCCGCTGGAGGTCTGCCCGACGTCCAACGTCTGCACGGGCCAGATCGCCGACCTCGCCGCCCACCCCCTGCCGCGCATGCTGGAGGAGGGGCTGTTCGTCACCCTGAACAGCGACGACCCCCCGATGTTCGACACCACCCTCACCGGCGAGTACCGCGTCGCCGCCGAAGTGTTCGGCCTGGACCGCGCCGCCCTCGCCGCACTGGCCCGCAACGCGGTGATCGCCTCGTCCCTGGACGACGCGGGCCGCAAGGCGATCACCGGCGAGATCAACGCCCTGCTGTAGCCGGGGGACGGCTTAGCCCCAGGCCATGCGCCGCCACGGGCTGAACCGTCATCAACTCCTCCGCGCCAAACCGTATCGGCCCCGAGGATCTCGACGGTGCGCCGTGGCCGGGTCGCGGGTGTCGTCGCGGGGTGGTTTCCTATGGGGCGGACGAACCGACCTGTGGGGGGATACGAGAGTGAAGAGCGTCGAGCCAGAGGTGTTCCTCGTAGCGCGGCCTGAACTGGACTACGACGAGGTCGCCCGGTACCTACGGGACGTGGGCGGGGAGAGCTGGCTGGAGCGGCTCGACCGGGGCGACCTCGATGACGAGCTGAACGACCCGCAGAACCTCGCCGAGTTCGCGGGACGGCTCTGCTACCGCTCCTGGGAGCCGGGCCTCAACCCCAATGTGACCAGGATCCGCACCGACCCGGGGCAGTACCTGCAGAACATCCTGCGCAGCCTGCACGGCTCGGTGCTGGAGCACGTCAGCTTCAGTTTCGTCCTGCACAACGTCAGCCGTGTGCTGACCCACGAGCTGGTGCGGCACCGGCCTGGGGTGGCGATCTCGCAGGAATCGCTGCGGTTCGTCCGTCTGCAGGACATCCCGTTCTGGTTCCCCGAGTGGGCCCGTGAGGATGCCGAGCTGATGAAGCGCGCCACCGCGATGCTGGAGCAGATGGAGGAGTTCCAGGGCTGGATGGCCGCGCACTTTGGCCTGGACGACGAGGGCGTGCCGTTCAAGGAAAAGAAGCACAAGACTTCGTTCATGCGCCGCTTCGCCCCCGAGGGCGTCGGCACCGGCCTGGTCTGGACGGCGAACGTCCGCACACTGCGGCACACCCTGGAGAACCGCACCGCGCCGGGCGCCGAGGAGGAGATCCGGCTGCTCTTCGGCAAGATCGGCGAGATCATGCGCAAGGAGGCGCCCGACCTGTTCGGCGACTACGCCGTCGAGGACGGCGCGTGGATCCCCGAGTGGCGCAAGGTCTGAGGCACTCTCGGATCCAGGCCCGGCATCGCGCTTCCCGTGGGTCCCCATGAAGTAAAGATCGTTTTTGGGGCGGGTAAGGGCTGGGAGAACGCCGCCGGCGGAGGGAACCGGACCTGCGCGTTCTCCCGGCGCGTACCCCGCTTAAAAATCTACAACGTAAAGGTGCTCGCCTGGCGAGCCACACTCCAATGACTCGCTTTGGCCAGGCGCGAGACGTCCCCGGGTTCGGGGGTCTGCCAGGTCAGCACGCGGAGCGTACCGTGTCAGCGCCCGCCCCTCGGGACGGCCAGGATCTCCCGTCCGCGTTCCTGGTCGATCATCTGGGCGAGCAGGGGATCGGCGAGCAGGACGACCGGGGCGATGTGGTGGTCGCCCGCCGGCCGCCACAGCCGGACGGCGTCGCGGATCGCGGGCCATGCCTCGTCCAGGGCCCGGCGTGCTTCGCCGCGCTCCGCGTCGAGCGTCTCCGGGGCCGTGCCCACGACGAACTCGCCCGGACGGTGGCGGCGCTCCTCGGATTTCGGAACGCCGAACGCGGGCACCGCCGACAGGCGGTCGAGGACGGCGTGCACCGCCCGATCGAACTCGTCGTTGCCGAAACGGATCCGGAATCCGGGCTCCCGGACTCGCGCCCGGTAGTCGGTGATCATCAGCCGGAGCGAGCCGGAGCCCCCCTGACGCATGAGGAACGCCAGGTCGGACGTGCCCGGATACGCCCGCTCGTGCTGGGCGAACATCAGCGGCAGCAGATCGGAGGCGAAGACGGGGTCCTCGTGGATCCAGCCGTCCTCGAAGGCGTGGATCAGGCGCCGGCCGCCGGCGTTCTGGAGCAGCGTCCTCAGCTGGTCGGCGAGAAGGGTGGCGCGGGTGTCGCCGAAACGCTCGGCCTCGGTCAGCACGGTGAGAGGGCCGTCGATCTCACCGCCGAGAGCGGCGAGCCTGGCCTCCTCGACCCGTGCGTCCCAGGTGCGCCGTGTCTCGCCCTCGGGTCTGCGGAGGGCGTGGAAAGAGGCGTACAGGTCGTACATCAGGTCGTAGAACGAGCTTTTGCGTTGGGGGCCCTCACCCGACCATGAGGCGAGCTCGTAGGCGGCCCATTCGCCGTGGTCGTCAATGTCATCGGGGTCGAGGAAGAGCACGGACGCATCGCCGTCGAGCGAGATCTGCACGGCGCGGCGCAGGAGGGCGCCGGTGGCGGCGGCGTATTCGGCGTCGCCGTGGTCGTGGCCGTACGCGGCGATCCATGAGGCGTCCATGTCGCGCATGAAGCCGATCTCGGCGGTGCCGCCGAGCCGGTAGATGAACATGCCGGCGTCCCGCCAGCCGTCCGTCACCTCCAGGAACCCGCGCAGGGACGGCGGGAGCGGTAAGCCGAGCCGTTCCGCAAGTCGGGCGATCGCCTTGGCCGGGGCGGGGGCGAAGCCCAGCCAGCCTTCGCGCGCGACGTCCGCGTCCAGTGCGTGATCGTGCTCCGGGTCGTGGGAGGAGATCCATTCCTCGCTCCACCGTTTCAGGAACGGCCGCCATTCCTCGCGTTCCATACAGGTCCTTCCGTCCGGTTGCGGGACGGGAGGCATCGTGGCAGCGGGGTACGACGGAATCGGCCGGCGGGATCAGGGGCGTAGGACGGCCTGGGTTTGGGTGACCTGGGCGACGTGGCGGCCGGTGTCGTCGTACAGGTCGGTCTGGACGACGATCGACGTCCGGCCGGTGTGCAGCGGGCGCGCGACGCCCCGCACGCACCCCTCCTTCACCCCGCGGAAGAAGTTCGTCTTGGACTCCAGCGTCGTCGTTGACGTGCCCGGCGGCAGGTTGAGGAACGCGCAGGCCGCGCCGAGGGTGTCGGCGAGCGCCATCAGGGCGCCGCCGTGCATCAGGCCGCCGGCGGTGCAGCGCTCCGGGGCCCAGTCCAGCCGGCCGGTGACCTCCGCCGGCCCCGCGGTGTCGATCCGCACGCCGAGCGCGCGGGCGAACGGCATGGCGTCGGTGAGCTGGTCGGGGGTGAACCCGGTGGTCATGCGGCCTCCTCGGTGGGACGTCTCGGACCCACCCTTGCGGCCGGGCCGCACGGCGTCCATTACCCCGGACGTAATCGCGGACCTGATCGGCGGGCGGGTAGCGTCCGTGGGGTGACGACGGCGTTGAGTGACGTGAGACCCATCGGGGACCAGTTGCGGGCCTGGCGGCAGCGGCGCAGGCTCAGCCAGTTGGAGCTGGCGTCGGAGGCGGACGTGTCGACCCGGCACCTGAGCTTTGTGGAGACCGGGAGGTCGGCGCCGAGCCGCGAGATGGTGCTGCGGCTCGCCGAGCACCTGGACGTGCCGCTGCGCGACCGCAACCTGCTCCTGGTGGCGGCCGGGTACGCGCCGGTCTTCGGCGAGACGCCGATCGAGGAGCCGAAGATGGACGCGGTCCGGGCGGCGCTGCGGCAGGTGCTGGACGGGCACGAGCCGTACCCGGCGGTGGTCGTGGACCGGTTCTGGAACCTCATCGACGCCAACGGCGCCGCCGGGCTGTTCATGGAGGGCGCGTCGCCGGAGCTGCTGGAGCCCCCGCTGAACGTGCTGCGGCTCAGCATGCATCCGGACGGCATGGCGAAGAACATCTTGAACCTCGCCGAATGGCGCGCCCACATGATCGACCGGGTGCGGCGGCATGTGGCGCTGACCGCGGACGCGTCGCTCGCCCACCTCTACAAGGAGCTGCGGAGCTTCCCGGGGGACGTGGGGGAGGCGATGGCGCCGCCCGCGTCCCACGACGTGTTCGTCCCGCTGCGGATGCGGATGGACGGCCGGGAGCTGTCGTTCTTCGGGACGATCGCGACGTTCGGCACGCCGGTCGACATCACGGTCGCGGAACTGGCGATCGAGTCGTTCTATCCGGCGGACGAGGAGACGGCGCGGTTCCTGCGGGAGCGGGCCGGCTGGTGACCGGGGTGTCGGCGGTGAGCAGGTCGTGGTGGATGCGCTGCAACGGCATCCCGAGCCGCTGCAGCGCGGTGACCGTCGCCCGGACCAGCGGGGCGGGCCCGGCGACGTAGGCGGCGCGGTCGCGGACGTCGTCCAGGAGGCCGGGCAGGACGTCCGGCACGCGGCCGTTCAGGGCGCCGGGTCCCGGTGACCGCGACAGGACGGGGATGATCCGCAGCCGTGCGCAGGCCGACTCCAGCCGCCGCAGGTCGGGCAGGTCGTAAAGGCCGGCCTCGGCGTGGGCGGCGACGAGGAGGAGGACGTCGCGACCGGCCCCGGCCGCCTCTTCGGCCAGGGCCCTCATGGGGGCGAGCCCGGTGCCGCCGCCCACCAGGAGCAGGCCGCGGCCCGAGTTCGGGTCGAGGGTCATCGTGCCCTCCGCCGGGCCGGCGAGCACGGTGTCGCCGATGCCGGTGCCGCGCACGAGCGTGCCGCTCACCCAGCCGCCGGGGCGGGCCCGCACGTGCAGGCGCAGCGTCCCGTCCGGCCGGGGCGCGTTCGCGATCGAGTACGGGCGCCACACCCGGGGCCAGCGGGGGGTCTGCACGCTCATGTGCTGCCCGGCGGTGAACGGCAGCGGCCGCTCGGGACGCAGGGTGAGGACCGCGAGGTCGGCGGCGCGGCGGTCGTGCCCGGTGACCTCGGCGACCCACCACGGCGGGGTGTCCGCCGCGTCCCGCTCCGCCGCGCCGATCATGGTCTCGGCGGCGTGCCGGTAGGCGGCGGTCCAGGCGTCCTCGGCGTCGGGCGTCCACAGGTCGGCGGCGAAGGCGCGCAGCGTGGCGGTCAGCGCGGCGCCGAAGGCGGTGTAGTGCTCGCGCAGCACCCCGTACTTGCGGTGGGCGCGGCCGAGCCGGGCGAGGTGCCCGGCGAGCTCGCCGGGGTTGTCCTGGCTCCACACGATCCTGGTGAGCGCGTGGAAGAACCGGTCGTGCTGATGGCCCATCGCGGGCGGAAACAGGGCGCGCAGTTGCGGCTCGGCGGCGAAGAGGCGGCCGTAGAAGTAGCTCATGGCGCCCGCGGGGTCGGCTTCCAGCCGGGCGAAGCACTCTTTGACGATGCGGGGTTCTGGTGTCATGTCCCAGCTCACTCCCTGGATCTGCGTGGGCCGGCACCGATGGGCGCGGGACTGGTGTCCGGCTTTGTGAGATTCTCGCGCCGACCCCGTGCGTCCTCAACCGCATGGCCCCGGATGACCGGATGCGGAAGAGGAATCCCCGCCCTGGTGGAAGATTGCCCGCTGAGGGCCCGTCGCGTAGGGCAAGCTGGCCGGAGCGAAGGCAGAGGGGGAACACGCATGTCAGCTACCGTCAGCAGGGCCCGCGGTCCCGCCGCCGGTGACGGCGCGCCGCCGCTCATCGGAATCACCACCTACCAGGAGCCGGCCCGCTGGGGGGTCTGGGTGCGCGAGGCCGCGCTCCTGCCGGTGCCGTACGTGCGCTCGGTCGAGCGGGCCGGCGGCGTCCCGGTGCTGCTGCCGCCGGGCGTGACGCTGCGCGGGGTGGACGCCCTGGTCGCACGGCTGGACGCCGTTGTCATCGCGGGCGGCGGCGATCTCGATCCGGACCTGTACGGCGCCCTGCGGCACAGCGAGACGGCGCCGCCGGATCCGCGGCGCGACCGGTTCGAGCTGGCGCTCGTCCGCGCGGTCGTGGCCGCCGACCTGCCGTTCCTGGCGATCTGCCGGGGCATGCAGATGCTGAACGTGGCGTGCGGCGGCACCCTCGTCCAGCACCTGCCGGAGGCGGTGGGGCACAAGGGGCACGCGCCGGAGACCGGCATCGTCGGCTCGCACCCGGTGCGGATCAGCGAGGCCAGCCTCGTCGGCGGGATCCTCGGCGGCTCGGCCGACGTCCCGACCTACCACCATCAGGCCGTCGGGCGGCTCGGCACGGGGCTGACGGCCGTGGCCTGGGCCGACGACCAGGTGGTGGAGGCCATCGAGCTGCCGGGCCACCGCTTTGGCCTGGCCGTCCAGTGGCATCCCGAGGAGGGGGAGGACAAACGCCTGTTCGAGGCCCTGGTGGCGGAGGCCGCCGGGCGCTGATCCGGGATTGACGCCCCGGTTCCGGGGAAGGCGATTCGGGAGAAAACGCCGCATAATCCCGGAGGCCGCATGCCCGTCGACCCGCAGACCGAGAGGTTCCTGGAACTGCTCGCCTCCTGGACGGCCCCGCCGCCGGACGGGGACGCGGCCGCGGAGCCGGCGATCGCGGAGATGCGCAGCCGGATCGGCGCGGCCTTCCCGGTGGTGCGGCGCGAGCTTGCGCAGGTCCGCGACGTCGCGGTGCCCGGCCCCGGCGGCCCGGTGCCGGTGCGGCTGTACCGTCCGGTGCCGCCCGGGCGGGGGCCGCTGCCCGCGGTCGTCTACCTGCACGGCGGGGGCTGGGTGCTCGGCGGCGTCGACAACGTGGACGCCCTGTGCCGTGACCTCGCGGCCTCCGCCGGGTGCGTCGTGCTGAACGTCGGGTACCGGCTGGCCCCCGAGCATCCGTTCCCCGCGGCGGTGGACGACGCGTGGGCCGTCGTCGCGTCCGCCGCGCGGGAGCCGGAGCGTTACGGCATCGCCCCCGGCGCCGTCGCGGTGGCCGGCGACAGCGCCGGCGGGAACCTCGCCGCCGCCGTCGCGCTGCTGGCCCGTGACCGCGGGCTGCCGCTCGTCCACCAGCTGCTCGTCTACCCGGTGACCGACACGGCGATGGACACCCCGAGCTGGCGCAGGTACGGATCCGGGTACGGGCTGGACGCGGGGTCGCTCGCCCGGTTCATGGACCTGTACCGGGGCGGCGCCGACCCGTCGGACTTCCGGCTGGCCCCGCTGCGCGCCCCCGACCTCGCGGGCGCCGCGCCCGCCACCGTCATCACCGCCGAATACGACATCCTGCGCGACGAGGCCGAGGCGTACGCGCGCCGGCTGGCGGCGGCCGGGGTGCCGGTCGAGCTGCGCCGCTACGACGGCGTCGTGCACTCGTTCTTCCTGCTGCCCGAGATCTTCGACGCCGGTGCCGAGGCGATGGACTTCGCTGTGCGACGATTGCGCGCGGCATTCGACGATCACGCGCGGCAGGGGAATGCGGCATGTACGACGGGTACGAGCGGCTGAGGATCGACTGGGCGGCGGACGGGGTGCTCCGGGTCACGATCAGCACGCCGGGCAAGCTCAACGCGGTCGACACGGTCGGGCACCGGGAACTGGCGGAGATCTGGCGGGACGCCGACGCCGACGACGCCGTCCGCGCGATCGTCGTGCGCGGCGAGGGGACGGCGTTCTCCGCCGGCGGTGACATCGCCATGATCGAGGAGATGATGACCGACCACGCCGCGCGCCGCCGGATCATGCGCGAGGCCCGCGACATCGTGATGAACGTGCTGAACTGCTCGAAGCCGGTGGTCAGCGCGGTGCAGGGCCCGGCGGTGGGCGCGGGGCTCGCGGTGGCGCTGCTGGCCGACATCTCCGTCGCCGGCCGCACCGCCAAGATCATCGACGGCCATGTGCGGCTCGGCGTGGCGGCGGGCGACCACGCGGCGATCGTATGGCCGCTGCTGTGCGGGCTGGCGAAGGCCAAGTACTACCTGCTGCTCAACGACGTCCTCACCGGGGCGGAGGCCGAGCGGATCGGCCTGGTCTCGCTCTGCGTGGACGACGACGAGGTGCACGAGCGCGCCCTGGAGATCGCCGGGCGGCTCGCCGCCGGCCCCGCCGAGGCGCTGTCGCTGACCAAGCACGCGCTGAACAACTGGCTGCGGCTCGCGGGCCCGACGTTCGACGCGTCCCTGGCGATGGAGTTCTTCGGGTTCACCGGTCCGGACGTGCGGGAGGGCGTCGCGGCGATCCGCGAGAAGCGCCCGCCCCGATTCGGGTAGCCCCGGCCCGGGTAGGCGACCGGACGGACACCGACACGGGAGGGGGAGCGCCATGCGGCCGCGGGACAGATGGATGCTGGCCGGTGGACGGTGGAGCCAGGGCACCGGGGAGGACGTGTTCACGATGACCGACCCGGCGACGGGCGAGCCGCTGGGGGTGGTGGCCGTCTCGACCCCGGCGGACGTGGACACGGCCATGGCCGCGGCCCGCGACGCCGCGCCCGGCTGGGCGTCCACCCCGGCCGCCGAGCGGGGCGCGGCCCTGCACGCCGCCGCCCGGGCGGTGGAGGGGCGCCTGGACGAGCTGGCCGCGCTGGTGACCGCCGAGATGGGCAAGCCGACCGGCGAAGCGCTCGGCGGCGTCGAGGCCGGCATGGCCGCGCTGCGCCGGTACGCCGAACTGGGGCCCCTGCACGGCGGGCGCAGCCTGCAGGGCGGCTGGGGCGCAGCCGACTTCACGGTCCGCGAGCCGCGCGGCGTCGTCGCGGTGATCACGCCGTGGAACGACCCGGTCGCGATCGCCTGCGGCCTCATCGGCGCCGCCCTGGTGACCGGCAACACCGTCGTGCACAAGCCGTCCGAGCGGGCCCCGCACACCGGCGCCCTGCTCGCCGAGCTGCTGGCCGGATGCCTGCCCGGCGGCGTCCTGAACATGGTCACCGGCGGCGGTGAGACGGGGGAGGTCCTCGCCGGCCACCCGGTCGCGGACGTCGTCGCCCACGTCGGCTCCACCGCCACGGGCCGCCGCATCGCCGAGCTCGCCCTCCGCACGGGCGCCAAGACCCTGCTGGAGAACGGAGGCTCCGACCCGCTGATCGTGGACGCCGGCGTCGACCCCTCCTGGGCCGCCGGCCAGGCCGCCATCGGGTGCTTCGCCAACGCCGGCCAGATCTGCACCTCGGTCGAACGCGTCTACGTGCACGAGGCCATCGCCGGTGCGTTCCTGGATGCGCTCGCCGAGCGCGCCCGGAACCTGCGGATGGGGCCCGGCGCGGACGTGACCACCGAGCTCGGCCCGCTGGTCGACGAACGCCACCGCACCCACGTCCACCAGCACGTCGAGAAGGCGATCGCGGACGGCGCGCGCCCCCTCGCCGGCGCGGAGATCCCCGCCGGGCCCGGCTCGTTCTACCCGGCCACCGTCCTCGCCCACTGCACCGACCACATGCCGATCATGACCGAGGAGGTGTTCGGGCCCGTCGCGCCCGTCCGCACCGTGGCATCGTTCGAGCAGGCCCTGAACGCCGCGCGCCGCTCCCGCTACGGCCTCGCCGCGACCGTCCTCACCCGCGACATGGCCCACGCGCAGGCGGCCTGGCGCACGCTGGACACCGGCACCGTGAAGATCAACGCGGTGTTCGGCGGCGCCCCCGGCGGTGCCGCCACGCCGCGCCGCGCCAGCGGCCACGGCTTCGGCTACGGGCCCGAACTGCTGGACGAGATGACGGCCGTCAAGGTCGTCCATGTCCAGAGCGCCGTCCCGTGACGGTCAGGGGACGGCCAGGTAGCGGGTCACCAGCCGGGCGACGAAGTGCGCGAACGTCTCCGATGGCCCGGAGGGCAGCATGATGTGGCTCATCGTCAGCCGCACCGCCGCGTCGGCGACCTCGGTGAGCGCGTCGCGGTCCAGGTGGGGCCACTGCCGCAGCGCGTGCTCGGCGATGCGGGCGCTCGCGGTGAACAGCACCGGCTCGGCCTGGGTGGTGAGCAGCGGGAGCATCTCCTCGCCGCCCGCGCCGGTCAGCACCGCCTTCTTCAGCTGGTCGTCCGCGGACGTCTGCAGGGTGTAGGTCACCGCCGCGACCACCGCGGAGTACACGTCGTCGTGCTCGGACAGCACCGTGTCGATGCCGTCCAGATAGCGCTCGTTGTCGCGGACCACGACCGCCTGGGCGAGACCCCACTTGTCGCCGAACTCGTTGTAGACGGTCTGCCGGCTCACCCCGGCGGCCTCCGCGACGTCCCGCATGCGCAGGGCCCGGTAGCCGCGCTCCACGAGCAGGCCGGCGGCGGCGTCGAGCAGGGACTCGCGCACGGGACGTCCGGCGGTGCCCATGTGTCGTCGTTCCTCCGGGTGCTGGTCGGGCCCCCATTATCGCCTGTGCTCCGCCGGTCCGGCCATCGCGCCGCCGGGTGCCGCCGGCACGCGCCGCCGGATCATCACGATGCCCGCGGCGGCCCCGCCCGCCGGGGACCGGCCCCGGCCATGGATCGGCACGTGGTGCCGGCCTGGCCGGCGCGGTAGACCTCCCGCACCCGGGGATCGGCGCGGACCTCCGCGGGCGCGCCCGCCGCGATCACCCTGCCGCCGTCCAGGACGTGCAGGACGTCGCAGACGCCCAGCACCGGGTCCAGTTCCCGCTCGGCCACCAGTACCGCCAGGCCGTCGGCGGCCAGGTCGCGCAGCAGCACCTCCAGCGCGCGGGCGCGCCGCACCGGCAGGCCCGCCCACGGCTCGTCCAGCAGCAGCACGGCCGGCTCGGCGGTGAGAGCGCGTGCCAGGCCGGTGAGCAGCGCGACGCCGGCCGGCGCCGTCCGCGCGCACTGCTCCGCGTACTCCTCGATGCCGACCCGGGCGAGGGCCTCGTCGGCGCGCCGGCCCGCGTCCCGCCGGGCGTCCCGGCGCAGCCGCCACCGGTCCCGCGCCGTCCGCCCCGGGTACTCCCGCGTCATCGCGTGCTTGGCGGCGGCGGCCCGCACCGCCTCCCGGACGGTCGGCGACCCGTGCCCGCCCGGCCGCTGCGGCGCGCGGACGATGCCGCGCCGGGCCCGCTCCCGCGCGGCGCTGCCGGTCAGGTCGGCGTCGCCGAGGTGGACGGTGCCCGCCGCCGGGCGTCGCGCCCCGATGATCACGTCGCACAGTGTCGTCTTGCCGGCGCCGTCCGGGCCGACCAGCCCGGTGACCGCGCCGGAGGGGGCGGTGAACCCGGCGCCGTCCACGGCCGTCAGCCCGCCGAACCGGACCGTCACGTCACGGACCCGAAGGCCCCCTGGAGCAGCCATCCGCCACCTCGCGGCTCACTGTGATGTGGATCACCGGCGGAGGCTCACCCTACTGACGCGCGGCGGAGGCGGCAATCCCCTCGGGGCGGCCTCCCGGCCGGGATCCGCGGGCTCAGAGCGTGGGCGGCTCCAGCCGGTCGCGGGTCCATTCCTTCACACCGGTGATGAACGCGTCCACGTCGGCGGCCTTGCCGGAGGCCATCTCGTCGAACCAGCCCGGCACGTACCGCTCGAACCGGGTGCTCTCCAGGACCTCCAGGACGGCGTCGGCGACCTCCCGCGGCGGCAGCGCGTCGGACAGGTCGCTGAGCGGCGGCTCGTTGCCCGGCAGCGTGAACAGTTCGGTGCCGGAGATGAGCGCGGGCTGGATCACGTGGGCGTGGACGCCCGTGCCGTCCAGGTCGACCGTCATGCTCTCCCAGAACGCGGTGAGCGCCGCCTTGGAGGCCGCGTAGGCGGCCTCGTGCGGCGGGCCGAGCCGGGCCGCGACCGACCCGATCGCGATCAGATGCCCGTGCCCCCGCGCGATCATCCCGGGCAGCAGCGCGAGCGTGAGCCGCACCGGGGAGGTGTAGTTCAGCCGCATCACCTCCTCGGTGTCGGCGGGCGACAGATCCTGGACGCGGCGCCGCTTCGGCATCCCCGCGTTGTTCACCAGCACGTCCACGCCGCCGAACTCGCGCTCCACGGCCGCCGCCAGCGCGCCGACCCCGTCGAGGTCGCCGAGGTCCGCCGCCCACATCGCCGAGCCGGGGGAGTGCCGGCGGCACCGCTTGAGGACCTCGTCGAGCCGGTCCTCGCGCCGCGCCACCAGCCCGACCCGGGCGCCTGCGGCGGCGAGCGCCTCCGCGACGACCGCCCCGATGCCCGAGGAGGCTCCCGTGACCAACGCGGACCGTCCACTCAGAGTCACCATGCGTACCAACGTCACACAGGGCGGTCCCGCCCGGCAAGGCGAAGCACCGTCCGCGGGCGGGTCCGGCGCCGGAGAAAATCGGGGGCGCCGCTTTTCCCGGCTCGATAGGGTCGTGGGTTCCCCTTGCCCTTCCTCACCGCCGGAGGTCTGCCCGCATGCCCGCCGAACCCGACGAATCGGAGATACTCGCCGCCGAACGCGCCCACCTGGCCGAGTCCCGTGCCGCGCTGCGCCGGATGCGCGAGCACGCCGAGAGCCTGTCCGCCGACGCCGCCGCCGACCGGGTGTCCCGGCAGTACCTGGAGGCGCTGCTCGACCGGCGGGTCGCGGCCCTCGCCGACCACTCGGGCACCCCGCTGTTCTTCGGCCGGATGGACCGCGGCGGCGCGGGCGGCCCCGACCTGCCCGCGATCATGTACGTGGGGCGGCGGCACGTCCACGACGGCGACGAGGGACGCCCGCTCGTCCTCGACTGGCGCGCCCCCGTGTCCCGGGCGTTCTACCAGGCCGGGCCCGCCGACCCGATGGGCTGGCGGCTGCGGCGGCGCTTCGGCTTCCGGGGCGGTGAGCTGACCGCGTTCGAGGACGAGCCCCTCGACGGCGCGGGCGTCGGCCCGTCCAGGATCCTCACCGAGGAGATCGAACGTCCCCGGACCGGCCCGATGCGCGACATCGTCGCCACCATCCAGCCCGAGCAGGACGTGATCGTCCGCGCCGACCTGCCCAGCACGGTCTGCGTGCAGGGTGCGCCCGGCACCGGCAAGACGGCCGTCGGCCTGCACCGCGCCGCCTACCTGCTGTTCACGCACCGGGAGCGGCTGTCGCGCTCCGGCGTGCTGATCGTCGGGCCGAACCGGGCGTTCCTCGCCTACATCTCGGCGGTGCTGCCCGCGCTCGGCGAGGTCCGGGTGGAGCAGGCCACGATCGACGACCTGCTCGGCGCGCCGCTGGGGGAGGAGCCGGCGGCGGTGGCGGCGGCCAAGGGCGACGCGCGGATGGCGGACGTCCTCCGCAAGGCGCTGTGGCTGCACGTCCGCAAACCCGAGGAGGGGCTGGTCGTCACCCGCGGCTCGGCCCGTTACCGGCTCGCCGCCCACGAGGTCCGCGAGATCGCCGCCGGGCTGCGCGAGACGACCCGTTACGGCGCCGGCCGTGCCGCGTTCGCGCAGCGGCTCGCCCACCGGATCCTGGTGCTGATGGAACGGCGCGGCGAGGCGCCCGACGACCGTGTCCAGGACCAGGTCGCGCGGAGCCGCCCGGTCAAGCAGGTGCTCGACGCGGTGTGGCCGAAGGTGACCGCCGAACAGGTGCTGCACCGGCTGCTGTCGGACGCCGATTTCCTGCGCGGGGCGGCCAGGGGCGTCCTGGACGAGGACGAGCAGGCCGCGATCCTGTGGGCCAAGGCGCCGCGGTCGCACCGGTCGGCCGGGTGGAGCGCCGCCGACCGCGCCCTCCTCGACGAGCTGAACGACCTCATCGAGCGCACCGCCTCGCTCGGCCACCTGGTCGTGGACGAGGCGCAGGACCTCTCGGCGATGCAGCTCCGGGCGCTGGGCCGCCGCTGCGGGACGGGGTCGGCGACCGTCCTCGGCGACCTCGCCCAGGGCACGACCGCCTGGTCGGCCCGCTCATGGAAGGAGGTCCTCGCCCATCTCGGGCAGGACGGGGAGGTCACCGAGCTGACCCTCGGCTTCCGCGTCCCGGGGACCGTCCTGGACTACGCCGCCCGCCTGCTCCCGCACGTCGCCCCCGGCCTGGAACGGCCGTGTTCGCTGCGCCCGGGCGCCGGCGCGCTGGAGGTGCGGCGTGTCGCCGAGCTGCTCCCCGCCACCGTCGAGACCGTCCGTGAGACCCTCGCCCGCCCGGGGTCGGTCGGGCTGATCGTGCCGGACGCCGAGGCCGGCGCGCACGCGGCGGCGCTGGCGGCGGCCGGGCTGGACCACGAGGTCCTCGGCCCCGGGTCCGGCGGGACCGCCCGGCTGCTCGTCATCCCCGCGACCCTGGCGAAGGGCCTGGAGTACGACCACGTGATCGTCGCCGAGCCCGCCGCCATCGCCGCCGCCGAGGCGCGCGGCCTCGCCCGGCTGTACGTCGTGCTGACCCGCGCGGTCACCTCCCTGACGGTCCTGCACCGCGACGACCTCCCGGGGGAACTGGCGGCCTGACGCCCGCTACCCGCGCGCGGCGGCCTGCTGCGGGCGGGTGCGCGGCCGCAGCCCGTCGAAGGCGATCCGCAGGACGTCCTCGCGGGCCCCGGCGCGTCCGGCCGCGTACGCCATGCCGGCCAGCAGCCCCATCACCTCGGCCGGGCCGACGTCGGCGCGGACCGCGCCCGCCTTCTGCGCCCGTGCGAGCAGGGTGCCGAGGGCCGCCTTCAGGCCGGGCCCGGCGCGTCCGGTGGCGCCGCGAGCGTCGATGCCCGCCTCGGCCAGCGCCTCGGTGACGGCCTGCTTGGCCGCCGACTGCGCGACCACCCTGGAGAAGAACCCGAAGAACGCCTCGCCGGGATCGGCGGCCGAGCACAGCTCCTCCGCCTCGCCCGCCAGCCGCTCCAGCAGCGCGACCAGCACGGCCTCCAGCAGCGACTCCTTGGTCGGGAAGTGCCGGAACACCGTGCCGATCCCGACCCCCGCCTTCCGCGCGACCTCCTCGGTCGAGGCCGAGGTCCCCTGGACGGCGAAGACCTCCTCGGCGGCGGCGAGCACCTTGGCGCGGTTGCGCAGGGCGTCGGCGCGCGGCGGCCTGCCGGGCGCGGGTGATGTCATCGCGGCCTTCCGTTGACAAGTGGAGTCTGGACTCCATATTTTCTCATCCGGAGTCCAAACTCCGATTGTAGGGGAGAGTCATGTCCGAGTTCGCCAGCCCCCGCGCCGTCTTCCAGCGGCTGATCGACGGGGTGACCGCGCGGCGGCTCGAGGTGCTGCCGCAGTTGTACGCGGAGGACGCGGTGGTCGTGCACCCGTTCGCCGAGCCCGCCTCGCGGCTGGAGGGCCGTGCGGCGCTGCGCGAGCACTTCGCCCGCAACTTCGCCCGCCTGGAGACCCTGTCGGTGGAGATGGCGGCCCGCAACGTCGTCGTCCACGAGACCGCCGACCCCGAGGTGATCATCGCGGAGTTCGAGTACGCGGGACGCAACGCCGGGACGGGGCGCGAGTTCGTCGTGCCCAACATCTTCGTCCTGCGCGTCCGCAACGGGCACATCGTGGAGTCCCGCGACTACGCCCACCACGGCGCGTTCGAGGAGGCGATGG
>NZ_BCQQ01000065.1 GCF_001552155.1 Actinomadura formosensis NBRC 14204 | reverse complement strand
CCGCGCGGCGGGCCGGCGGCGGAGCGGGCCCGCGCGTGCGCCGCGCCCGTTCGGGCCGCCCGCCGAGGGGACGGTCGCTCTCCCGGGCGAGCCGCATGAGCTGCGCGACGTGCAGGGCCCGCCGTCCCGTCTCGGCGTCCTCGATCTGGGTCTTGCAGGAGAACCCGTTCGCGACGATGGCCGTGGCGTCGTCGGCGTCCCGCACGGCGGGCAGGAGTGCCTGCTCACCGCAGTCCATCGAGATGCCGTACTTGCCCTTCTCGAACCCCCACGAGCCGGCCAGGCCGCAGCAGCCGCCCTTGAGGCTCTCGGTCTCCAGCCCCATCTGTTCGAGCAGCCTCTCGTCCGGGTCGACGCCGCCGGTGGCGCGATGGTGGCAGTGCCCCCAGAGCAGCGCCTTGCCCCCGCCGGGCAGCGTGGGCGGACGAATGTCGTACGCCTGGAAGAACTCGGCGAAGTGGTGCGAATGCGCGGCGAGCCGGGCGGCGTCATCGTCGTGCGGGAGGAGCTTGGTCAGCTCGTCCTTGAAGACGGCGAGGCAGCTCGGTTCCATCCCGACGACCGGCGTCCCGGCCCGCACGTACGGGCGCAGGACGTCCAGCACGTCGTGCAGGTAGCGCTCGGCCATGTCGAGGAAGCCGTAGTCGTAGAGCGGACGGCCGCAGCACACGTGCCGCTCCGGCATGATCACCTGCCAGCCGGCCGCCTCGATCGCCTCCACGCACGCCACGCCGACATCGGTGTGGAAGTGGTTGTTGAACGTGTCGGGGAACAGCACGACCGGCCGCCCGTACGGGTTGGCCGTCCCGCCGCGCCGGCGGAACCACTCCTGCAGCGTCATCGGCGCGAAGCGCGGCAGCGGGCGCCTGCGGTCGATGCCCGCGGCGAGCTTGGCCAGCCGGGCGAGGCCGGGCGTGCGGATCGCGAAGTTCGCGACCTCCGGCATCCGGGAGGCGATCCGGGCCACCTGGTCGATGAATCCGAACGCGTACGCGTACCGGGGACGCCACCGCCGCGCCGACTTGTAGTGGTGGTACAGGAACTCCGACTTGTACGTGGGGATGTCCACGTTGACCGGGCAGTCGTTGGTGCAGCCCTTGCACGCCAGGCACAGGTCGAGCGCCTCGGCGACCTCCTTGGACTGCCAGCCGTCCGTGATGACCTCGCCCCGCAGCATCTCGAACAGCAGCCGGGCCCGTCCGCGCGTGCTGTGCTTCTCCTCGCGCGTCACCTGGTAGCTGGGGCACATCGTGGTGGTCGCGTGCGGGACGCGGCACTCCCCCACGCCGATGCAGCGCAGCGCGGCGTGCGCGAAGTCGCCGCCGTCCTGCTCGTAGGCGAACTTCACCGCGGGACGCGGCGGGTTGTAGTCGGCGCCGAGCCGCAGGTCCTCGTCCAGCCGGTAGGCGTCGATGACCTTGCCGGGGTTCATCTTGCCGTCCGGGTCCCAGATGCGCTTGAACTCGCGCATCGCCCGGATCAGCTCCGGCCCGTACTGGCGTTCCAGCAGTTCGCCGCGCTGCTGCCCGTCCCCGTGCTCGCCGGACACCGACCCGCCGAACGAGGCGACGAGGTCCGCGGCGTCCTCCATGAACCTCCGGTAGCGGGCGATGCCCTCGGCGCTGCGCAGGTCGAAGCTCATCCGGGAGTGGATGCAGCCCTGCGCGAAATGCCCGTACATGGCGCCGTCGATGCCGTGCCCGCGCATCACGCGGCGCAGCGCCCGGACGTACTCTCCCGTCCTGGCCGGCGGGACCGCCGAGTCCTCCCATCCGGGCCAGTGGTCCTTGCCCGGCGGGAACGCGGTCGAGCCGAGCCCCGCCTCGCGGATCGCCCACAGCTTCCCGCTGGCACCGCCCTCCTGCGCGCTCTTGGCCGTGACGATCCGCCCGCGGTCGTAGCCCTTCTCGCCGATGAGCCACTCGGTGAACTCCGCGGCCCGGCCGACCGACTCCTCCTCGGTGTCGGCGCCGAACTGGACCAGCAGCCACGCGCCGCCGTTCTGGAGGGGCAGTTCCTCGATGTTGGGCAGGTTCTTGCCCTGCTGCCGCTGGTCCTCGATGAGCCGGTGGTCGAGCGCCTCCAGCCCGATCGGCCGGAACCTCTCGATGATCTCACCGGTGTGCTCGGCGGCGTCGGCGATGTCGGGGTACTCGACGACGACGAGCGTCCGCTGCAGAAGCGCGGGGGTGAGCAGCAGCACCGCCTGGAGGGCCGTCGCGCAGGTGCTCTCCGTGCCGACCAGGGCGCGGGCGACGTTGAACCCCTTCTCCGGGAGCAGTTCGTCCAGGTTGAAGCCCGACACCCGCCGCGGCATCTCCGCCACCGGCGGGAACCCCGCGCGGATGGCATCGGCATACCGGTCGCGCAGGTCGCGCAGCGCCGCGTAGATCTCGCCCTTGCGTCCGCCCGCCGCGATGATGCCGTCGAGGTCCTTCTCCTCGTCCACCCCCACCCAGAACCGGTCGCCGCCGTAGGTGACCACCTCAAGGGCGTGGACGTTGTCGGACGTGCGCGGCCCAGGCCCGTACAGCTGCGACTGGACGGAGTGGATGCCGCACGAGTTGTTGCCGATGTTGCCGCCGATCACGCACCGGGAGTGCGAGGACGGATCGGGCCCGAACACCAGGTCCGCCTTGCCGGTATGCCGGTTGAGGTCCTCGTTGATGACGCCCGGTTCGCACGTCACCCGCCGGTTCTCCACGTCGAGTTCGCCGATCCGGGTGAGGTACTTGGAGTGGTCGATGACGACCGCGTAGTTGACGGTCTCGCCGGACAGGCTCGTCCCGCCGCCCCGGTTCAGCACCGGCGCCCCGTACTCCTTGCAGACGCGGTGGACGGCGACGACGTCGTCCAGCGTCTTCGGGACCACCACGCCGATCGGCACCTGCCGGAAGTTCGACGCGTCGTTGGCGTACATGGCCCTCGACCCGGCGTCGAAGCGGACCTCGCCCTCGACCGCCTTGCGCAGGGCGCGGGCCAGCTTCCCGACCTCGATCACCTGCCGTCCGCGCGGCGGCCCCGGAACCGACGGAGCCGTCTTCGCCGGGACCTGCCGCGTCTCGGCGGTCTGCAGCCTCACCATGTGCGTCGTCCCCCATTCGTTCAGTCGTCGGTCAGGCCGCGCGGGCGCCGTACACCCGATGCGGCTCCGCGTCGGCCCACCGGACCTCCAGGCCGAGGCCGGGGCGGTCGGTCGCCGGGCGGAGCGCGCCGTTCGCCGGGCTGAGGTTCCCGTCGAAGACCAGGTGCTCCACGCGGACGTGGTCGTGGAAGTACTCCAGGTGGCGGAGGCGCTTCACCCCGCAGAACGCGTGCGCCGACACCGCGGGCGCGCAGTGCGCCGACAGGTCGATCTGCCGCGCCGCCGACAGGCCGGCGATCTGCAGCAGGCCGGTGACGCCGCCGCAGCGGGTGACGTCGGCCTGCAGGCAGTCGACGGCCGGCCCGTCGAGGAGGTCGGCGAAGTCCTTCGGGACGAACCCGTACTCGCCCGCCGCGACCTCCAGCCGGCCCGGGCCCTCGTCGCGCACCAGCCGCAGCCCGGCCGTGTCGTCGGAGCTCACCGGCTCCTCCAGCCACCGGACGTCCCACTCCTCGGCGAGCCGCCGCGCCCAGTACAGCGCCTGCTTGCGGGTGAGGGCGCCGTTGGCGTCGGTGAACACCTCGGGGTCCGGGCCGATCGCGTCGCGGACGGCGGTGAGCCGCCGCGGGTCCTCCGCCGGCCGCCGGGAGATCTTCAGCTTCACCCGCGGGATGCCCTGCCCGACCCAGCCGCCGAGCTGCGCGGTGAGCCGGTCCAGCGGGTAGTTCGTGAAGCCGCCGCTGCCGTAGACGGGGACGCGGTCGTGAAACGCGGGCAGGAGCGTGACCAGCGGGACGTCCAGCAGCCGCGCCTTCAGGTCCCACAGCGCGATGTCGACGGCGGACACCGCCATCGCGCCCACGCCGGGACGCCCGGCGTTGCGGATGCCGGCGAACATCCGCTCCCACACCGCGGCCGGGGCGAGCGCGTCGGCGCCCCGCGCCACGGGAGCGAGCTTCGACCGGACGAACGCCGCGACGGAGGCGTCACCGTAGGTGTAGCCGATCCCGGCCTTCCCGCCGGCCCGCGCCTCCACGAGGATCATGGTCGTCGAGTCCCACCGGAGGGTGCCGTCCTCCTCCAGGCCGTCAGGCCCGTCCGTGGGCACCTCGAAGGCGTGGACCCCGACGTCCTCGACCCGCGCATCGCCCCCCACGCGCATCGGCCCCTCCCTTCCCACGTGCGTCTACTACCGCGGGGAGAGGGGCCGAAACGAACACGGCCGAGGGGTCCTGCGTGCGGGCTTCAGTTCCAGGTCGCGGCCCACGTCAAGGCGTCGATCTCACCGTCGGCCGTGATGCCCGCACGCTCCTGCAGGCACTTGGCGACCTTGCAGGACCGCGGCCCGTACCATCCGTCGACGCGCAGCGTGTAGCCCTTCTTGCACGCCTGCCGCTGCCACCGCTCGACGTCCATCCCGTTCATGATGGGCGTGCCCGGGCCGTCGTACTTCAGCGTCCGGCGCGGAAAGGCCGGCATGCCCTTGATCATCTGAACGAGGTTGCGGCGCGGCCGGCGGTGCTTGCCGCCGAGCCCCCGCTGCAGCCACGGCGCCCACTGGACCGGCACGGCGTATTCGGACGACGTCACACTCGCCTTGATCACGTCATTGTTCATTGGAATCCACCCTTCGTACTCATCACCTGCGGAGCATCAGCGCGGCGCCAGGCAGATCCCGGGCGCCGCGGACAGCCGGGACATCTCGACACCGATCACGAGGGCGCCGAGCAGCGCCAGCGCGATGACGCAGAGGATCAGCGCGACCTCCGTCCACAGCCGCGAACGTCCGGGGGAGGGCAGGGGGAGTGCGGCGTCCGTTCCGTAGGCCGGGTCGGAGGGCTCCAGGAGAGAAAGGGGGGCGACGTTGGGTTCGTGCAAGGTCATGTGTTGCTCACTACCGTCCATTGGAATTCGAAATGGCCAGGGGAAGAAACGGCCTGGGGATTGAGGCGGCCGGGGGATTGGAACGGCCGGGTTCAGGGGAATGACGGGACGGCCGGCGGCCACGCCGGTGTGGACGGCGTGGCCGCCGGTGACGGCGGATCTCCTCCCCCATCCGAGACCCGCCCCCGGGGAGGTCGCCTCCCTCTCCCCCAATCAGGAGACGACGTCGCTTTCAGCGGTTTTTCGGTGCAGGTCTTTTCAGTGCAGGTCCCAGCTGTGCAGCCGGGCGACCCTGCGAAGTTGCTCGGCGTGCGCGCGGGAGCTTTCGGGGGGCAGCGATTCCCAGCGTTTGGCGAGGTCGAAACAGGCTTCGGTCAGCGAGCGGTGTTCGCGCAGCGCGGCCGATTCGAGCGCCTCGGCCCGGTTCTGCGCCGCGACCGCCTCGTCGCGCTGCGCGGCGATGAGCCGAACCGCCTTTTCCGCCCGGCCGAGCTGCGCCAGTGTGTCGGCCGCCTTCCGGTAGAGACTGCGCCGGCGCTGGACGGCGAACGTCAGCGCGGTCAGCACGATCGTCACGGTCAGGACGGTGGCCCAGGCATGTTCTCCGCTCACCGCTCTTCCTCACATTCCGGCGGCGCTCTCGGCCTGCCCGTTCCAGCGGACCAGCGACACCGCACCGCCGGCCCGCGGCCCGGCCCCGGCCTGCGCCATCTCCGGCCGCGGCTCCCGGTGCCCGGCCGGGGGGTTCGCCGCCGGGCCCGGTTCGGAACCGTCCTGGACGGCGGCCTCCTGCCCTTCCAGTTCCTCGGCGGGGGGCCAGGGCCGGACGGCGAGGACCTCGTCCAGCAAAGGCCACGCGGCGGGGACGCCGTCCTCGTCCAGGAGGGTGAGCTGCCCCCCTTCGACGGAGCTGAGCAGGCCGATGTCCCGGGTGCCGTCGGCGTTGTCCACGCAGACGAGGCAGCCCATGAGCGAGGCGAAGGCGCGGGGCGCGCAGGACGGGATCTCCGGCTCCGGTACGGCCGGCGGCGGGCCGCCGGCCCGTGCCCGCTCGTCCGCGTGCAGGGCGACGACGTGCGCCGCCGCGTACAGCGCGCGCATCGACTCGGCGAGGTGCCCGAACTGCGCGGGGGTGGCGTCCGGCGGCAGCGCCATCCGGATGCTGCCGATGGCCAGGCCGAGTCCCTCCTCCTCGGTGGCGACCTCGCGGATCTCGCCGGGGGACGGGATGGGCGCGGTGCCGTGCGCGATCGTGAGGAGGAACTTCGCCTCGGCGGCGAGCCCCTGGTGCCGATGCAAGATCTCCATGACCTCGAACGCGGCCTTGCGGTGCGTTTCGAGTTCCTCGTGGGCCCGTTCGATGGCGACCTCGTGTTCGGCGATGGAGGAGGCCAGGCCGTCGATGGTGCCCTGGCTGAGCCAGTTCATCCGGCACCCCCGGGGAGGGGGGCGCCGGGCACGGCGCGGGGAGAGGGTGGTGCGGTGTTCATACGTGTTAGTCCTTCTGGCGGGGCGTGTCAGGAACGGCCGTCGCGGGCGGCCGTCCACCCGTGGGGATCAGTTCGAGCGGTCCCAGCGCTCGGCCGGCTCGGCCGGGCAGGCGCCCATGTCCTTGATCGCTTCCAGGTCCTCGTGCGCGAACCGGAACAGGCGCTTGCCGTATCGGCGGTGCGGTATCTCCCCCCGGCTTGCGGCCCGCACGAGCCAGTCACGGGTGAACGACGTCATCTCTGCGGCTTCCTGCGGCGTGTACAGAAGCCGTTCCACGGGGATCTCGCTGCCTGGAGAGCTCGACATGACCGAAAGAGTAACGCATCTCTGTGCGTCTCGCAGCTTCAAGACGCGTTTTAACCATGACATGTGTTATCCGATGCACTTCGTTGTGGAAGCCAGGGACGGCCGACCCCCCAAAACGCGTTACGACTCCTCAAAGTCCGTTTTGTTCCGCTACACTTACGCACCGTGTCAGGCCGTCACCCCGCGACACAGAAGGAGCCTGATCACGTTGAATGATCTCGACGAGCCCGAGTACCCGCCTGCGGCATGGCGCAGGCTCGGGCAGATGGTCCGGCAGCGCCGGATCGAACTCGGCTTCGGCTCGCAGGCGAGCCTGGCCGCCGAGGGCGGCCCCTCGCTGTCCGTGGTGAACAAGATCGAGACCGGCCGCGGCAGGGACTACACCGACCGCGTCATCATCCCGCTGGAGGATCGGCTCGGCTGGCGCCGCGGCAGCTTCCGCGCAATTCTCGAAGGCGACGACCCCGTCCCCGTGGACACCGCCTCCCCCGCCGCCCCGGCGGCCGAACCCGCCCAGGAGGGCGGCTATCCCGACGAGGTGGCCGGCGACCCGTTCCTACGCTTTATTTGGGACGCGCCGAAATCCCTCGCCGATGATGAGGATAAATGGGCGGCCGTCACAGGTGTGCTGCTCAAACGCATGCGGCCGGTTCCCAGGTCTCTCGAAAATCAGCAAGATCGCCAGCAGCGGGCAGACGACATATAGCGTCGTCAAACTGGGTAGCAAGCGACTTTGCACCCCAGTTCCTGCCTGAGCATCGTGCTGCCGGGGGCGCGGACGACGCGACGGACGCGATCGGGAGACGTCATGGATTTTCCTGATGTACAGCGCCTCAAAGAGACCATCGACCGTCTGACCCGGGAGAACGCGAAACTGCGCACCCAACTCGCGGTGACACAGCAGTGGAACCCGCCCCTCGACCTGGAACGCGCGTTCCGGTCGGTTCGGGGCTGGCAGTGTCTCACGGTATCGCTCATCCCCGAGAACCCCACCCTTATTCTCATCAGCGGAAACGAATGCGGAAAGGAGAGCGAGGACGCCACCGCGGCGGCCGACGTGGAGGACGCGGGGGCCGGGGAGGTGTGGCGCCACCTGCAGACCGCGGCCGCGCCGCGCGGCCGGATCGGCCCGTTCGCGCGGGCCCGGATGCCGGGCCGCCTCCTCGGCTACCTGCGTGAGCAGAGCGGCCGCACCATCATCGTGCTCAACCGGGATCTGCGCCGCGGCCAGGTGTCACGCGCGGCGCGGATGCTCCGGGAGAACGCCAAGAAGCACCGCCCGGCCGGCTTCCTGGAACTGTCCGCCATCCCCCTGCTGAGCCTGTGCGCGCTCTTCCCCGGCAACCTCGTGGTCAAGGGCACGGCCGGGCTCTCCGCCGCCGCGGCACCGGCCGCCACGATCATGCTGCCGGCCGCCGTCATGTCCACCGCACTCCCGCACATCGACCTGAACACCGTCACCATCCGTTCACGACCCGCGTCTCACGTCCGGCACGTCGACAGGCGGCCGGCCTGGCCCCCGGCCCACGCCTCTCTGCGCGGCCGTAACCCGTCCCCGCGTCGATAGAACGACCAACCTGGAGGGTGTTCAGCCCCGGGTCCAAAGGAGGGCACCGGGGCCTTCCGGTCGCATCGGGGGAGGCATCACTCGCCGGCGCCCTCCGCGGCGGCATCGACGGCGGCCTGCTCCTCCCGGAGCCGCCGCTCGGCCGCGATGTGCGCCTCGACCACGACCTCCACGACCTCGGCCGGGTCGTCGGTGAGGTGGATCAGGTCGAGGTCGAACGGGGAGACCTTCCCGGAGGGCAGCATGGTCGAACGGACCCAGTCGATCAGGCCGCCCCAGAAGTCCGTCCCGACGAGCACGATCGGGAACCGGGTGATCTTCTTGGTCTGCACGAGGGTGATCGCCTCGAACAGCTCGTCCAGCGTCCCGAAACCGCCCGGCAGCACCACGAACGCCTGCGAGTACTTGATGAACATCGTCTTGCGGACGAAGAAGTAGCGAAATTCCAGCCCGATGTCGAGGTGGTCGTTGAGCCGCTGCTCGAACGGCAGCTCGATGCCGAGCCCGACGGACAGGCCGCCGCTCTCGTCGCAGCCCTTGTTGGCCGCCTCCATGATCCCGGGGCCGCCGCCGGTGATGACGGCGTAGCCGGCCTCGTGCAGCCGGGCACCGATCTCGACGGCGAGCTTGTAGTCCGGCGAGTCCGGCTTGGTGCGGGCGCTGCCGAAGACGCTGACCGCCTTCGGCAGCTCGGACAGCAGGCCGAAGCCCTCGACGAACTCCGCCTGGATCCGCAGGACGCGCCAGGGGTCGGCGTGCACCCAGTCGACCGGGCCGCGGGTGTCCAGCAGCCGCTGGTCGGTGGTGGTCTGCGGGACGGCCCGTCCCCGCAGCATGGCCGGTCCTTGACGCCGCGCCGGGGAATTCGCATCCAAAGTCATGGGGCCACGGTAGTAGGAGCGGCCAGCCACATGCGCATACGTCGCTCGCACTCGGCGATCAGCGGGATCTCGACGTACTCGTCCCTGGTGTGGGCGAGGGTGGGTTCGCCGGGCCCGTAGTTGACGGCCGGGACGCCGAGTTCGGCGAAGCGGGCGACGTCCGTCCAGCCGAGTTTGGCGCGGACGCCGGCCCCGCTGGACGCGACGAACGCGGCGGCGGCCGGATGCGTCAGCCCAGGCCGCGCGGCGGACGCGGCATCGGTGACCGTCACCTCGAAGCCGGCGAAGATTCGCCGAAGATACGCTTCCGCGTCGGCCGGCGACTTGTCGGGCGCGAACCGGTAGTTCACGGTGACGACGCATTCGTCCGGGATGACGTTCCCTGCGACGCCGCCCGAGATGAACACGGCGTTCAGGCCCTCGTGGTATTCGAGGCCGTCCACAACCGGACGCGCCGGCTCGTACGCGCGCAGCACGTCGAGAATCCGCCCGGCCGAGTGGATCGCGTTCGACCCCGTCCAGGCGCGGGCGCTGTGCGCCCGCTCCCCCTTCGCGGTGACCTCGACGCGCATCGTGCCCTGGCAGCCGCCCTCGATCAGCGCGCCCGTCGGCTCCATCAGCACGGCGAAATCCCCGGCGAGCAGTTCGGGACGCGTCGCCGCCAGCTTCCGCAGCCCGTTGCGCTCCGCCTCGATCTCCTCACACTCATAGAAGACATAGGTGACGTCACGGGTCGGCTCGGTGACGGTGGCGGCGAGCCGCAGCGCGACGGCGACGCCGCTCTTCATGTCCGTGGTGCCGCACCCGTAGAGCCGGTCGCCCTCCACCCGCGACGGAAGGTTGCCGTTCAGCGGCACGGTGTCGAGATGCCCGGCGAGCACGACCCGCTCGCCGCGCCCCAGCTCGGTGCGCGCGACCACGTTGTCGCCCGCGCGCTCGACCACCAGGTGCGGAAGGGCCCGCAGCGCCTCCTCCACGGCGTCCGCGAGGACCCGTTCCGCGCCGCTCACCGACTCGATGTCGACGATCGCCGCCGTCAGCTCCGCCACATCTGAGAAGAGATCAAGCCGCATGGGCAGCAAGGCTATCTATCATCGCAGTCGTGGAGATGCTTGAGTGCGCCGTCCGCTGGGCGGTCCCGGTGGACGAGCCCCCGATGCACGCCCTGCTCGACGACCGGGAACGCGACCGCTACGACCGTTTCCTGCGTCCCGAGGACAAGGCCCGCTTCGTCACCGGCCGTTTCCTCGCCCGCACCGTCCTCGCCGAGGCGACCGGGCTGGCCCCGGAGGCGATCCGCTTCACCACCGGCTGCCCGCACTGCGGCGGTGAGCACGGCAAGCCCCGCCTCCCCGGCAGCGAACTGAACTTCTCCCTCTCCCACTCCGGGGACCGCGTCGTGCTCGTCCTCGCCGAGGGCGCCGAGGTCGGGGTGGATGTGGAGCGGGAGAGCGACCGCGACATCGACCGGCTCGCCGAGATGGTCCTCACCGCCCGCGAGCGGGAGGCCCTCGCCGCCATGACCGACCGGCAACGCGGCTTCCACGCCTACTGGAGCCGCAAGGAGGCCCTCCTGAAGGCGACGGGCCACGGCCTGGCCGCGCCCATGACCGACATCCACGTCTCCGCCCCCGACGCTCCCGCCGAGGTTCTCGCCTGGGACGGCGAGGCCGCCGTCCCCGACGTCCGGCTGGCCGACCTGACTCCGGGCCCCGGCTACGCCGCCTCCGCCGCCGTCCTCACCGCCCGTCCCCTCAAGATCACCGAGATCCCGCCCCCCTGACGCCTGCCGCACGGCGCGCCCCGGGCAGGGGGCACGCCGCCGGGGGGCACTCCGTCAGGTGTTGATGCCGTGGTCGCGGAGGATGTCGTTCAGGGACGCCTTGTCGTGGCGCCGGCCCTCCTCCAGGCGCTTGAGGATCAGCACGGCCGGGAGGCCGAAGGTGCCGCCCTTGAACTCCTTGTAGCGGGTGCCGCCGACGGCGACGCACCAGTCGGGGATGCGGCCGCGGCTGATCTCCTCGCCGGTCTCGACGTCGATGACGGGCATGGACGCGGACAGGTTCGTGCCGGAGCCGACGACGGCGCCGCGGCCGACGCGGGCGCCCTCGACGATCATCGAGCGGCTGCCGATCATGGCCTCGTCCTCGATGACGACGGGCTTGGCGTTCGGGGGCTCCAGCACCCCGCCGATGCCGACGCCGCCGGACAGGTGGACGTTCTTGCCGATCTGCGCGCAGGAGCCCACGGTGGCCCACGTGTCGACCATCGTGCCGGAGTCGACGTAGGCGCCGATGTTGGTGAAGGACGGCATCAGCACGACACCGGGCGCGAGGTAGGCGCCCCAGCGGGCGATGGCGCCGGGGACGACGCGGACGCCGTCCAGCCGGCTCTTCAGCGGGATGCGGTCGTGGTACCGGAAGTCGCCGACCTGGGCGCGGGCCATGCCGAGAACCTTGAAGCTCAGCAGGATCGCCCGCTTGGCGCGCTCGTCGACGACGACGTCGTCGGTCGCGGGGTCGATGCGGGCGACGCGGGCCTCGCCCGTGTCGATCTGGTCGACGGCGGCCACGATGGCGGCGCGCGCGTCGGCGTCGTCCGGGGTGAGGTCGGCGCGCCGCTCCCACAGCTCGTCGATGCCGCCGGAGATCGGGCTGCTGAACGTTTCGGTCATGCCTCATGAGCTTACTGGGGGCCATTCCCCGGTACCTTCTTCGCGTGGCTGTTTGGGCGAGGTTGAAGGAGCGCCCCGAGGAGGGGGCGGACGGCGGGGGGAGCCGCCGCGGCCTGCGCTGGGCGGTGGGCCTGGCCGTCGGCGTGATGCTGCTGGCCGTCGGCGGGTTCGTGCTGTTCGACCGGGTCCGGCCGTATCTGCACGGATCCGGCTGCGAGGTGCGCACGAGCCAGGGGACGATGCCGCTCGACCTGGAGCAGGGCGCCAACGCCGCCACCATCGCCGCGGTCGCGTTCCGCAAGCAGCTGCCCGAGCGCGCCGCGGTGATCGCGTACGCGACCGCGATCCAGGAGTCGCACATCCACAATCTGGCCGGGGGCGACCGCGACTCGGTGGGCATGTTCCAGCAGCGCCCGTCGCAGGGCTGGGGCTCCCCCGACAAGCTCCGCGACCCCGTCCAGTCGACCAGCAAGTTCTTCGACGCCCTCGTCAAGGTGAAGGACTATCTGGACCGTGACCTGCACGACGCGGCGCAGCGGGTGCAGCGCAGCGCGGACGGCAGCGCCTACGCCCAGCACGAGCGGGACGGCAAGCTCCTCGCGGCGGCGTTCACCGGACGGGAGCCGGCCACGGCGCGCTGCTGGTACCCGCCGGGCAAGAAGACCGCGTCCCGCCGCCCGGAGGCGATCCGGGAGATGCGCCGCGCGTTCGGCAGCCGCCTCAAGGTCGGCGGCCCGAGCCCCCTCACCCAGGGCGCCCCGTCCCGTCCCGAATCCTGGAACGCGGTAAAGGTCACGAACCCGCGGGCGGGCTGGGCCGTCGCGGCGTGGGCGGTGACGCACGCGCAGGCGTACGGGCTGACCGAGGTCCGGTACGCCGGAAAGCACTGGCAGGCCGACGCGGGCCACGACGGCTGGACGCAGGACAAGGCGGCCCCGCCCGACGCCGTCATCGTCCACTGAGCACCGAGGGGCCTTGACGGGACCCGCAGCAGGATTGGCTCACGTCCTCACGGGAAGTCGTCACCGCATGGAGATACCGCGGACCCTGGTGCTGACCGGGCACTTTCCGCCGGAGGCCGGGGGTGTGCAGACGTTCACCTGGGAGCTGGTGCGGCGGCTGCCCGCGGAGCGGATGGTCGTGGTGGCGCCGGCCGGGCCGGGGGCCGCGGAGTTCGACGCCGGGCTGGGTTTCCCGGTGGTGCGGCGGCACGGGTATCTGCTGTTCCGCGGGCTGCGGCGGATCGTCGCGCGGTACGGGGTCGAGGCGGGGTGGATCACGGCGGCGGCGCCGTTCGGGATGTACGCGCCGCTGGTGCGGGCGGCGGGGGTGCGGCGGCTGGTCGGGTCGGCGCACGGGCAGGAGCTGGGCTGGTTCCGGGCGCCGCCGACGCGGGCGGCGCTGCGGGCGGCGGCCCGGTCGTTCGACACGCTCACCCATCTGTCCGAGGCGACGCTGCCGGAGCTGGCGGGCGCCGTCGGGGACCGGACGCGGCTGGTGCGGCTGGCGGGGGCGGTGGACACGGTGCGGTTCCGGCCGGGTCTGGACGGGTCGGCGGTGCGGCGGCGGCACGGGCTCGGCGGTGGGCCGGTGGTGCTCAGCGTGGCCCGGCTCGTCCGCCGCAAGGGACATGACATGCTGCTGCGCGCGTGGGCGGACGTGGTGCGGCGGCGCCCGGACGCGCGGCTGGTGATCGTCGGGGACGGCCCGATGCGGCACCGGCTGACCGAGCTGGCGGACAGCTACGGCCCCGGGACGGTCACGCTCACCGGCCCGGTGTCCGTGGCGGACCTGCCGCGCTACTACGCCGCCGCCGACGTGTTCGCGCTGGCGTGCCGGGACGACCGGCGCGGGCTGCAGACCGAGGGCCTCGGCCTGTCGGTGCTGGAGGCGTCCGCGGCGGGGCTGCCGGTGGTGGTCGGGCGGTCGGGCGGCAGCCCCGCGTCCCTGCTCGACGGGCGGACGGGCGTCCTGGTGGACGCGACCCGGCCGGACGAGCTGGCGCTCACCCTGCACCGGCTGCTCGCCTCCCCCGGGCGGGCCGCCGCGATGGGCGCGGCCGGGCGGCGGTGGACCTGCGAGCACTGGAGCTGGGACACGGCCGCCGCGACGCTCGCCGCCCTGCTGTCCGATTCCTATCCCGATGCGCCGTCGCGGTACGCGAGTCCGGGGATGGAGCCCGTATGGGACTCAGGGAGCAGCTGAGCCGCCGGGACTTCCGGCGGCTCATCGTCGGGCAGACGATCTCCTCGTTCGGCGACTGGATGGGCACGCTCGCGCTGATGTACTTCGTCCTGCAGCTGAGCGGCTCCACGACGGCGGTGGGCGGCGTGCTGGTGCTGCGGCTGTTCCCGTCCGCGGTGGGCGCTCCGGTGGCGGCGCGGGTGGTGACGCGGTGGCGGCGGCGCGGCGTGATGCTGTGGTCGAACCTGGTCCAGGCGGGCATGGCGGTGGCGCTGCCGCTCGTGCCGTGGCTCGGGTGGGTGTACTTCTGGGCGTTCCTCATCGAGGTGGTGGGGCTGGTGTTCCTGCCGGCCCGGGACGCGGCGATCCCGTTCCTCATCGAGGAGAACGAGGGCGAGCACGACACCGCCACGCTGGAGCTGGCCAACGGCATCACGATGGCGACCTCGTACGGGATGATCCCGGTGGGCGCGGGCGCGTTCGGCCTGCTGCAGTGGGTGTCGGGCATCGCCGGCTGGGAGGGCAACTGGCGGTACGTCGTCGTCTTCTGGCTGGACGCCGTGACCTACCTCGTCTCCTACCTCGCCATCCGGTCGATTCCCGATCTCGGGCCGGGTCCGGCCGAGAAGCGGCGGATGGAGCACACCGAGCGGGAGGCGCGGGGCGGTTTCCTCAAGGCGCTGAGGCTTCCGGTGGTGCGGAGCGTCCTGCCGGGGGTGGCGGTGGTGGCGCTCGGGCTGGGCGCGCTGTTCTCGCTGGGCGTGGTGTTCGTGAGGAACGTCCTGGACGCGGGCCCGGTCGAGTTCGGGGCGCTGGTGGCGCTGTTCGGGGTGGGCGCGCTCACCGGCCTGCTGCTGGTCCACCGCAAGGCGGGCGACCTGATGACGCAGATCAAGCTCGGGACGACCGCGCAGGGCGTGGTGATCGCGTCGATGGGCCTGGTGGGGTCGGTCGCCTGGTCGTTGGCCGGGGCGGTGGTGTTCGGCGCCGCCGCGACGAGCGCCCTGGTGGGCGGCATCACCTACCTGCAGGAGGCGCTCGACGGGGTGGAGCGCAACCTGGCGCTGACCGCGTTCCACGCCGTGCTGCGGTTCGGGCTGGCGCTGGCGGCGCTGCTGTCGGGCGCCGCCGCCGACCTCCTGACGGAGGCCGGCGCGTCCCCCCTCGGCCTGGCACCGGCACAGTTCGTGCTGGCGGTGTCCGGCCTGGTGGTGGTGGCGGGCACGTTCCTCATCCGTCCCCCCGGCACGGCGAACATGTCGGCTACCTGACGGGTTCGGGTTCGAGGTCCGGCGCGATCTCGGCCTCGGCCGCCTCACCGTGGCTGTTCGCGGCGCGCAGTGCGACGGCGGCCGCGGCGGCCAGGAAGACGCCGCACGCCAGCAGCGCCCGGGAGAACCCGGCGGTGAGGGCCTGCGGCACCGGTGTCCGGTCCGCGAGCAGGGCGTTGGTGCGGGACGTGGCGACCGCCGTGAAGATCGCCAGGCCGAGCGCGCCGCCGAGTTGCTGGGAGGCGTTGAGCAGCGCGGCGGCGAGGCCGGCCTGGTCCGGCGGGACGCCCGCGTTGGCGGCGGTGGTGACGGCCACGAACGCGGCACCGAGCCCCAGCGAGCTGATCAGCAGGCCGGGCAGCAGGTCGGTCGGGTAGGAGCCGTCCACCGGGATGCGCGACAGCCAGTAGACGCCGGCTCCCGCGAGCAGCAGCCCGGCGACCATCAGCGGGCGGGTGCCGATCCTGGTGAGCAGCCGGGACGAGACGCCCGCGGCGACGGCGACGCCGAAGCAGAGCGGCAGGTAGGCCGAGCCGGTCTCCAGCGGCGAGTAACCGAGGACGTTCACCATGTAGAGGCTGAGGAAGAAGAACATCGAGCCGATGCCCGCGACGGCGACGAGCTGGGTGACGTCCGCCGCCGCGAGCCCCCGGATGCGGAAGATCGACAGCGGCAGCAGCGGGTTGCGTCCGCGCTGCTCGTTGAACAGGAACGCGAGCAGCAGGACCAGCGACCCGGCGAGGCCGCCGATCGTGCGGGCCGCGTCCCAGCCGACCTCCGGCGCCTTGACCAGGGTGAACACGAGCAGCAGCATCCCGCCGGTGACGAGGACCGTGCCGAGGACGTCGAAGTTCGCGAGCCGCGCGGTGCGCCGGTCGCCCTCGACGAGCAGGAACAGCCCGGCGATCACCAGGACGCAGACCGGGACGTTCACCAGCATCACCCAGCGCCAGCCGGGCCCCTCCGTCAGCAGCCCGCCGAGCAGCACCCCGGCGGCGGACGCGCCGCCCGCGACGCCGCCCCACACGCCGAGCGCCCTGCCCCGGTCGCCGCCCTCCTTGAACATCGTGGTCAGGATCGACAGCGTGCCCGGCAGCATCAGTGCGGCCCCGGCGCCCTGCGCGAGCCGCGCGCCGATCAGCATGCCGGGCGTGGTGGCGAGCCCGCCGATGACCGCGGACAGCGAGAACAGCACGGTGCCGGTCACCACGACACGGCGGCGTCCGAGCAGGTCGGCGAGCCGGCCGCCGAGCAGCATCAACCCGCCGTAGGTCAGCAGGTAGCCGGACGGCACCCATTGCAGGTCCTGGAGGGAGAAGTCCAGAGCCCTGCGCATCGCGGGCAGTGCGATGTTCACGATCGAGGCGTCGATGAAGTCCAGGAACGCGATCGTGCACAGCAGTGTCAGCGTCAGCTTGCCGCGCCCGGTCGCGAGGAAGGACGGTTGCGAGTTCGCCATGAGGTCCTCCGAGTCCATGTGGTTTCGTGACCCAGGAGGCGGTGAAAGGCCCCGAGTGTGACGCCGTCGCCCACGGATGAGGTCCACATCACATTCCGCCGGGGGATGTCACACTTCGGGCGGGCGGGCTCTCTGAGGGGTGAGCGCACAGGAGGACGGGCCATGCCGGAGCACATCGCCGGGGAGACCGCGACAAGCGTGTTCGCCGACCACCGGGAGCTGCTGTTCTCGGTCGTCTACAACATGCTGGGCAGCGTCGCCGACACCGAGGACGTCCTGCAGGACGCGTGGCTCGCGTGGGCGGCCCGCAGCGGCGACGGCGACGCCGGCGAGATCGAGAACCCGCGCGCCTACCTGGTGCGGGTCGCGGTCAACACCGCGCTGTCCCGGCAGGCCGCGATCAGCCGCCGCCGGGAGGCGTACGTGGGGCCGTGGCTGCCCGAGCCGCTGGTGAGCGAGGCGGGCGCGGACGAGTCCGCCGAGCGCACCGAGACGGTCTCGATGGCGCTGCTCGTCGTCCTGGAGACGCTGACGCCGCTGGAGCGGGCGGTGTTCGTCCTGCACGAGGTGTTCGGGTACGCGCACACCGAGATCGCGCCGATCCTGGACCGCAGCCCGTCCGCGATCCGGCAGCTCGCGCACCGGGCGCGCGAGCACGTCCACGCGCGCCGTCCCCGCTACCAGGCCGACCCGAAGGTGCAGCGGCAGGTGACGGAGCGGTTCCTCCAGGCGGCCCTGGGCGGCGACCTGGACTCGCTGATGGACCTCCTGGCGCCGGACGTGACGCTGTGGACGGACGGCGGCGGCAAGGTCAAGCGCGCGGCGGCGCTCCGCCCGATCCACGGCGCCGACAAGGTGGGGCGCGTCATCGCCGGCACCGCCACGCGCGGCCCCGAAAACCTGGACATCCGGTACCGGACGGTCAACGGCGACCCGTCGGCGGTCCTGTTCGAGGCGGACGCGCCGTTCGCCGTCATGGTGCTCGACCTAGGGCCGGACGGCGACCGCATCCGCGGCATCTACGCCGTCACCAACCCCGACAAGCTCGCCCACATCGAGGACGTCTAGGGGCGGCGCACACCCGGCGCCGATGTCCAAGCAAGCACTTGGTTAACCGTCCGTGACCTGGCAACACAGGTGCGTGACGACAAGAAAGTTACTTTTGAGTAGCTAGTGACTTCCCTTTCACGGCCATATAGAACCTGTTCCATTCTCCGCACCAGTGAGGGAGGTCACGCATGAGTGACTTCACCATGCCCAAACGAGAACCCGGCCGCGTATCGCGCCGCGGATTCCTCGTCGGAACCGGTTCCATTCTGGGGCTGGGGCTGATGAGCCGGACCGGTGCGTCCGCCGCCCCGGCGGCCGCCGGGCCGATCGGGGACGGCGCCCGCGTGCCCGCCCTGGTCATCGGCACCGGCTACGGCGGCTCCGTGGCCGCACTGCGGCTCGCCCAGGCGGGTGTCGACGTCCACATGGTCGAGATGGGCATGGCCTGGGACACGCCGGGCTCGGACGGCAAGATCTTCGCCAACACCCGGACGCCCGACTACCGGTCCTACTGGCTGCGGACCCGGACCAAACAGCCGCTCAGCAACTTCCTCGGCTACCCGCTCGACAAGGACGTCCCCCGCTACACCGGCATCCTGGACGCCGAGGAGTTCCCCGGCATCACCGTCTACCAGGGCCGCGGCGTCGGCGGAGGCTCGCTCGTCAACGGCGGCATGGCGGTCACCCCGAAGCGGTCGCGGTTCGCCGCGATCCTGCCCTCGGTGAACGCCGACGAGATGTACAACGTGTACTACCCGCGCGCCAACACCGGCCTGGGCGTCAACGAGATCGACCGGACCTGGTTCGACACCACCGCCTGCTACCAGTTCGCCCGGGTCGGGCGGAAGCACGCCCAGCGGTCGGGGTTCGAGTTCGTCTACGTCCCGAACGTGTACGACTTCAACTACATGAAGCAGGAGGCCGCGGGCGCGGTGCCGAAGTCGGCACTGGAAGCGGAGGTCATCTACGGCAACAACTACGGCAAGAGGTCGCTGCAGCAGACCTACCTCGCGCAGGCCAAGGCCACCGGCCGCGTCTCCATCTCGCCCCTGCACAAGGTGACGTCGGTGTCGCCCCTGTCCGGCGGCGGGTACACGGTCGTCATCGAGCAGATCGACACGACCGGCGCCACCACCGCGACCAAGACCGTGACCGCCGACCGGGTGTTCTTCGCGGCCGGCAGCGTCGGCACCAGCAAGCTCCTGGTCAAGCTGAAGGCGACCGGCGCGCTGCCCGGCCTGAACGGCGAGACCGGCAAGGGCTGGGGCGAGAACGGCAACGTCATGTGCGGCCGCGCCAACCACATGTGGGACCCGACCGGCAGCCTCCAGTCGTCCATGCCCACCGGCGGCATCGACAACTGGGACGCCGGCGGCGCGTTCGCCGAGATCGCGCCGCTGCCCACCGGCATCGAGACCTACGCCTCCTTCTACCTGGCGATCACCAACACCCCGCGGCGGGGCGAGTTCTCCTGGAACGCCGCAACGGGACAGGCCGACCTGAACTGGCAGACGGCCTGGAAGCAGACCAGCATCGACATGGCCAAGACGATCTTCGACAAGATCAACGCAAAGGAGGGGACGATCTACCGGACCGACCTCTTCGGCACCTACAAGATCTGGGGCGACCACCTCACCTACCACCCGCTCGGCGGCGCCGTCCTGAACAAGGCCACCGACAACTACGGCCGCCTGCCCGGCTACCCCGGCCTCTACGTCATCGACGGCTCGCTCATCCCCGGCAACACCAGCGTCAACCCGTTCGTCACCATCACCGCCCTCGCCGAACGCAACATCGAGAAGATCATCACCACCGACCTGTGACCACGCGCCGCGGAAAATCCGGCCACGGGCGCGTGTGGCCGGACTTCTCCGCCCGCGCGGAGCCGGGATCCGGCCTCGTCCGGGGACGATGTCCGGTTCGGTCCGCGCCCCTCGGGTAGGGGCGGACCCTGACGGACCGGTCGGGGGGATCGTGGGTTCGGATGAGCGTTCTCGGGATGGCCATCGCCGTGGTGGCGGCGTGCTTCATCGGGCTCGGGTTCGTGGCGCAGCAGCACGCGGCCTTCCGGGAGCCGCTGAAGAAGATCCTGCACCCGCGGCTGCTGCTGGACCTGCTGCGCAGCCGGCTGTGGCTGGCCGGCATCGGCTCGATGGTCATCGGGCAGATCATCTTCGCGGCCGCGCTGAACATGGCCGACGTCACGCAGGTCACCCCGGTGCTCACCACCAATCTCATCTTCGCGCTGTTCGCCGCGCACGTGATCTACCGGGAGCGGCTCGGCCGCACCGAATGGCAGGGGGCGCTGCTGCTCACCGGCGGCGTCGCGCTGTTCCTCGGGGTCGGGCTGCCGCGGGGCGGCACCGCGCCCGGCGCGCTGTCGTTCCGCTGGGCGGCCGGGGCGGCCGTGCTGCTGCTCGCGGCCCTGTGCGCGGTCGGCGGCCTGCACCGGGACCTGCGCGTCCGCGCGATACTGCTCGCGTGCGGCGCAGGGCTGCTCTACGGACTTGAGGACACGCTGACCCGCAGCGTCCTGCTCCGCGTCGACCACGGGGTCATCGCCGCGCTGCTGACCTGGCAGCCCTACAGCCTGCTGGTCATCGGGACGCTCGGGCTGCTGTTCGCGCAGAGCGCCTTCGACGCGGCGCCGCTGCGGATCTCGCTGCCCGCCACCACGGCGGCCGAGCCGCTCACCGGCATCGCGCTCAGCATCGCGATCTTCGGGGAGCAGGTACGGGTCTCGACCCCCCGCCTCGCGCTGGAGACGCTCGGGCTCGCGGCGATGGTCGCGGGCATCATCGTCCTCGGCCGCTCGCCGTACCTGGGCAAACCCGGCGAGCGCGTGGCCGCGTCAGCGGATGGGGTGACAAGCCGTTGATCGCCGTCCTGCTCGGGGTGCTGACCGGCGCCTGCAACGCCCTCGCGTCCGTGCTGCAGCGGCGCGCCACCAAGACCGCGCCCGCCGGGACGTTCAGCCCGGCCCTCATCCTGGAGATGCTGCGCCGCCCGCTGTGGCTCGGCGGCATCGCCGCGCTCATCGTCGCGTTCCTGCTGCAGGCCGCGGCGCTGTCGCAGGCGGGGCTCGCGCTGGTCCAGCCGATCCTGGCCTCCGAACTGCCGTTCACCATGATCCTCATCGCCTGGCTGCCGCCGCGCGGGTTCCGGCGCGTCCCGTGGACGGCGGTCCTGCTGCTCACCGTGGGCCTCGCCGTGCTGCTGTCCGCCGCCTCACCGTCCGGGGGCCAGGGCAAGCCCGGCGGCGCCGCCTGGATCATCGCGGTGGCGGGCACGCTGGGCTGCGCCGCCGGGCTGGTGGCGGCGGCGTGGTTCATCAGCGGGCCCGTCCGCGCCGTCCTGCTGGGCGTGACCACCTCGCTCGGGTTCGCGCTGACGGCCGCGTTCATGAAGGAGGTCACCGAGGACTTCGCGGACGGGATCGTCACCGCGCTCACGTCCTGGCCGATCTACGCCATGGCGCTGACTGGCCTCGCCAGCCTGATGATGCTGCAGAGCGCGCTGCACGCCGGCACGCTCGTCGCGGTGCAGCCCGCGCTCACGGTGACCGACCCGGTCGCGAGCATCATGCTGGGCCTCCTGCTGTTCGACGAGCACGTCCGGGGCGGCCCGTGGATCGTCCCGGAGGTCATCGGCGTCGCGCTCATCCTGGCCGGCAGCATCGGGATCGCCCGCTCCCCCCTGCTGCACGAGGAGCACACCGTCACCCCAGCACGGAGCGGATGACGCGCTCGGCGGGGACGGCGTCGAACAGCGCACCGGCCCTGCGGATCCGCCTCTTGCGCACCGCCTCGTCCTTGAGCCGGTCGAGCGTTTCGACCAGCTCGCCGGGCGAGCACGCGTAACGGCTCAGCCCGGCACGTGCCATCGCCACGGCGCCGTCCCGCCCGTGGCCGGGAATCGGCCGGTAGGAGATCACCGGCAACCCGCACGCGAACGCCTCCCGGCACGTCAGCCCGGCCGCGTTGTCGACCAGCGCGTAGGCGCCCGCCATCAGCTCCGCCATGTCGTCCCGCCAGCCCAGCGCGACGCCGCCGACCCGGCGGCGCAGCCGCTCGTTCCGCCCGCAGAGCACCACGGGGACATACCGCCCGGACGCCGCCAGGCCGCGCGCCGTCTCCATGACCCGCCCGACTCCCCACGCACCCGCCGAAACGAGCACCAGCCGGTCGTCCGGCGCCGCCCCGGCCACGGTGCGCAGCCGGTCCCCCGCACGCCGCGCCCACCGGAACTCGGGCCGCACCACGGGCGCGTGGCCGGTCGCGGGACGGCCCGTCCGCTCCAGCACCGTCCGCGCGGACCGCTCGTCCGGGCACAGGTAGCGGTCATTGCCCGCGTGCAGCCACATCCGGTGCACGGCGAAGTCGGTGACCAGCACCAGCGACGGCACGGTGAGCCGCCCCGCGTCCCGCAGCCGCCCGGCCGCCTGCGCCGCGACATGGAACGTCGACACGACCGCGTCCGGCGCCGGCTCCCGTAACCGCCGCTCCAGCCGCGCCGCGATCAGCGCCGTCAGCGGCGACGCGGGCGGCGGACGGCGGGACACGAAGAACGACCGGTAGATCCCCTCGTACAGCCACGGCGCGGACCGGACCATCCCCGCGTACATCCGCCGCAGCCCGTGCCCGAGCCGCAGCGGAACCAGGTCCAGCACGTCCAGGACGGACGCCTCGACGTCCTGCGCCGTCATCCGGCGGGCCAGTTCCGCCGCGACCGCGTCGTGCCCGGCCCCCATGCCCGCCGTCAGAATTAACACTCGTTTGCCCATCGCTTGCTCTCCCCCCGGTGAAACTGTCCGCATGCCGTGCCGTGTCCCCGCCGCCCTGGCCGCCGTCCTCCTCGGGCACACCCTGCCCGCGGTGACCTGGCTCCCCCCGGTCCGCCGGCTGACGCCCCGCCTCGCCGGCCGCGGCGGCCCCCGCCATGTCGCCCTCACCTTCGACGACGGCCCCGACGCCCGCTCGACACCCCTCTTCCTGGACGAACTCGCCCACCTCGGCTGCCACGCGACGTTCTTCGTCCTCGGCACGATGCTCCGCCGCAACCCGTCCGCCGGCCGCCGCATCGTCGCGGGCGGCCACGAGATCGCCGTCCACGGCTGGCACCACGACAACCCCCTGACGACCCGCCCAGGCCGCGTCACCACCGAAATCCGCCGCACCGTCCACCTCATCGAGGACGTCTGCGGCGTGACCCCGTCCTGGTATCGCCCCCCATACGGCGCCCTGAGCACCGAGGCCCTCCTCGCGGCCCGCCGCAGCGATCTGCGTCCCGTCCTGTGGACGGCCTGGGGCAGAGACTGGACGGCCTCCGCCACCCCTTCCTCCGTGCTGGAGACCCTCGCGCCGGACCTCAGGGGCGGCGCAACGCTCCTCCTGCACGACAGCGACGTCACCTCGGCACCCGGCGCCTGGAAGGCCACCCTGGCCGCCCTGCCCGAGGTCGTGGCCGGCTGCCGCGCCACCGGCCTGACCCTCGGCCCCCTGCGCGACCACGGGGTCCCCACCTGACAACCGCCGTCACACGGCTACTACTCCCCCACCACACGCCCTCTATGTGAAGCCACCACCCGTTTCTCCGCCCTCGCGCCCTTCTCCCGCGCGTCCGCGATCAGCGACTTCACTGCGTGCCACTGGCGGTAGCGGGGGAAGATGAGCGGCTGCGTGTGCACCGCGAACGGCTTGAAGGACGGAATCTTGCCCGCCTTCGCATCCGCGTCCTCCACGTGCAGGTACTGCCTGCGCGCGTCGGCGACGGTCTGTCCGGTCGCCGCGTTCTCCAGCTCGGCGGACGCCACCGGGATCCCGTTGACGAAGAACGTCAGATCGACCGACTTACCGGGCTCGTCCGCCGAGTAGTGCAGCTACCGCGTCACCGTCAGCCGGTTCGCGTTCTAGTCGTCCAGCGTCCCCGCCGCGAGCGTGTGCGCGGGCAGAAAGTAAACGAGCCGGAATCGGATGCCCTTGTCTTTCACACCGGTGCGCAGCACGTCCAGCGCGCCCCACACGCCGATCTCCTTGCCCACGAGCCGCGCGAACGGCCGCGCCGGGTCCTCCCCGTAGGCGCCGCGCAGCCGCTCCCATTGCTCCGGCTGCGTCCGCACGAGGAACACCGCCGGCTCCGCCGTGCCGAGCCCCAGCTCCCGGTCGTAGTTCCCGGCTCGCCCCGCGCCCATCCGTGCGCGATCAACGCACTTTCGACGGCGTCCTCAAACGTCCTCTCCGTACACCTTCACGCCCATGCCCGGCATGTTACATGTAATGTGAGCGTCTCGGTATAGATTTCAGCGTGTTGACAACGCTAACATACAACACTCATCGGCACTTCCAGGGGCATCCGCTCAGGTGGCGGCCCGACTTCAAGGTCACCGACCCACACTTCAAAATGAGCTCCAAAGACAATTATTCAACACTGGGCACTGGCTGCGGTTGCCTTTTGGGGATTTTTGTGCTCATCGCAGGCTGCATGGCCGCTGGTAATGATGACTACACATATGACGATCCCCGAACACTGCCGGCACCCGTCGAGGAACAAGAGCCGGCCAAGGATGCCGTAAGCTACACCGTCATCTCCGCGAAAGGCGGCAAAGTCGACGGCGAGAACTGCGTAATAGCGCGCGTCAAGGTATTCAACCATGGATACGCCCCTATCCATCTGAGCACGGGTTTCAACTTCCCGAACCCCTTCACCCTGGTGAACGCCGCAGGTCAGACAGTGTGGTCCAGCACAGACTCACTGGACCTTGAGCACGACATCCCGCCGGGAGGCCAGGAGAACGGCACCATCAATTTCTGCACACCCGAACTCGACGACGGCAGCAGGGTAACGCTTTATCATGACAAGAAGAAATGGAAGGTAGACATCCCCAAGGACAAGCCCGAACATATAAAGCGGCCGAGAAGCTCAGAAAAGGCCGGCGGCGGCGGAGCCGGGCCGGGCTATACGGGACCGCGCTGCTACGCACCCGGCGGCAGAACTTGGCACCCATGCTGACGTGTCACCACTACAACGAACACCCCGCCAGTGGTTCGCCTGGACGATCTCCTCGGGGTCATCGATGATCTCCGCCGCCGCGAACGCTCCATCCCGCTCGTAATGCATCGTGACGAAGCGGCAGGAGTCGAAGAGCCAGTAGTCACGGCGGGGGATGCCTTCCGGCCACTCGCCACGGCCGACCGGGATGATCCGCACATCCTCCCCAGCCGGGACGGTGTGCTCGTAGGACCAGGCGCATTCGAACCGGACGTAGTCGGAAAGGGGCTCCTCGACGACATGCACCCGGTGCATGCGCTTCCCCGCCTTCTTCGCGGGCCGCACGTTTCCCTCGATCCAGTCGGCGATCCCCGGGAATCCCCCACGCGCCTGCCCGGCCAGGAAGAGCGCGAACTCTTCCTTTTCGTAGGAGACGTCATAGCGCTGCAGCGCCTCCAGCCGGTAGGCCGTATACCGGAAGTGGGGACGGGTCAGAGGCATCGTGCCGGGAGGCGGGCGGGGCTCGTGAACAAGAAGGGCAAAATACTCTGATGGAGTACGCGGACGTGCCGCCCGCGCGGCGGGACGAACTGCAACGGGCACTCACCGATGGTGATGACGACGCGGTTCAGGAGGCGCTCGTGGGTCTCGCACTCCATGACGAAGATGGAACATGGGTACAGGATCAGTGCCTGACGCTGAAAGACCATCCGTCTTGGCAAGTCCGCGCCACGGCCATGACCTGCCTGGGGCATATCGCAAGAATACACAAGTCGATTGATATCGATCGGGCGCTCCCCGTACTCCGTTCAGCGATGAACGATCCACGTATCGCGGGATATGCGGAGCAGGCGATCGAGGACATCGAGATCTATGTCGGCTTCTCCACCGGCGGCCCATGAACCTTCGCCTTGACGGGCGGGGACGACCACACCACGTTACGGATGCGGTAGTGGCCCAGTCCGTCAGGGAGTCGTTCCCCGCCCGCGCCGGTGTGGTGGCACGCCGCGCGCTCGGTGATTCACTTGGATGAGGTGGGAGTCGGGGCGATGGGCATTTCGTCCTGGAAGGGGCGGGTGGGCTCTTCCAGGACGATCGCCGTTCGGCGGCCGTTAGCCGGCGGTGGGGTTTGGGATGCCGATGGAGTGGCCGAAGCGGAACATCCCGGTCGGGTCGTAGACGGCCTTCAGCTCCGTGAGCCGCCGGTGAACGTCGGGCGGCCAGACGGCCGCGACCTGCTCGGGCGCGGTGGCCGCACCCTGGAAGTTGAGGAGCGCACCGCCGGTCGTCCACGGGCGGACGGCGTCGATGACGCGTTCGCCGAGCGGCCGCACCAGGGCCGCCATGTCCTGCGGGGGCGGCGGGGCGAGCACGAGCAGCGAGTACGCGGCGTCCCGTCCGCCGACCGCGTTGGGGACCTGCGGCGCGCGGGCCACCGCGCCGCCGAGATGGCGCAGCTCGACCATGTGCGGCGGGGCCTCGGCGCCCGGCCCGGCCACGTCCAGCAGGGCCTGGACGGCGTCCTCGGTCAGCTCGCGGAACAGCGCGCCCCGCTCCCACACGGGCATCGGGTCGGTCGGGTCGTTGTGGATGGCGCCGATGGCGGTGTACGGCATCATGCCGACCATGTCGATGATCGGCGGGGCGGCCGACCGCATCGGCGCGAGCAGCCGCTCGCCCTCGGCCTGGTCGCCGACGTGGGCGACGCGCAGGTGGACGACGAACCGGCCGCGCAGCGGCGGCGGCAGCTCGTCCACCGGCGGCAGCCGGAGCAGCGCGACGGACGTGGTGGTCGACTCGGGCAGGTCGCGGGACCACGCGCGGTAGGCGTGCAGGACCCGCGCCGAGTCCTCGCCGGCGTAGAAGATCCCGCCGCCGTACAGGCTCGCGACCGGGAACAGGCCGATCGTCATGGCGGTGACGATGCCGAAGTCGCCCTTGCCGCCGCGCAGGGCCCAGAACAGGTCCGGCTCGGTGCCGGCGTCCGCGATCCGCGTGCGGCCGTCGGCGGTCACGACCTCCAGGGACCGGACGTGGTCGGCGGCGAAGCCGTAGGTCCGGGCGATCGGTCCGAGGCCGCCGCCGAGCGTGTAGCCGACGGCGCCGACGGAGGGGGCCGAGCCGCAGAGCGGGGCGAGCCCGTACGGCGCGGCGGCCTCGATCACCTCGGCCCAGGTGACGCCCGCCTCGACCCGGGCGGTCCGGGTGGCCGGGTCGACGGTGAGGCCGCGCATGCGGCCGGTGTTGACGATCAGGGCCCCCGCAACCGGGGCGACGGAGCCGTGCCCGGTGGCGTGGACGGCGACGGGCAGCCCGTACCGCCGGGCGAACCCGACCGCCGCCGCCACGTCGGCCGCTCCGGTCGCGCCGACGACGACCGCGGGACGGTGCCGGATCGTCAGGTTGAACGGCGCGACCTCCCGGTCGAGGCCGGGGTCGCCGGGGGTGAGGACCGGGCCGGAGACCTGCTGACGAAGGCCGTCGAGGTCCGGGAGGGACATGGTGGTCACGGTGATCTCTCCTGTCTGGGATCTTCTCGGCGGTGCCGAGCGGCGGGCGGCACATCCGTTCTCGCAGGCATCACTTGGGGCACCCTTTGCGGTGGGTTAGATTTGGCCTGTTCGGCGCCGTTAAGGCCGGACACAAGCCGTCCTTAAGTGGCGACCGGGCAGGCCGGCACAGGGACACGGGCACCACAGCGGGGGCGGGTGGAAGGCGATTTCGAGCGGGAGTCCGGTGCCACCGCCGGGGTGCCGCGGTTCCGGGTACTGGGGCCGCTGGAGGTGACCGACGCGGCGGGCACGCCCATCGTCGTGGGATCGGGCAAGCTGCGCGCGCTGCTGACGCTGCTGATCGCGGACGCCGGCCGGGTCGTGTCGGTCGACCGGCTGGTCGACCGGCTGTGGTCGGGTGACCCCCCGGCCTCCGCGGTGGGAACGCTCCAGGTCTACGTCTCCCAGGCGCGGCGGCTGCTCGACCCGTCCCGCAGGACCCGCACGGCCACGGGCGCGATCGTGACCCGTCCGCCCGGGTACCTGCTGGACGCGGCGGACGGCGAGGTCGACACCGGCCTGTTCGCCGCCCTGGTCGCGGACGGCGAACGGCTGGTGGAGCGGGCCGCCCACGCCGCCGCGCTGGAGGCCGTGGACCGCGCCCTGGCGCTGTGGCGCGGACGTCCCTTCGCCGACGTCGCCGAGGACCCCGACCTGGCCGGGCACGCCGAGGCCATGATGGAGCTGCGGCTGCGCGCGCTGGACTGCAGGGCCGCCGCGCTGCTCGGATGCGGCCGCCCGGACCTGGCCGCCGCGACCGCCGAGACGCTCGTCCGCGAACAGCCGCTCCGGGAGCGGTACTGGGCGCGGCTCATGCTCGCCGCCTACCGCGACGGCAGGCAGGCGGACGCGCTGAAGGCGTACCAGGACTGCCGCCGGCTGCTGGACGAGGAACTCGGGCTGATCCCGGGGCCGGAGCTGGCCGGCCTGCAGAGCGCGATCCTGCGCCGCGACCCCTCGCTCGGCGAGGTCGCCACCGCGGCCCCCGTCCCGGAGACGCGGATCCCGCCGGACGTCGCGCGGCCGGAGCCGTCCGCGAGCACGGGGCGGACGGCCCCCGAGCCTGCGGCGCCCCCGGACGAGCAGGCAGCGGGCTCCGTGCCGGGACTCGTCGGACGCGAACGCGAGCTCGGCGAGCTGCGGGCCGGGATCGAGGCCGCCCGCCGGGGCACCGGGACGATGGTGCTGCTCGAAGGCGAGGCGGGGATCGGCAAGACCACGCTCGCCGAGGCCGCCGCGTGGATCGCCCGCGAACGGCACATGAACGTCGTATGGGCGCGGGCGGTGGAGGACCTGGGCGCCCCGCCCTTCTGGCTCTGGGAACAGGTGCTCCAAGAGCTGGGCGTGGAACGGCCCCCCTTCGCGGGCGGCGCGCAGAGCCGTCCGGCGGGCCTCGCCGGGGACCGCGCGGCCACGCGGACCCAGGACCTGGCGATCGAGCGCTTCCGCCTGCTGGAGGCCATCGCCCGCGCCGTCGTCGAGGCCGCCCGCACCGGCCCGCTGCTGCTCGTCCTGGACGACCTGCAATGGGCCGACACGGGATCATTGCAGGCGCTGCGGCTGCTCATCGGGCGGCTGCGCGGCCTGCCCTGCGGCATCGTGGCGACGTGCAGGTCCACCGACGCGCTCGACCCGGCGGCGCTGGAGGACACGCTGGCCCTGCTGGGACGCGAGCGCGCCGTCCACCGGCTCCCGCTGTCCGGGCTCTCCGTCACCGAGGTCGAGACCCTGCTCGGCGGGCACGGCGACGGCCTGCCGGACGCGGCGGCGGTGCGGGAGCGCACCGGCGGGAACCCGTTCTTCCTCGCCGAGCTGCTCCGGTTCCACGACGACGTGGACGGGCGTCCCAGGTCGCAGGTGCCCGCCACCGTCCGGGACGTCGTGGAACGCCGCTTCGAGCGGCTGCCCGAGCGCACCCGCGTCCTGGTGCGGCTGGCGGCGCTCGCGGGCGCCGAGATCGACATCGGGATCCTCGCCCACGCCGTCCGGATGGACCCGGCGCAGGTCGTGACCGCGCTGGAACCGGCGCTGGACAGCGGGCTGCTCCGGCACGACGAGGAGACGTGGCGGTGGCGGTTCGTCCACGACATCTCCCGGGACGCGCTGTCGGCGCGGCTGGCCCCGGGCGAGCGGACGCAGCTGCACGCGCTCCTCGCCGACGCCATCGAGGCCGTCCACGGCGGGGACGGCCGCCTGGACGACCTGGCGCGGCACCGTTTCCACGCCGCCGGCGGCACCGCGTCCGAGCCCGCCTTCCGCACCTGCTCCCGGGCCGCCGACGAGGCGTGCAGGCGGCTCGCGTTCGACCAGGCGGCCCGGCACCGCGAGCGGGCCCTGGCGGTGCTGCCGCCGGGCGGGGACGGGGAGGACCGCCGCTACCGGACGCTGATGACCCTCGTCGGGGAGCTGCGGCTGGCGGGCGACGTGCGCGGCGCCGCGGCGGTGCTGAACGAGGCGGTGGAGATCGCCCGGCGGGCCGGGGACCGGGAGCGGCTCGCCGACGCCGTGTCCGTCCTCGGCGGCGTGACGCTGTGGAACTGGCGCCCCTACGGCACCGTCGACCCCGGCTTCGTCGCGCTGCTGCGGGACCTGATCGCCGAGACGCGCGATCCGCGCCGGCGGGCCGAGCTGCTGGGCACCCTGGCCGTCGAGCTGTACTACGGGCCCGACCGCCCGGAGGGCGAACGGCTGGCCGAGGAGGCGGTGGAGATCGCCCGCCGGATCGGCGACCCGGAGCTGCGCGGCCGGACGCTGAACAACTACGTCATGGCCTCCTGGGTCCCGGAGCGGGAGCCCGCCAGGATCGCCGCGCTGGAGGAGTCGCTCGCGCTGGCGGGCGCCGGGCTGCCGGCCGCCACCGAGGTGATCGCGCGCATGCACCTGCTCTCGGTGCATCTGAAGTTCGGCCGGATCGCCGAGTACGAGGACGGCCTCGAATGGACCCGGCACATGGTGCAGACCCTCGGTATCACCGAGCTGGAGGTCCAGCACACCTACCAGCAGGCCGGGTACGCGATCTTCCGCGGCGACGACGACACGGCCCGCGAACTGATCGAGCAGGCGCACCGGCAGCACAGCCGGACCAGCGTGTGGGGCGGGCAATGGGCCCGCCTCATGCAGCTCACCGTGCTGGACCGGGTCAGGGGGCGGGTCCCCGGCCGGCTCGACGAACTCCTCGCCGCGGCGCCGCGAGCGGAGAACAAGGCGCTGCGTCCCACCGCCGTCCTGGCGCTGCTGGACGCGGGCGAACAGGAGCACGCCCGGCATCTGCTCCGCCGCTGGGAGCTGGATCGGCTACCACGCGAGCAGACCTGGGCCTCGGACTTCGAACACGGCCAGCTCGGGGAGATCGCCGCCGTTCTCGGAACCCCCGACCCGGCGGCCATGTACCGGATGCTGTACCCGTACCGGGACCGGCTCCAGGTCGTCGGCTCGGCGCTGGCCTGCGCCGGCTCCACCCACGCCGTCCTGGCGAAGCTCGCCCGGCGGCTCGGCCGCCCGGACACGGCGGCGGAGCACCTGGCACACGCCGCCGCGGCCCCGGGCCCCCGAACTCCCTGAGCAGCCCCTTGAACAACACGGCGGTCCGGATGCCCGCCCGCCGCGAACGGCACGACCTGCGCCTTCACATTCCGTACGTCCTCCGGCACCGGGATCAGATCCTCGAACCGGCTCGGCACCACGTCCGCCACCACTAGAGACCGCCCATGCGATATGTCTTCCAGTGGTAATCCGAAATCGCGGGATTCCCGGAACCGAAAATGCGTCAGCGTGCCGGAACATTGTTAAAAGAAGATGTTCATGGAACCCTGTGATTGAACCGCTGTCACGGACGATCGGGGCGCTATGGCGAGGATGTGGGAGGCCGATCCCGCCGCGCGGTTCGCGCGGCGGCTGGGCAAGTCACCACATGAACTGGGTGACACCAAGGAAGACATGACGTGTCCGGACTTGTGGGAGCTGTCCAACGGTGACGTGGCCGCCATAGGCCGCGACCTGACCGAGGTTTATCGCGATCAGCTACCTGCTCGGTCCTGACGAGCGGATCGTCATCTTGCCCCGCAACCTGGTCATAGCCGCCAAATCGGACATCCCAGATGCTTGATCGAGTACCGAATCTCCCCGCCGCTTTCCTCAGCCCAGAAGAATACGCGTCCGACGCCAAGTCGCGTTTTACTGACATCAAGGACTACTTCTGGAAGCTCGAAAGGCGGCAGACCTTCCAGGAAGAGGGCGATGCCGGCTACCGCGCGTTCATGTGCGGCGACTGGGACGAAGCGATGAAAATCGAGGCCCAGGGACTCGACGCACTCCGGCAGCGGTTCAAGAACGTAGGTTTCGAGTACCGGAGAGTTCGTGTCGCCGAACTTCCGGTCACCCCCTACCTTCAGTGGGAGATGCAGGCGTTGCGGGTCCGGGCGGAGGCGGGTGAGGGCATCCGCGTCCTGGACGCGGATGCCGTCCGCGACCGTGAGGAAGACGGGCTCCTGCCCGAGGTCGTCATCCTTGGGACGGCAGCGCTGTACGAGGTCCGTTACGACCGGGCGGGCGTGCACAACGGCGCCCGGCGGATCGTCGACCCGAAGGTCATCGACGAGTGCCGGACCGAGATGGCCGCGCTCTGGGACGGCGGCGAGGACTTCGCCTCCTACTTCGCCCGGGAGATAGCGCCGCTGCCACCGCCACCCGCGCAGCATTGAGACGTGGCGCGAACGCGGTTCACCGGGGGCGGCGGCAGGCGTACCGGGCAGACCGTCCTGCTGGTCCTCCTCATCGTGCTCGCGGCCGGGCTGGTCGGGGCGTCCCCCGTCGCGCTCGGCCTGTTCCAGGGTGACGCGACCCGTTGGGAACGGCTGAGTTTCATCGGGCAGACCTACGGCGCGGCCTCCGCGCTGCTGTCGGCGTTCGCTCTCGCCGGCATCGTGGTGACGCTGGTTCTCCAAGCACGCGACACCAAGGTGAACCGGGAGCAGGGCCAGCGGCTGGCACATCTCGAACTGCTGAAGATGGCGTTGGACAACCCGCTGTACCGCCGGGCCTGGGGTCCCCTTCCCTCCGGCCACGACACCAATGCGGACCTCCAGGAAATCTATGTGAACCTGATCTTCTCGAACTGGCAGATGTCCTTCGAGTTGAAGACGATGGACGAGCGCCTGTTGCGAGTGGTCGCCTCCACGCTGTTCAAAGGCGAGCCCGCGCGCCGGTTCTGGGCCAAGGCCCGGCGGACGCGCATCGCCACGTCCGCCACGCGCCGGGAACGCCGCTTCCACCGGATCGTGGACGAGATGTACCAGGCGGCGGAAGCGCAGGGGCCGCCTCTGCCCGATCTGGGGCGGCAGCGGGAATCAGCGATCCGCCGTCACCGCGGGGTTCTGCTCGGTGCGGCGCTGGGCGCGGCCGTCGCCCTGCTCGCGCACGCGCTTCACCGGGGCATCCGCGCCGTCCCCGCGCCGGACGGACGGGAGCCGCCGCGCGAGAGCACCCAGCTCAGGGCACGAGCGAGAAGATGACGTGATCCTCACGCCTGCGCGTGCCGTTCACCAGTTCGCCCGCATACGGGGCACGGGGCATTGCCCCCTACGCCCGGGGCCCATCGAGATGCCGAACGCGCACGAGGTTGCGGACGGTGCCTCCATCTTGCTCGTCGGTGTATTCGGCGACCGGGAGGTAGCCGTGTTCGTCGTAGATGCGTCCGAGTTCGGGGCTGCCCGCCCAGTGGTCCAGGGCCAGGGCGGGGGCGCCGTGTGCTCTGGCGAGATGCTCGGCGTGGGTCAGCAGGGCCGAGCCCGCGCCCCGGCCGGCGGAGCCACGGTCGGTCATCACGGTGTGGATGAACATCGAGCCGTCGGGGACCACACCGGCGGGGATGCGCGGCGGGACCATGGGCGCCGCGGCCAGGAGCCCGACGCATTCGCCGTCTCGCTCGGCGATGGTGATGACGCCTTGGGAGGTCCAGTCGGCGACCCGGTCGGGGAAACCCGGCTGCTGCGAGAACGGCACCCTTCCCCACTGCTGGGGCCGCCCTTGGGCCACCAGCCACTTCAGGACGGAGTCCATCAGCGCCAGCAGGGCCGGAACATCGCTCGTCGTCGCCTGTCGCAGGTGCAGCGGGTGATCTGGCACGGCGGTCTCCCTCGGAGGTTAGACTTGGTCGAGCTCATTGATTTAACTATCTAAGGATTAGATTGTCAAAGGAAATGAGGATGGGCGCCATCACCAGGGCGGTCCAGGAGCTTCAGGACGCCACCGATCTGATCGATGAGCTGGCGGCCCGGCGCCTGGGTGTCAACCGCACCGACCTGCGGTGCCTGAGCCGGCTGACCGCCCGTGGCCCGCTGACCGCGAGCGAGCTGGCCGCCGCCGCCGGGCTGACCGGCGGCGCGGCCACCACCGCCATCGACCGGCTGGAGCGGGCCGGCCTGGCCCGGCGAGTCCGCGACGCGGCGGACCGACGCCGCGTCCTGGTCCACCTGACCGACCAGGCTCACACGGCCGGCCAGGGGATCTGGGGGCCGATCGTGACCGACGCCTTGGCCGAGCTGCGCCGGTTCACCTTCGCCGAGCTGGAGATCATCGAGACGTTTCTGCATCGCGCGCTGGACAACCAGACCCGGCACGCAGACCGCCTGCGTTCCCAGGCGCCGGATCGATGAGACCGAAGGCCGGTGTCCCGCGGTCTTCGACGCGTCGTACTCGGGGCGGGGTTCCCGGCGGAAGCATGGCCCTGTCAACACCTTTGCCCGGCGCGGAGCGGCTCCGGCGATGAGGCGCCACGACGTGTGGGGCGGGCCGGAGTCCCGGCTGCTCGTGCGGTTCACCGATGAGGAGTTCGCGCGGGTTCAGGCTGCGGGCTCGGACAGCGGGACGGCGAGGGCCTCACGCCCGAGCGTGGACGTGAGGCCCTCAAGGGTGTCGTTGGGGGTCGCCTACCCGTCGTAGCGGCCCGCGCGGATGTCCCGCGCCAGCGCCCCGAAGGCCGCCCGCCCGAAGGTCAGCATCGGCCCGTCCGTATCCTTCGAGTCACGCACCGCAACGACGGAGGCCACCCGAGCAACCTCCACGCAGACGCCTCCTTCGGAGTCGCTCCGCGAACTCTTCCGCCAGGACGCCACCTCAAACACAAGCCCCGCCGGACACGTCGCTCCGGCTGCTCTTGCGCCACGAGGCGACTTCGATGCAGTTGCCGCCCTCGGACCCACTGTGCGAACTCTTGCGCCAGTGGACGGACGAGAGGTTGGACGTGCTCATGCGACCTTCCCAGCGTTGGTTACCGGTCGTACCTTCCTGCATGGATGTCGTTGGTGAGCGCGCTGAACGCCGCACGCCCGAACGCCAACTTCGACCCATCCGGGTCCTTCGAGTCTCGGACGGCCACTGCCAACGCAAGTCCGGCAACCTCGACGCAGTTGTCTCCCTCAGAGTCGCTGTGCGAACTCTTGCGCCAGTGGACGGACGAGAGGTTGGACGTGCTCATGCGACCTCCCAGCGGTTGGTTACCGGTCGTACCTTCCTGCACGGATGTCGTTGGCAAGCGCGCTGAACGCCGCACGCCCGAACGCCAACTTCGGTCCATCCGGGTCCTTCGAGTCCCGCATGGCGATCCCGGTCATGGTCTCAGCTACCTCTACGCAGTCTCCTCCCGAGGAGTCACTCCGAGAGCTCTTGCGCCAGAGTGCGGATGACAGATGCGATGTGCTCACGTGCTCTCCATGATCGTGCGGATCAGGTCTTCAGAGTCCTCCGCCGACAACGCGGCAGACCTGATCTTATTGAAGAGTACGGTGAGTCTGCGTACTCTCACATGATCTGTGATCATTTGTCCGTTGCCACCTGCACCATCCACGTAAACGACATCCGCGCCCTCGTGGGACGAGAGCACCTGGAACCCGCCACCTTGAAAAACACGAGCCCTGGCGGGGATGACCTGGATGGAGAAGTTGGGCTCCGCGAACATGTCGAGGAGTCGCTTGCACTGCCCCTCCCTGACTTCTCTGTGAAGATCCCGGAGGACGGCCTCGCGGATGAGGAGGAAGAGCAGAGGAGGATCCGGCTTCGCTAGGAGTGTTTGCCGCTCCATCCGGACAGCAAGCAGTTGTTCCACTTTGTCAGCTCGCTGCTCTGCCTCGAAGACCATGCGCGCATGCTCCTCGGTCTGAAGCAGCCCAGGGATGAGCAATGGTGCAAAGATGCTGAACTGCGAAGCCTCAGGCTCCGCCTCGGCTAGCGGCCGGAAGCCACTCGGAATTAACCCACGCTTCCGGGCTTCCATGTGCTTCTCCCACATGCGGTGGAACGCGCCGCCCATCTGGAAGTAGGTGTCGAGGTCGTCGGCGAGGCCCTCGGACGGGGGCTTCTCGAAGGTCTCGACCTTGGCGATCCACTGGGGCGTGCAGCCCAACGCCGCCGCGAGCTTGTTCCGGGAGAGGCCGGACGCTTCGCGCCTCGCACGCAACTCGTTGACGAACACCTCCTGGTAGGCGGAGGGGGCAGCGTCGCGTGAGGGTGCCATCGGGGGTCTCCTGGGTGTCGGCCCGTGTGTTCGGGGGCGGCGCCTGACTCATTGGGGGGTGCTCATCGGGGGGTGAGCGGTTCGTGGCTCAGAGTACTCTTCCCTGCAAGGCTTTCCTGCGAAACGCCGGACCAATTCGCAGGGAACCCCGACCCGTGAACGATCGAGAACTCGCACGTCTTCAGGAGCAGTACCCGTTCTGGCGCATCCGCCGGCCGCCGACGATGGAATGTCTCTTGGCCACTCGTCTCGGCCGTCCCCTTACCCAGAAGGAGATCTACTACGGCCTATGCGAAACCCTCGTCGAGGACACGTACGAGCTGCTCAGCGAGGCCCTCGCCAACCAACGTGAGATCGAGGGAACGCTGTGATCGTCAAACTGGCGATCACGGGCGCCTCACTCCTCGCATTCTTCGCAATCTGGCTGCTGGCCCTCTTCGTCGGCATGGCAATCACCGACCACAGTTACACCGGAAAACACCGCTAATGCCGACATACCTTCCCCAAGTCGGCACCGTGGTTCGCGTTCACTCGCAGCGTGTTGCCCTTATCCGGCCGACCGCCGATGAAGGCAACACGCCGCCAGTGAACGTAGCCGGTAGACATCAGCCAGCCTGCTGGCTTCCTTGACCAGCGGCGTGTTGCCCTCTGGGTGGGGGGAGGGCAACACGCCGCTTCCCAGGCGGCTTCCGACAGTGAAGCGCCATTGAACTCCCGGAGCGGTTGCCGTCCGGTACCTGCGCTCCCACCCTCTGAGTGCAGGCCGCCGACAGTCCCCCCGACCGGCAACCGCTCCGGGGCCGCCCATTCCGGGCGAATGCCCACCTCACGACACGCCGCGCAGTCGCCACGTCCAACTCCCCCATAACGGCCGCCGCTCCTCCAGCAACCCCACCTGCCTGCGCAGCCGCCGGGAGCGCACGGCAGGCGTCGCTCCTACGCGACCGGCCCCAGCCCGGGACTGTCCTCGCCGGACGCCGGAACATGGTGGGGGGACGGCTCGGGAGCGCCGAGGAGGACGGCGGTGCCGAACAGGACGTGCCGTGCGCGGGGGATGAGGTCCTGCACTGTCCTGCCGGGCATCAAGTAGGTGTCCCCGGCCGGGACCCAGTAGGCGGTGATCTTCAACGCCACAATGGCGTGCGCGCCCTGCTGCGCCGCCTGGTACGCCAGGCGGTCGAGGCCGTGCCCGATCTCGGCCTCGTCCGTCCAGACCGGCCAGGCGCGCTCTACCGGCCCCGCGTTCGCGATCGGGACGCCATCGGTCGTGTAGATCGGGATCACCGCATCGTCTTCCCTGTCTCGGCACGTCGGACAGCGACCATGATGTCCGGGCGCCCGCGACCTACGGCAGGGACCCCACGCCCGGACGCGGGCGTGAGGTCCCCAGAGGTCGGGCGCGCGGGCGGGTTACCAGGGTTTGGTGGTCCTGTACTTGTTGCCGCCGCCGTTCTTGATCGACGGGGTGGAGCACTTGCCCCAGACCGGCGGGCTGCCCTTACCGCCCCAAAGGATCATGGGCTTCTTCTTGTTGCCGTAGCTGTTGCCGTAAATGTTCTTGGTCAACTACTCGGCCCTGAAGGACCGC
>NZ_BCQQ01000064.1 GCF_001552155.1 Actinomadura formosensis NBRC 14204 | reverse complement strand
TCGTACTGCCCCTGCTGGCCCTGCTGGCCATAGCCCTGCTGCTGGTACTGCTGGCCGTACTGTTCGGGCTGCCCGAAGCCGCGCTGCTGCTCGCCACCTGGCTGCTGGCCGTACCCCTGCTGCTGGTCACCGGGCTGGCCGTACCCCTGCTGCTGGCCGAACTGCTGACCGGCCGGCTGCTGCGGCTGCTGGCCCCACTGCTGCTGGCCGATGTCCATTCGGGTGGGGTCGGCGGTGCCGGGCGCCTCGGCGGCGTGCCGTCCCTGGGACGGGTTGAACGCCTCGGTCGGACGCGCGTCCTCGACATTGCTCTCGCCGGGTGGACGGTACAGATCGTCCACCGAGGGCAGGGGACCGGACGACTGCGAACCCGCGCCGAAGCCCGGGTCGGGCGGCGGCACCATCATCGTCCGCTCGTGGTCGACCTTGCCCTGGCCCTGCTGGGGCGCCTCCGACGACCACGGCTCGGGGGTGGACGGCGGCGTCGGCGCCTGCCACGGCTCGGCCGGTGGTTCCTGCCTGCGCTCGGGACCGGTGGCGACCGGAACGTCCGTACCGGGCGACCAGTGCAGCGTGGCCTGGTCGTCCACCACGGGCCGCTGCGGCGGCTCGGGCGCGGCGGCGCCGGGGCCGGGGACGATCACCGTGCGGTCGCCCGAGACGTCCCGCGGCTCGGGCTGCGGCGGCGCCTGCTCGGCGGGCACGCCGGGCTCGGGCGGCGGGAACCCGCCGGGCAGGCCGCCGAACGGCGGCTGCCCGTACTGCGGCGGCTCCGGCGGCGCGCCGTGCATCGGCTGCTGCGGGTATCCGGACTGCTGCTGCGGAGGCTGCCCGTACTGGGGCGGCTGGCCGTAGCCGGGCTGCGGCTGGCCGTACTGCGGCGGCTCACCCGGTGGGACGTACTGCTGCGGGTCCTGCGGGGGCGTGCCGTAGGGCAGCTGCCCGGCGGGCGGCTGCCCGTACTGGGGCTGCTGCTCCTGCGGGCCGCCGTAGGGCGGCTGGGGCGGGGCCGGAGGCTGCTCGCCGAACTGCTGCGGCATCGGCTGCTCGACCATCGTGGGGGGCGGCGGAGGCGGCATGGGCCGCTCCTCCCCGCGCGGCTCCGGCGGTGTGGGGCCGGTCTGGCCGCCCAATTGGGGCGCCCCGAACACCACGGTGCGGTCGCCCAGCGGTCGGGCCGGGGGCTCCTGGCCCTCGGGCGGCCTGGGCTGCCCCTCGTCCTCCGGCAACGGCCGCTGCGGTCCCTGCGTGCCGTCGTTCTCGGTCATCGTCGGGCTCCTTCAGCGCCGTCGTCCCGGGGCTCCTCAGCCCCGGGAGCCCGGAGGCGTATGACGCCGCCTCCGAACCTTCGCTCCTATCACCACGTGGCGGTCTCACCATACGTGGGCGTTCTCGTCCACAGCCTGCCCCGATCGCCCGGAGGATCGCAAATCACCACCTCTGAGACGCCGGACGTCCCCGGTCCGTTCCGCCACGGGCCGTCCGAGCAGCCATGCGAGCGCCACCTGCGCTACCCTGCGCCGCCGGCGCGCCGCGCTCCCCCACGACCTCCCCGACGGCGTCGAAGCCGGCTTCGGTGTGCAGGCCGTCCCCGAACGGGTCATTGGGGGACCTGGCCGTCTTACGTTCGCCGCCCCTCTCCCGGTTCCCGGTGGCAGCCCGCGCCAGCGGCGTCGTACGCGACGACCCCGAAGCGTTGCTGCCCGCGCTGCGAGGGGCCGTCTCACGGACGGCCCCTATATAGAAGGTGTGGTCACCCGCGCTGAGGATCGCCCAGCGCGTCGGCTGACGCCTGCGAACGGTTCGTGGAGGCGTTCGCCTACGCGAACAGCCGGGTCTTCGCCGGCCGGCGGGCCAGAAAGACCTCTACAGCGAAGACGTAGAGAGCATGGGTCTGTCCGAGTCGGTCATCTCCAAGCTGGAGGTGCGCAGGATGCAGCGTCGTATGCGGCGGTCGCCTCGGGCCCGTGTGGAGCAAGGGCGGCCAGTCGGCGCCTCGTCCGTTCGGCTGGAAGGACGACCGGCCGAGCCTCGAACCGCGAGGCCGCACCACCGGCATAGGCGGGCGCCGCACTCGTCGTTGGCCGCCGGGTGACCCGGCGCGGCGGACACCGTGTCACGATCCTGCTGTCAGCGGCATGCCCGGCGGCAACCGACCAGGCGACAAGGGGCGGCGCCCGCAAGCCCTCTATCACCGCACTTTCCAAGTCGCCGCCAACTCGACACGCGAGGCGACGTTCACCTTCTGAAACACCTTCTTCAGATGGAATGCCACAGTGTGCCGGGAGATGAACAGCTGCCTGCCGACCTCGTCGTTGCTGTACCCCTGACTCACGAGATCGGCGACGGCGAACTCCGTTTTGGTGAGTCCATGCGGCAAAATGTCCGCGCATTCCACGGTGCGGACCGCTCCACGGCGCACCCCGAATTCTCGGAGCTTGCTCACCACGCGAGAAGCATCTCGCCTGGCACCGACCGCATTGTACGCCCCCCGGGCTGATTCAAGAACGCGAATTGCCTTGTCCTTTTCGGAGTACCGCTTGGCCAGCAGGCCGGCCATGTCCTCCAGCGCAGATGCCCTGCACCATCGATCAGGGTAGAGATCGGCCGCTTCACGCAATCTGCCGGAGTCTCCCTCCAGCAGGCCGGCGGCGTGCAGGGCCGACCCCCGTATCACTCTGAACCGCGGATGCTCATCAGACGCCGCGAACGCCGCTGCCACCGACATTTCCGCCAGGTCAGGCGCGTCCAGCTTGCCGGAGATGCGGACCAGCCAGGACGCCGCCGCCGGCTCTGAGACGAGAAGCTGACGGAGCACGAAGGGGCTCGTGACGATCCCGGACACGAGATCCGCGGCACTTGCCACTCCGCTACGGGACTCTACGGCCTGAGCCGTCACCCATGCCCCCGCGGCCTGCCCGAAATAGCCCAGCAGGGCTTCGACCGCCAGTCTGTCCACAAAGTCGAAACAGACTCTCATATCTGCTCGACGGAGCGCTCCAAGCGCCATCACGGTATAACAAGGGGCCAGCAGGGGCCGGACGCCGGACCGTTCAGCGATCCGCAGTCCCACCTCTATCTCGGCAATGGCGTCATCGATGCCGCCCATGGCGAACAGCAGCTTGCCTCGCACGGCATGTGACGCGGCGGCCACGCGCGGCGACTCGGGTGCGTCTCTTCGTGTCTTGATGGCATCAAGTGCCCGCCAGCCCGCATCGAGTTCCCCGACCTGGACGAGCAGGGCGACGTACCAGAATTGAGCCAGCCGACAAAGATCGTGGGATTCCTGACATTTGACGGCAGTAGCCTTGACGGCATTCCGCATTGCCGCCTCAAGTCGTCCTTCCGTCCAAGCCAGAACGGAGCACCGAAGCAGTTCCGTGGTCGCACACGACCCTTGCGCCAGATCGTCACCGAATCCAGCGAGAGAACATAGAGAAGATTGCATGCCCGATCCACCTAACGACGATTCACCTCGTAGGTCATACGAGATGGAATCGATCTCAGCAGAGAATACTCACGGGGTTACTGAGTCTGGCGTGGAAGTGGGAGGCGACGGCATCGAGGTCTTACCGAGTGCGCCTCACAGGAACGTTCCTAGAGGAATGACCCCATCGTGGGGTGCACTCAGGAACCATTTTCTTCCTGTGACAGGCGAGTACGCGGTCACCCTTCACCTCTTGCCATAGCCATAGCAGGGAATACTCAGACATCATTTGTGAGTACGGCGACTCTGCCAACCACTCACTACTGGCATGACTTTCCGTCAACCACTCACCACTAGCATAACTTGCCTTGATCTAGAGGTGTCAAGGGGCTGGGCTCCGTTTTCCGGTTCACGATCACCGCGCGACGCACTGAGCTGATTCCGACTTCATCCACCCGGGGACCAAGGGGAAGGGCGGCTTGGACGATGGCGGTCATGCGGTTTGGTGAGCTGCGGACTTTCGCAGGATGTGTCAACTCTTGGGCGCGGCGATGCTCTGCTCGCCGATCGCGGCTGGTGAGCGCGTCGATGATGCCGTGCGTGCCGGCCGCGGCCAGGCCGCGCGTCGAGCCCGAAAACGCGGGTGAAGCCCAGATCAGCCCACCATGCGGGCCGACCGGAAACTGAATGTTCACACCGTTCCGGTGATACTTTCCCCAGCGTCAGCAAAATAAGCGGGTTTGGTGGCTTGACATGGCAGCAACCAGACCTCTGGGGCGACTACTTTCACCCATTAGCGTTCGGTCTTGGGGTGTCACCGATCGAGCCGTAACTCACGGGAGTTGGCGTTTGCCGGAGCTGTGCAGCCGCTCTTTCGCACCCTCCGCAGCCGGACAGGCGAAGGTCTCGTCGCAGCGCGGGTTCCCCCGCAACAGAAGCGTTTGGCCGCCGGGCCGCAGCGCGCGCCATCGTGACCGATCCGGTCGCGGTGACCGCCGATCAGCTCGGCCAGGAAGGTGCGGGCAGCGGGCGGCAGATCCAGCGCGGTCTTCGAATGAATCGAATGCCGATAATCCCTATCGGCGCCATTCCATTATCGGGATGCACGGCCCGTCACATGCGAAGGGTTCCCTCTGCCCTCACGCACCCGCAGGCGACCTCCCCGGCGGGGAGTTCAACGGCGGGCGGTCGGCATCAGACGGCTTCTCCGACACTCATCTCGGTCACGCGCCGCTTGAGCGGCTCCCACCAGCGGCGATTACGCCTGTACCACTCCACGGTCTCGGCAAGCCCGGCGGCGAAGTCGCGCCTTGGCCGGTACCCCAGCTCGTCCCGGGCCTTGTCGTCGCAGATCGAATAGCGCCGGTCGTGCCCCTTGCGGTCGGGGACATGGCTCACTCGGCTCCAGTCACCGCCGCACGCGGCCAGCAGCGACCCGGTGAGCCGGAGATTGGTCATCTCCGTACCGCCGCCGAGGTTGTAGACCTCGCCCGGCCTCCCCTTGGTGCGCACCAGGTCCACGCCGAGGCAGTGGTCTTCGACGTGCAGCCAGTCGCGCCGGTTCAGTCCGTCGCCGTACAGCGGGACGTCGCGCCGGTCGAGCAGGTTGGTGATGAACAACGGGATGATCTTCTCCGGGAACTGTCGGGGGCCGTAGTTGTTGGTGCACCGGGTCACCCGTACGTCCAGGCCGTGGGTGCGGTGGTACGCCAGGGCGATCATGTCCGAGGCCGCCTTGGACGCCGCGTACGGCGAGGTGGGGGCCAGCGGGTCGGTTTCGGCCCTCGACCCGGTCCGCACCGATCCGTACACCTCATCGGTCGAGATGTGCACGAAGCGCGTCACGCCGTGCCGGAGGGAAGCGTCCAGGAGCACCTGGGTGCCCAGCACGTTGGTGCGGACGAAGTCCCCGGCGGCGACGATCGAGCGGTCCACATGCGACTCGGCCGCGAAGTGCACCACCTGATCGGCCTCGGCCATCAGCCTGCCGACCAGGGTGGTGTCGCAGACGTCCCCCTGAACGAACCTCAGGCGCGGCTCGGCGAGGTCGAGATTGTCGATCTTCCCGGCGTAGGTGAGCTTGTCCAGCACGGTGATCCGGGTGATCTCGGGTCCCCCGGCCGGGCCGGGGCCGAGCAGCATGCGCACGTACGCCGAGCCGATGAAACCGGCGGCGCCGGTGACCAGGATTTTCACGGCCAGCCTCCGGGCTGCCGTGCGGAGGCGGGGAGCCGGCCACTGATGCGGGCGCAATCCATCAGATACCGCCCGTACGAGGAGTTCGCCATCTCCTCTCCCAGCCGGTAGCAGGCGTCGGCGTCGATGAACCCCATGTGCATGGCGACCTCCTCGACGCACCCGATCCGGATGCCCTGCCGGCGCTGCACGTCCCGCACGAACAGGCCCGCCTCCAGCAGCGACTCGGCGGTGCCGGTGTCCAGCCAGGTCACACCCCGGCCCAGCCACATCAGGTCGGCCCGCCCCGCCTTCAGGTAGGTGCGCAGCACATCGGTGATCTCCAGCTCGCCCCGGGCGGAGGGGGCGAGCCCCTTGGCGATGTCGACGACCTCGCCGTCGAAGAAGTACAGGCCGGGGATCGCCAGGCTGGAACGGGGGCACTCCGGTTTCTCCTCGATCGCCACCAGCCGGCCCGCCTCGTCCACCTCGGCGACGCCGAACCGCTGCGGGTCGGCGACCTGGTGGCCGAACAGCACGCAGCCGTTGAGCCGCCGGGCGCTGCGCCGCAGCAGGGACGGCAGGTTCGCGCCGTGGAAGAGGTTGTCGCCGAGGATCAGCGCGCTGTCCTCGCCCGCGATGTGGTCGGTGCCGATCCGGAACGCGTCGGCGATCCCGCGCGGCTCGTCCTGCGCGGCGTAGCCGATGGAGATGCCGAGCCGGCCACCGTCACCGAGGAGCCGGCGAAACAGCGGCACCTCGGTGGGCCGGGCGATGACCAGGATGTCGGAGATCCCGGCCAGCATCAGGAGGGACAGCGGGTAGTAGATCATCGGCTTGTCGTAGACCGGGGCCAGCTGTTTGGACCCGACCAGCGACAGGGGACGGAGCCGCGTTCCGTTCCCGCCCGCGAGAATGATCCCCTTCATGGTCGGCCGTTCATCGAAGTATGCTCCTCCAGCAACGCCTCGACCTCCGCATCGGGCCGCAGTGATCCGAGCCCTCTATCAAGATCATGATCGGGGTTCGCAGGCTTCCGGCCTGGTGGCGCGGCCTGCGTTCTCGTTCCGGCGGGATCCCGGACGCCGCGCTCGGTCGTCACCGGCTCGGCCGGCCCGCCGCTTGATGCGAATTTCGTTCAGGTAACACTGGTGATGATCTCCAACTCCCGGCGGTGCCGCCTGCGAAGTCCGCGGGCTCGCTGCACATCTCCCCCTATGTGTCCCAAGCGTGATCAGACTCGCCCACACCGCCCACCGGGGCCATAACCAACTTAAGTAGTCTCACTCGGCCGCCGGGCACGGCCCTACCAGAGCGAGGGATGTCGCGGCACCACCGCGCACTCCGGAGATGTCTCTCGTTCCGAGATTCTTCCCTCTGCCGGCGCCGGATCATGGGTGAGCACCCCAGGGCTCACCTCCTTCTCCAATTCCGTTTGTGACGCCATTCTCAGAACTGATGGCTGATCGGTCGCATCCCGGCGGCTTTAACCGGGTCAGGCGCACGGAACGGTCGCGGTCGTGGCCGCCGGCAGCCAGTCGTCGCCCGAGCCGGGCACCATGCGTTCCACCAGGGCCCGGTTCTCGGGGTAGCCGATGTGGAGGTCGCTGATGGCGAGCAGCCGTCCGCCGCCGCGGCCCGTCCCGGGCATTCCGCGCTCCCTTCAGCGCACGCCGCGAGTCCGCGCCCGCTCAGGGCTCGAAGCCCGGCTCGCACCGCCTCAGATCGCGGCCCCGTGAGGCTCGCCCGCGCCCTGATGGTCCAGCCTCTCCGCCACGATTCCGATCACGCGTTCGCTATGGTCCACGAGGAAGAAGTGGCCTCCCTGGAACACCTGGAGCTCCGTCGGTCCGGTGGTGTGTTCCTTCCAGGCCGCTGCTTCGTCGACCGAGACCTGGGGGTCGCCGTCGCCGGTGAGCACCGTCACCGGGCAGTCCAGCCGGCGGCCGGGTTCGTACCGGTAGGTCTCGACGGCGCGGTAGTCGGCGCGGACCGCCGGGATGATCATTTCCAGTATCTCCGGGTCGGCCAGCATGGCCGCGTCGGTGCCGCTCAGCCTCCGGAGCTCGGCCACGATCCGCGCGTCCGGCTGCTGGTGGAGCCCGCTGGGACGGTGGCGGGACGGGGCACGCCGGCCGGAGGCGAAGAGCCGCACAGGCGGGGGGAGGCCGGCGTCCTGCATGCGCAGCGCGACCTCGTAGGCGAGAACGGCTCCCATGCTGTGCCCCAGCAACGCCATGGGGCGATCGTCGAGATGGCTTATCGCCGCGAAGATCTGGTCGGCCAGGTCGGAGAGGTCGGCGATGTTCGGCTCGTGGCGCCGGTCCTGCCGCCCCGGGTACTGAACCGCCAGCACCTCCACGGCGGGCGCGAGCGCCCTGGACACCGGGAAGAAGAAACTCGCCGACCCGCCGGCGTGGGGCAGGCACACGAGGCGGACTCCGCCGTCCGGCGCCGGGTGAAATCGGCGGACCCATTTTTCGAACTGCTCCGCTGATCGAGGCACAGTCAGAAATTCCCTTCAGAAATCACCCTGGGCACGCTGCCGCCCCATCGCGGATCGGCCGGCGGTCGACGGCGGCACCGTGCCGATCCGGCGACTTGCACGGTCCCCCGTCAGCCTAGGACCGGCGGAACCGGTCGGGCATCCTTCGATCTGATAGGTCATCTCGGCCCCTGACATCTGCGGCCACGACGGCGTCGGCAACCCGCCGGGCCATTCCCGGCGGCCGGGTGGGACTACCTACGTTGGTGATGGCCCCGGCGGGCGGTGTGGGCGAGTCTGATCACACTTACGACCTCATTCGAGCCGCCTCGGGGCCGCACTTTTTCGAACTCGAATGAGGTCCCGCCATCCCGCCGAACCACCGCTAGGAGAACTCCTTGAAGGCTCTCGTTCTCGCCGGAGTCGCCCCGTCCACGATTTTCAGCCACGTCCCGCTCGCCACGGCCCTGCGCAACGCGGGGCACCAGGTCATGGTGACCGCCTCGAACGAGGAGATGATCCAGACCATCGTGGACGTCGGGCTTCCCGCCGTGCGGGTCACGGACCCGGACGTGTCCCTGCAGCAGATCCTCGCGGCCGGCGGCAAGCCGGTGCACGTGCCGACGGATCCGGTCGAGCGCGAGCGCATGTCGGGCGGATGGTACGCGCGGCTGGAGGCCGCGACCCTCGACGCCCTGCTGGCGTTCGCCGAGGACTGGCGCCCCGACGTCGTCATCGGCGGCATGGCCTCCTACGCCGCCCCGCTGCTGGCCACCCGCCTCGGCATCCCCTACGTGCGTCACGCGTGGGACATCCACGATCCTCACCTGATGGACCTCGGGGCGACGGACGACCTGCGCGAGCAGCTGACGGAGCTGGGCCTGGACCGCATCCCCGACCCCGACATGCTGATCGACATCACGCCGCCGAGCCTGCGGCCGCAGGGCGCCGCCCCCGCCCAGATGATGCGGTGGATCCCGGGCAACTCGCAGTGCCGCCTGGAGCCGTGGATGTACACGCGGGGCGCGGGCACGCGGATCGGCGTGACCATCGGGACCGGCGTGGCGAACTACAACCAGTACGACTTCCTGCAGGGCCTCGTCGAGAACATCACGGCCCTGGACGCGGAAGTGGTGGTGCCGGTGACGGAGGACGCCGCCCCCGCCCTGCGCGAACGGCTGAAGGACGTCCGGGCGGGCTGGATTCCCCTGGACGTCCTCGCGCCCACCTGCGATGTCCTCGTCCACCAGACCGGCGGCAGCACCATGATGACGGCGCTGAGCTTCGGGGTGCCCCAGATCCTGATCCCCGACCCCGCGATGCACCGGGTGAACGAGATGGCCCGCCGCCTCGTCGAGTCCGGCGCGGCGCTCGCGCTCTCCCCGCAGGAGGCCACGAGCGAGGCCGTCGCGAAGACCTGCCAGAAGATCATTTCCGATCCGGGGTACGCCGAGGCGGCGGCCGGGCTGGCGGGGGAGATCGCCGCCCAGCCGCTGCCGTCGGAGGTGGCCCGCCGCGTCGAGCGGCTGGTCTGCGGAGCGTCCGCGGGACGCCGTGACTGAGCCGTCCGTCCGCCGGGAGCCGGGAGGGGACTTCCATCGTGACCAAGATTGAGGCTGCGGGGACGTCGCACCTGCTGGCCGCGCGGTTGCAGATTCCACCGGTCCCCTACAGCCATGCCAGCGGATCCTGGGTGTACTCCTCCGACGGGCGGCGCTATCTCGACGCGTCCAGCGGGATCATCAACGTGAACATCGGCCACGCCCATCCCGTGGTGGTCGAGGCGCTGAGGGACCAGGCGGGGATCTGCACGTACGCCAGCGCCGGATCGCTGGCGGCCACCCACATGGAGCAGCTGGCCTCCGCCACGGCGAGGGCCGTGCACAGGCCGGACGACCGGGTCATGTTCACCCCCACCGGCACGTCGGCCGTGGAGGCCGCCATCACGCTGGCGCGGCTGGCGCAGCGGTCCCGGGGCGAGATGGGCCGCCACAAGGTGCTGACGGCGTCGCTCGGCTACCACGGCAACAGCGCGTTCGTGCTCGCGCTGTCCGGCCACCGCTCCCGGCGTCCGCACGAGGACGACGGCTTCGGCATCGGCCCCGCCTTCGACCCGCCCTACCCCGGCCAGCATCTCGGCTGCCCCTTCCCCGCCTGCCGGCCCGAATGCGCGCAGGTCGTGCGCGAGGCCATCGTCGAAGCCGGTCCGGAGAGCGTCGCCGCGGTGCTGGTGGAGACCGTCAACGGCACGACCGGAGGCGGCTACGTGCCGCCGGCCGGATATCTGCGGGCGGTCCGCGAGATCTGCGACGAGTACGGCGTCTACGTCATCCACGACGAGGTGCTCACCGGGCTGGGCCGCACCGGGCTCCCGCTGGGCTCGCACCACACGCCGGGCGCGGAAGCGCACATCGTGACGCTCGCGAAGGGGCTCGGCGCGGGGTACCTCCCCCTCGCCGCCACGGTGATCGCGCCGGACCTGGCCGAGGACATCCTGTCGAGCGGCCGATGGCTGCCCCTCATGGGGACGATGTCGGCGACCCCGCTGCAGGCGCGGGTCGGGCTCGCGGTGCTGTCGGTGCTGGACGAGTTCGGTGCCCTCGACCGCGGCGAGGTGCGCGGCGCGGCCGTGGGCCGGCTCGTGGCGGAGTCGGCCCGGGAGCTGCCGGCGGTCCGGGATGTGCGCGGCATCGGCTACTTCTACGGCATCGAGCTGGCCCCCGGCACCATCCGCGACGCCCTGGAGATCACCAGGAGCAACGGCCTGCTGCTGTACCCGTTCGTCGGCTGGCATCCCGACGGCAGCGGTGAGGGGCTGCTGGTGGCGCCGCCGCTGAACGCCACGGACACCGAACTGGACTTTCTCGGCGAGGCGCTGCGCGCGTCGCTGGTCCGGCTCGGCGAGCACGTGAACTGACCGGGCCAGGGGTGCCCGCCGCGGCCGTAGGCCCGGTGCATTAGGCCCGGTGCCTGCGGAACCGGGCCGGCGACCGTGCTCCACTCGGTGCCGCTCCCGTGAGGTCCGAAGTCCCGCTCGGATGGTTCGCGCGGGCGGCCGTCAGCTCCCGGCCGCCCGCACGTACTCCTGGATGGACTCGATCACGTAGTCGATCATCGGCGTGGTCAGCCCCGGGTACACCCCCACCCAGAAGGTCCGCTCGGTGATCAGGTCGGAGTTGGTCAGCTCGCCGGACACGCGGAACGGCCGGTCCTCGTACGCGGGGTGCCGGGTGAGGTTGCCGGCGAAGAGCCGCCGGGTGCCGATCCGGCGTGACCCGAGGAAGCTCTCCAGCCCGGCCCGGGTGAACGAGGCGTCCGGCAGCACCGTGATGATGAAGCCGAACCAGCTCGGGTCGGAGTCCGGCGTCGGGTCGGGCGGCAGCAGGCCGGGCACGTCCGCGAGGCCGTCGCGCAGCCGCCGCCAGTTGCGGCGCCGGGCGGCGCCGAAGTCCTCCAGCTTGGCCAGCTGGGTGAGCCCGAGCGCGGCCTGCACGTCGGTCGCCTTCAGGTTGTACCCCACGTGCGAGAAGATGTACTTGTGGTCGTAGCCGTACGGCAGCGTTCCCATCTGCTGCTCGAACCGCTTGCGGCAGGTGTTGTCCTCGCCCGGCTCGCACCAGCAGTCCCGGCCCCAGTCGCGCAACTGCTCCACGATCCGGGCGAGCGCCAGGTTGGACGTCAGCACACAGCCGCCCTCGCCGGTGGTGAGGTGGTGTGCCGGGTAGAAGCTGACCGTGGAAAGGTCACCGAACGTCCCCGTCAGCCGTCCACGGTAGGTGGAGCCGACCGCGTCGCAGTTGTCCTCGATCAGGAACAGTTCGTGCCGGTCGGCGATCTCGGCGATCTCGGCCACGGCGTACGGGTTGCCCAGGGTGTGCGCAACCATGATCGCCTTCGTGCGCGGGCCGATGGCGGCCTCGATACGCTCCGGCGTCGGGTTGTAGGTGCCCAGTTCGACGTCGACGAACACCGGCACGAGTCCGTTCTGGATGATCGGGTTCACCGTGGTCGGCCACCCCGCCGCCACGGTGACCACCTCGTCGCCGGGGACCAGCCGGCGGTCCTCCAGCGTCGGCGAGGTCAGCGCGGACAGCGCGAGCAGGTTCGCCGACGAGCCGGAGTTGGTCATGTGCGCCTTGCGCAGCCCCAGCGTGCGCGCGAACTCGCGCTCGAACCTCCGTGCGCTGACGCCGGAGGCGATCCGCATGTCCAGGGCCGCCTCGACCAGGGCGACGCGGTCCTCCTCGTCCAGTGTGGCCCCGGAGACCTGCACCGGCGTGGTCCCGGGCACGAACTCCCCAGGCGCGTTCTCCCGATGGTATTTGCGCACGAGTTCCAGGAGAAACGCCTTGCTCTCCGTCATACCCGCGACCTCCTCGCGTGTTCCCGGATCTCGTCGATCAGCATCGCCTGGCGCAGCATCGCCCGGACGTCCGGGCCGGCGCCCGTCCGGATCGCGGCGGCGAACGCGGCGACGGTCCTGGCGCACTGGTCCTCGGCGGGCAGCGTCATGCGGTCGACCCGGCCCTGCCGCGCCACGGTGATCTCCGTCGCCAGGTCGGCCGGCGGGGTGAACGCCCGGTCGACGCTGAGCCGTCCGCCGCTGCCGTGTACGTGGTAGTCGTTGACGTAGTGGTGGTCCATGCCGAACGTGAGCTGCGCGGTGACGCCGTCGGAGCGGTAGAGCAGCGCGGAACCGCCGATGTCGACGCCGTGCCGCGGGTCGGTCGTCAGGTGCGCACCCGCCACCTCAAGTTCCTCTCCCAGCAGCAGTTGCGCCGCCCGGACCGGGTAGGCGCCGTTGTCCAGCAGCGCGCCGCCGCCCAGGCCCGCCGACAGCCGGATGTCACCGGCCGGCCGGGCGGGAATGGTGAACGTGCTGTGAAAGCCCCTGATCCGCCCCGCCTCCCCGTCGGCCAGCAGCCGCCGGACCCGGTCGTGGCGGGAGTGGTGGAGGAACATGAAGTTCTCCATCAGCACCAGCCTCCCGGCCCTGGCCAGCGCGATCATCTCCGCGGTGTCCTCGGCGGACGTGGTGGCCGGTTTCTCGGTCAGTACGTGCCTGCCGGTTTGGAGCGCCCGCCTGATCCACTCGGCGTGCAGGCCGGGCGGCAGCGGCAGGTAGACGGCCTCGACGTCGGCGCGGTCCAGCAGATTCCGGTAGCCCACGACGGCGTCGCAGCCGAACTCGGCGGCGAACTTCGCCGCCCGTTCCCCGGTCCGGCTGGCCACGGCGACGACCCGCAGGTTCCGGTCCGCCAGGAAGGCCGGCAGCATCCGGCGGCGGGCGATGTCCGCGCAGCCGAGGACGCCGATGCCGATCGTGCCGTTCGTCGCGGCGTGTGCGGGCACATCGCCCCTTCCGTGTCGAGAAAGGTGATCTTGCCTCTTGGCACTTTAGGGAAGGGGCACCCGGCCGGGCATCCCTCGACCTGATAGGACTTCGCGTCCCTGTCCCCGTACGCGCCAGGCCCGCCCGGAGCTATCAGGTCGAGGGATACCGGCCCGGTCACGCCTCTTCTAGCCTGCGAACGGATCACGCGGATCGCTGCCCGCCGGACGGCGGTCGCGCACGCCGCGGCGCCGGGCGGCGAGACGACGGCGGCAGGCCCCGCGCCGGACTGAGAGGTGCCCTTTGAGTGTCGTGCTGTTGCTGAACGGTCCCAACCTGGGTGCGCTGGGCCGCCGCGAGCCGGAGATCTATGGCACCGGCACGCTCGCCGACATCGAGAAGGCGGTCGCCGAGGAGGTCGGCGCCCGGGGCTGGGAGGTCGTCTCGATCCAGCGGGACGGGGAGGGCGAGCTGGTCGGCGCGGTCCACGAGCATCGCGACACCACGGTCGGCGCCATCGTCAACCCCGGCGCGCTGATGATCGCCGGCTGGAGCCTGCGGGACGCGCTGGCGAGCTACGAACCGCCGTGGATCGAGGTGCATCTCAGCAACGTCTGGGCCCGCGAACGGTTCCGCCACGAGTCGGTGATCGCCCCGCTGGCGTCCGGCGCCGTGGTCGGCCTGGGCGCGTACGGCTACCGGCTGGCGGCCCGGGCGTTGCTGCACCTGTGCCCGGACGCCTGACGTGGCCGACGGCGACGACGCGGTCATGTCCATGGCGGACTTCCACACCTGGTTCGACGCGCGGGCGCGCGCGCACAGCTTCCAGGTGGAGCGGATCCCGTTCGCCGACCTGACCGGGTGGGACTTCGAACCGGACACGGGCAACCTCGTCCACGAGAGCGGGCGGTTCTTCTCGGTCGAGGGCCTGCGGGTGCGGACCGACCGGGCGTGGGCGGCCCGGTGGACCCAGCCGATCATCGTGCAACCGGAGATCGGCATGCTCGGCATCCTGGTCAAACGGTTCGACGGCGTCCCGCACTGCCTGATGCAGGCCAAGATGGAACCGGGCAACATCAACGGCCTCCAGCTCTCCCCGACCGTGCAGGCCACCCGGAGCAACTACACCAAGGTCCACGGCGGCGCCGGTACCAAGTACCTGGAGTACTTCCGGCCGGGCTCGCGCGGCCGGGTGCTGTTCGACGGGTTGCAGTCCGAGCAGGGGACATGGTTCCTGCACAAGCGCAACCGCAACATCGTCGCCGAGACCGAGGACGACGTACCGCTCGACGACGACTTCTGCTGGCTGACGCTGGACCAGCTCCACCGCCTGCTGCGCCTGGACCACATGGTGAACATGGACTCCAGGACCGTCCTGGCGTGCATCCCGCATGGGCCGGCGGGGCCGGGCGGGCGGGACGCCGCTGACGGCTCGTTCGCCGAGGCGGTCCGCAGCTCGCTGTCGGGACACGGCAGGGCCGTCCACGACCTGGGCGAGGTCCTCGGCCGGCTCACCGAGGTACGCGCCCGGCGGGAGCTGGTGCAGCGCCTGGTGCCGCTCCGGGACGTCACCGAGGGCGGCTGGCGGCTCGGCGCCGAGGCCATCGACCACCGGGACGGCAAGTACTTCGACATCGTCGCGGTGGACGTACGCGCGACCAACCGCGAGGTCACCGCGTGGACCCAGCCCCTGCTGGCCCCCAAACGGCCCGGGCTGGTCGCGTTGCTGGTCAGGCGGATCGACGGCACGCTGCACGCGCTGGTCCAGGCCCGCAGCGACGCGGGCATGCTCAACGTCGCCGAGTTGACCGCCACCGTGCACTGCCAGCCGGACAACTACGCCGACGCCCCGCCCGAACACCGTCCGGCCTACCTGGACCACGTGCTCGCCGCGCCACCGGACCGGGTCCGGCTGGACGTCATGTACTCCGAGGAGGGCGGCCGCTTCCACCACGCGCAGAACCGCTACCTGGTCATCGAGATCGAGGACGACGCCGCCGCCGAGCCCGACGACCGGTACCTGTGGACCACGCTCAACCAGCTCACCTCGCTGCTGCGGCACAGCAACTACCTGACCGTCGAGCTCCGCAGCCTCATGGCCGGCCTGCGCGGCCTGTGACCGCGGCCGTCCGCATTCCCGGCGGCCGGAAGGCCGCGCCGCCCAGAAGGCCCACGACAGTGAGATGAAGGAGTCCTCCGCCGTGACGACCAAGCCGACCGAGAAGCCGCCCGCCGGGGGCGTGCTCGGTTCACCGATCCCCCGAGAACTCATCAAGCGCGCCGACCCGTTCACGCTGCCGCCCGCCCTGGCGGCGATGGCCGAGCGATCCCCGGTCACCAGGTCGACGCTGCCCACCGGCGACCCGTTCTGGCTGTTGTCCGGGCACCGGGAGTGCCGCGCGGTGCTGGCGGACCCGCGGTTCTCCTCCGACCGGTTCCGCTACCACCCCAGGTTCAAGAACCTGTCCGAGGAGGAGCGGGAGCAGTTCCGGAACGCGCGGGCGCAGGCCGGGTCGTTCATCAACATGGACCCGCCGGAGCACACCCGCTACCGCAGGCTGCTCGCCGGGCAGTTCACCGTCCGCCGGATCAACCGGCTCGGCGAACGGATCGAACAGATCGTCACCGAGCGGCTCGACGCCATGCTGGCCCGGGGTGACACCGCCGACCTCATGGCCGAGTTCGCGTTCCCGGTGCCCTCGCTGGTGATCTGCGAGCTGCTCGGGGTGCCGTACGAGGACCGGGCCGAGTTCCGGCGGCGCGCGACGACCCTGCTGCAGGCGAACCTGCCGGTCAAGGACGCGATGGAGAACGCCGAGGCCCAGCGCGCGTTCATGCAGCGGCTGGTCGCCGGCAGGCGGGAGGACCCCGCCGACGACCTGATCTCCGGCCTGATCCACCATGCCGGGGCCGACCCCGCGCTGACCGACGACGAACTGGTCAACATCGCCAACCTGCTGCTGCTCGCGGGCTACGAGACCACCGCGGGCATGCTGGGGCTGGGCGCCCTCGTGCTGCTGCAGCGCCCCGACCAGCTCGCCGCGCTGCGCGAGGACCCGTCCCGCATGGGCGACGCCGTCGAGGAACTGCTGCGCTACCTGTCCATCGTGCACATCGGGCTCTTCCGGTTCCCCACCGTGGACGTGGAGGTCGGCGGCGAGCACATCCCGGCCGGCTCGACCGTGGTGCTCTCCGTGGTGGCCGCCAACCGGGACGAGAAGCACTGGCCGGACCCGGACGTGCTGGACGTGACCCGCCCCCGCGGCCCGCATCTGGCCTTCGGCCACGGCGTGCACCAGTGCCTGGGCCAGCAGCTGGCCCGGGTCGAGATGAAGATCGCCTTCACCGAGCTGCTGCGCCGCCTGCCCGGCCTCCGCCTCGCCGTGCCGCCCGAGGAGGTCCCCCTGCGCGACGAGATGCTGCACTACGGCGTCGACGCGCTGCCGGTCGCCTGGGAGGCGTCGTGAAACTTCACGCCGACCGGAAGACCTGCATCGGCGCGGGGCTGTGCGTGCTGCGCCTGCCCGACGTGTTCGACCAGAACGAGGACGACGGCACCGTGATGCTCCTGCGGACCCGGCCCGACCCCGACCAGGAGGCCACCGTGCTCAACGCGGTCAAGGCATGCCCGACCGGCGCGTTGCGGGTCGACCCCTGAAGCTCCCCGTGCTGATCGGCTCGGCCGACTGAGCGGCCCGAACAACGGCACCGCCGCGCGGACGTCCGCGCGGCGGTGCCGTTCTGGATAACAATCGGGGGGCGGCCCGCGGCTCCTACGCCGGAGCGGCCTGAGGCTGCTTGTGACTCGCCCACACGAGGTCGCCGTCGATGCTCGACACGCGCCACCCCTCCGGGGAACGGACCGCCTCGTAACGGAGGCACGAACTGATCGTGAGCTTGGGCTCCGGGGCGATCGCCCCCTCCGGCGCGGCGTCGTCACTGAGGATCACGACCACGTTCGCCCGTATGCCGGCGCGGTCGCCGTCCACGTCGATGAGGACGCTGTGGACGAGATGCTGGGACCGTTCGCCGGGCGAGTGCGCGGCCGCCGCGTTGGCGATCACCGCGTCCCGTCCCGCCACGGGCGCGCCGCCGGGGTCCTTGGCGGTGACCCCCTCGGCGAGCACCGACCGCAGGTCCGCGAACCTGCCGTCGTCCATGAGGGCGCAGAACCGGTAGATCAGCTGGGTGAGTTCCACGCGGTCGTCGGTCAGGCTCATCAATGCTCCCTGTACGGCTTGGCTGTACGGCTGTGAGGTCGCTTCGTCCGGGTCGCCGGGAGGGGCTACCGGAGGAAGCCGGTGATCGACTCGGCAAGGCTCGCGGGGTCCAGCCCGTGCAGCCGGTCGTGGTCGGCGGCCTTGCCGTAGGCGCGCACCTCCCGGTCCCGCCGCACCCCGTGCGAGCGCAGCCGGTGCGGGACGTCGGCGAGCGCCTCGGCCACCTCGTGCGCCGAGGTCCCGGCCAGGTACGGCTCGACCAGCACCACGTTCGGCGCCGCGGAGTCCACCGCGTGGCGCAGGCCGGAGCGGTCGAACGGCCGGATCGTGGAGGCGTACAGCACCGTCACGTCCATGCCGGCGGTGGCTTCGAGCACCTGCCGCAGCGTCGGGCCGATCGCGACCACCACGCCGGCGGCGCCCTCGCGCAGCACGGTGAACTCGTCCGAGAGCGGCACCGCCTCGCTGTGGACCTGGTCGGACAGCCGCAGGTAGACCCGCCCGTCGCCGGACAGCGCGTCCTTCAGCAGCGCCTCGACCTCGTCCTCGTGCCCCGGCACGTGCACGGTCCAGCCCGGCAGCGTGTCGAGCAGCGCCACGTCGCCGGGGGCCTGGTGGGTCCGGCCCCGCGCCAGGTCGTCGTAGGAGCCGCCGATGCTGACCAGGACCGCGCCGACGTCCTGGTGCCCGAGGCTGATCTTGATCTGCTCGAACGGCCGCTCGACCAGGAACGGCGTGTAGGTGTGCACCACCGGCCGGAACCCGGTCAGCGCCAGGCCGCCGGCCATGCTCACCATCGCCTGCTCGCGGATCCCGACGTTGATGACCCGGTCCGGGTACCGTTCCCGTGCTTCGTCGAAGGACCACGAGGAGATGTCCGCGGTCAGCATGACCACCCTCGGGTCGGTGGCCAGCGACTCGATCACGGTGTCGATGAAGACGGTCCGCATCAGTTTCCTGTCCGCCTGGGTCGTCATCCCGCGACCCCTTCCTTCGCGCGGACGTTCGCCACCACGGCCTGGGGCCGCCCGTCGGGTTCCAGGGTCAGCGCCTTGTACAGCTCGTCGTGGTCGTGACCGTCCACCGTGGTCGCCCGCCACCCCTCCACCTCGAAGCGCCGGCCGATGCCGCCCGGCCAGCCGAGGCTGGCCGACCTGTTGTCGATCACGATCGCGGTGAGGCGGTCGAGCCCGAGGCGCCCGGCGATCTCGATCGCCTCGTTGTTGCTGCCCTCGTCGAGCTCGCCGTCGCCGATCAGCACCACCACCCGGGCGGTGCGCCCGCCGGCGCGCAGCCCGAGCGCGGTCCCCACGCCGAGCGGCAGCCCGTGGCCGAGGGAGCCGCTGCTGATCTCCACGCCGGGCACCAGCACGCGGTCCGGGTGCAGGCCGAGCGGCGAGCCGAGCTGCGTCCAGGTGTCCAGCTCCGCCGGCTCGAAGAAGCCCTTCGCCGCGAGCATCGCGTAGTAGGCCATCGGCCCGTGGCCCTTGGAGAGATAGAACCGGTCCCGGTCGGGATCCTGGATGTTCTCCGGCGAGACGTTCAGCACGCGGTCGTAGAGCACCCAGATCGTGTCCGTCGTGGACACGGCGGCCCAGATGTGCTTCTCGTCTCCGATCATCCTGCGGAAAAGGCCGCGTATCGTCTCTTCTGTCGTCTGCATGGCTCCACCTGCAACGTTTCTGATGGACGGGAAGGCACCGCGGACCCGTCGTCTCCGCTCCGCGGAACTCCGCTACGGCAAACGGGTCAGGCGGGCTTTCGGGCGGTCAGCAGGACGTATCCCACCATCGGCGCGTCGCTGAGCTGGCGGAAGTTCGAGAGCGTGCGCTCGAACTGCCGCGCCCCGATGTACTGCTCGGCCCGGTCCCGCACCGCCGCGAAGATCTCCGCGGACTTGCTCCACGACGGGCGGGTGTGGTCGCTGACGTCCTCGGCGGTCTCGGGCACGAGGCCGGCCTCCCGGATGCGGGACAGGTACTCGTCGAGATCGACGATCTTCAGCACGCCCTCGCGGACCAGGTCGACCCGGGCGGCGGCGTCGGCCCCGCTCCCGTGGTCGCTCCGGAGCAGGAAGTCGCCGATCGCCAGCCGCCCCCCGGGCCGCAGGACCCGGGCCGCCTGGCGGATCACATGCCACCTGTCCGGCATGTGGTGCAGGGACTCCAGCGCCCAGACGATGTCGAAGGACTCGTCCGGGAACGGCAGGGCCATCGCGTCGGCGTACTGGAAGGACAGCCGGTCGGCCAGGCCGGCGGCCGCGGCGCGGTCACCGGCCCGCTCCACCTGCCGCTTGCTGATCGAGACCCCCACCCCGGTGATCTCATGCGTCCTGCCCAGCCTGATGACCGGCTCGCCGACGCCGCAGCCGATGTCGAGCAGGCGATCACCCGGCTCGATGGCCAGCATTCCGGCCAGCTCGCCGGTCAGCCGGTTCGTGGCCTCGTCGAGCGACGCGCCGTCGGACGCGTCGTCCCAGTAGCCGTGGTGCAGATTGTCGCCCCAGAGCTGGTCGAGCAGATCCGCGAAATCGTCGTATCCCTGCCCGATCTCGGTCGGCGTCGGCTTTGTCACCAGCACCCCTCAAGGTTCGCTACTTTCCGGCGGTTTCCTGACGTGATCGACCACACGCAGGCTAAGGCGGGTGCGACCGGCCGGGTATCCCTCGCATTGATAGCCGTGCGGGCGGGGCCGGCGGCCTGCCCGGACGCGGGCGCCGGGTTCTATCAGGTTGGGGGATGTCCGGCCGTCCTCGCCTTCTTATCGTTCCGAATCGGGACTTCCGCGCGCTCGCCCATATCGGCGGACCGCACGTAATTCCCGCGGCGCACGCTTTCCACACGGAAGGAAATCGCTATGACCGCCACCACCGAGAATCAGGCCGACCCGGTCGACCTGTTCTCACCAGAAGTGGTCGCCGATCCGTTCGGCGCGCACGCCAGGGTGCGCGAGGCACCGACGTTGCAGATCGGCGGATTCATGGGCGGGCCGCCGATGTACCTGGCCGCCCGGTACGAGGACGTGCGCCAAGTCCTCACCGACCGGCGGTTCCTCACCAACCCGCTGGACGACTCGCCCGCCGAGGACATCCGGAACGGGGTGTTCAAGTACCTGGACGTCCCCGAGGACCTGATCCCCTGGCTGAAGAACCTCATCAACGCCTCCGACGGCGCCGACCACGCCCGGCTGCGCAAGCTGGTCTCCTACGCGCTCACCGCGCACCGGGTGGGCAAGTTCCGGCCCAGGGTCGAGGAGCTCACCGCGAACCTGCTCGACGAACTGGCCGAGATGGGCGGGGACGGCACGCCGATCGACCTGGTCCAGACGTTCTGCTACCCGCTGCCGGTCACCGTGATCTGCGAGCTGGTCGGCGTCGACGAGGCCGACCGCCCGTACTGGCGGGAGTGGAGCGACGCGATGGCCACGCTCGACGGCGAGCGGCTCCCGGGCAGCGTGCGCAAGACCCTCCAGGTCGCCCGGGACATGATCGAGCGCCGGCGGGCCGAGCCGAAGGACGACCTGGTCACCGCGCTCGTGCAGGCGCAGACGCAGGACCCGGGCCGGGTCTCCGACGACGAGCTGGTCGGGATCCTGTTCAGCCTGGTGACCGCCGGGCACCAGACGACGACGTACCTGATCGGGAACTCGGTGCTCGCCCTGCTGGAGCACCCGGACCAGCTCGACCGGCTGAAGGCCGACCCGTCGCTGTGGCCGCAGGCGGTCCGCGAACTGCAGCGCCTGGGACCGATCCAGTTCGGGCAGCCGCGGTTCGCCACCGAGGACATCGAGGTGGGCGGAGTGATGATTCCGCGGGGGATGCCCGTGGTGCCGCTGATCATGGCCGCGAACACCGACCCGCGCAAGTTCCCGGAGCCGGACAAGCTGATCGTCGACCGGCTGGCCGTGGGCAGCGAGAGCCACCTCGGGTTCGGCAAGGGCATCCACCGCTGCCTCGGGCAGCACGTCGCCTACCTTGAGGCGGAGGTGGCGCTGCGCGGGCTGTTCACCCGGTTCCCGAACCTGCACCTCACGGTGCCCCGCGAAGAGGTCCCGTGGATCCTGCGGCCCGGGTTCACCCGGACCAAGGACCTCCCGGTGCGGCTCGTCTGAGCCCGGGAATCCACGACACACCGACAGAGGCCGCGTCCGGCCGGCTCCCGTCCACCGCGGCGGACGGGAGCCGGTCCCGGTGGCCCGGCTCGTTGCCCAGGGAGTGCTTCCACATGACCGAAACCGTTCCCTTCCCGCAGGACCGCACCTGCCCCTACCAGCCGGCGCCGGGCTACCGGCCGTTGGCCGAGCGGCGCCCGATCTCCCAGATCACGCTCTACGACGGCCGTAGGGCCTGGGCCGTCACCGGCCATGAGCTGACCCGCCGGCTCCTGACCGACCCCCGCATCTCCAGCGACCGCACCGACCCCGGCTGGCCCATGGTCTCCGCGGCCGCGGCCGTCGAGTTCAACGACGTCCAGCAGAAGGTCGTCAAACTGCTCACCGCGCTGGTGGGCGTCGACGGCCCGAAGCACCGCGCCCGGCGCAAGCTGGCGCAGGCGGGCTTCACGGTGCGGCGGATCGACTCCCTGCGCCCGAAGATCCAGGAGATCGTCGACCAGCGGCTGGACGCCATGCTGGAGCACGGCGCCCCCGCGGACCTGGCCGCCATGTTCGCCTCGCCCGTGCCCCTGATGGCGTTGTGCGAGACGCTGGGCATCCCGCACGAGGACCAGGAGTACTTCGAGCGGAAGGCGCACCAGATCCTGTTCGGCCCGGACGCCGCGGCGGCCTACGACGAGCTGATGGCCTACCTGGGCAAGCTGATCGAGAAGGCCAGGCGGCACCCGGGCGAGGGGTTCCTCGAAGCCCTCCTCGCCGAGCGCGGCGACAGCACCGAGGTGGACCACGAGGAAATCCTCCAGATGTTCCTGATCGTGCTGGTGACCGGGCACGACACCACCTCCAGCTCGATCGCGCTGGGCGCCTACACCCTGCTCCAGCACCCCGAACGGCTCGCCGAGCTGCGCGCCGACCCGTCGCTGTGGCCCGCCGCCGTGGACGAGCTGACGCGGCTGGTGGCCGTTCCCGACGGGCTCCAGCGCGTGGCCGCCGAGGACATCGAGGTGGACGAGGAGACCACCATCCACGAGGGCGACGGCGTGTTCTTCCTGTTCTCCCTCATCAACCGCGACAAGGACGCCTACGAGCGGCCGGACTCCCTGGACTGGCACCGCCCCGCGTTCCGCGACCACCTGACGTACGGGTTCGGCCCGCACCAGTGCGTGGGGATGAACCTGGCGCGCGTCATCATGGAGATCGCCTTCCGCACGCTGTTCGAACGGCTGCCCGGCCTGCGCCTGGCGGTTCCCGCGAAGGAGGTTCCGGTCAAGCCCGGAGAGGCATTCCAGGGGCTGGTCGAACTACCTGTCACCTGGTAGCCGGCCCACTTTGTGATCACGGCGGGGCCCCGGACGCGCGCCGTGGCGCCGCGGCGGACATGGACCGATCGAAACGACCGGCACCGCGCCGGCCCGCATTCCGCCGGCGCACCCGCGGACGGCCCGGTCGGCGCCGCCGGCGACCAGCGGCGGCCGGGGCCCGCGGCCCTATTCCGCTCCGGCGCAGTCCTCGTAGCGCGGCAGCAGGCCCGCCGCGAGTGCTTCGGCGAGAGTCGGGGCCGCCTGGTCGCGGGGGGACAGGATCGGGGCGACGTCCCGGGGCCAGGGCAGGGCCAGCTCCGGGTCCAGCGGGTGGACGGCCATTTCCAGCTCGGCGACGTAGCTGCTGCTGACCATGTAGACCATCACGGTGTCGTCCTCCAGCGCCACGAAGCCGTGGGAGACACCCAGCGGGAAGTACACGGCCTGGAAGGACCCGCCCCCGAGTTCGACGAAGTCCCACTTACCGAAGGTCGGGGAGCCGACCCGGGTGTCGAGAACGACGTCCAGCGCGCGTCCGCCGGCGCAGTACACGTACTTGCTCTGCCCGGGAGGCGTCCGGGTGAAGTGCAGGCCCCGGATCGTCCCCCGCGCCGACCGGCTGTAGCTGCTCTGGGCGGTGGAGAACGGTCGCCCCACCGCCGCGACGAACGCCGGTTCCTGGTAAGGCGCGACGAACAGGCCCCGCGGGTCGGGGTGGACGTCAGGGGTGAACTCGAAAGTGCCGGCGACCGCCAGCTCACGCACCTGCACGCCGCTCACCCCTCCCCGGGTTCCGGCGGGTCCGCTCGACGGGGGAACGCGAACACCGGCGATCACGGCCGCCGCGTCAGGTGGCTCAGCTGTTCGCGCAGGCGCTCGATGCGTTCCGGCAGCTCCAGATCCCCCGCGGGCCAGGCCAGGTCGATACCGATGCGTCCGCCGAAGGTGCTCACCACGTAGCCGCCCATGGCCGAGGACTCCCTGATCCGGGAGGCGGAGTGCAGGTCGGTCAGCCGCAGGCCGGCCGGCGTGCGCATGGGGGGCGCCTGCCCCCAGTTCATCACGCTGACCACGGCGGGGCCCCGGCTCGGCTCCCACGGCCTGGCGTCCCGTGCCGGCCCGCTGACCAGGTCCAGGAGGCTGCGCTGGATGGAGCCGTCCGCCAGTCCGGCCCGCAACCGTTCACCGATGGCCCGGCCGATCGCGACGGGCTCGGGTTTGGTCCCGGCGGCGACCGTGAACCCGACGCCGCCGAGCACGTTCGTGCCCTCGGTGGCGCCGACCCTCGGGGTGAGGCGGTCGCGCAGGTTCACCGTGAACCTCAGCAGCAGTTCGGTCAGCGGCAGGTCGCGGACCTCGGCCTCGACGACGAGCAGGGCGCCCGACAGCAGGCCGTTGATCGTCACGTGTTCGCGGTGGCCGAGTTCCACGAGCGCCGTCGTCCCGGCCTCCGTCAGGCGGTGCCGGACCACGTGCCGGACGACCGCCGGGGGCGGTTCGGGCATCGGCCCCGAGGGGGCCGCTCCGGTGGGGGCGTCCGCGTGGATGCCGCGCTCGGCCAGCAGATCCTCAAGCGACCTGGGGAACGGGTGGCGCGGCGGGTCCACGGGCATGCCGTGTACGGCGTCGGTGTAGCAGGACCACAGCGTCACGAGCATCTCAAGGGAGTGGCGGGCGTCGGCGATGCTGTGATGGGTCAGCAGGCACACGCTCGCGTCGTCGCCGTCGCGGACGACGCTGAGCGCGCTCAGCGCGCGGCCCTGGTCCAGCTCCACGCCGGTCAACGGGTGTTCGAGGTCCCCCTCGCGGACCCGGACCTGCGGCCGGGCGGCGGACTCGACGAAGACGGGTCCGGCGTCGCCGGTCTCCAGCCGGGCCGCGAGCTGGGGATAGGCGCGGCACACCGCCGCGTAGGCCGTCTCCAGGGCGTCCGGATCCAGCCGGCCGGTGGCGCGCACCGTGTACCCGATGTAAGCCTCTCTCCCGGCGTGGGGTTTCTCGGTGGGTGCCAGCGCACGCCAAAATCCAGCTCGTGTCACGAATTGCTCCCCACGCAACCAATTTTCCCCAATTCTGCCCATGCGGGGCGCCGGTGCCATCACCAGCTCGGGTAGTTCCGGGGCGGCCGAGGAACACGGCTCTATAAGGCTGAGGGATGCCGTGCCGGCACGGCCTGCCTAGCATGACGCCCGGACTGTCACGTGCGCCCTGGAATGTTCCGGCATTTTCTGGTGTGGCCGAATTCAGCCAGTCGATAAGCGTGGACCTGTGAGGTTTTCCTTGACGGACGCGGACGTCATCATCGTGGGCAACGGGCCGATCGGCGCGACACTTTCGGTGCTGCTCGCCCAGCGCGGCCGGCGGGTGACCGTGCTGGAACGCCGCCCCCGGCCGTACCGGCTGCCCCGGGCGACCAGTTTCGACGGGGAGACCGCCCGGCTGCTGGCCGGGACGGGGATCGGGCCGGACCTCGGCCGGATCACCGAGCCCGCCAACGGCTACCAGTGGCGCACCGCCGGCGGCGACACGCTGCTGGACATCGCGTTCACCACGGCCGGCCCCTACGGCTGGCCGGACGCCAGCACGATGCACCAGCCGGCTCTGGAGGAGCTCCTCGCGGCCAGGGCGGCCGCGCTTCCCGGCGTCACGGTGCTGCGCGGGCACGAAGTCGTGGACATCGCCGACGGCGCGCAGGGGGTGAAGGTGACCGCCGCGACCGGTGACGGCGCGACGCGCGTCCTCTCCGCACGGTGGGTCGTGGGATGCGACGGCGCCAACAGCTTCGTACGCGACCGCCTCGACGTGCCGGTGACCGATCTCGGTTTCTCCTACGAGTGGCTGCTCTGCGACGTCGAACTCCGCGAGCCGCGCGAGTTCGTCCCCACGAACGTGCAGATCTGCGATCCGGCCAGGCCCACGACGCTGGTGGGCAGCGGCCCCGGGCGGCGGCGCTGGGAGTTCATGCGGCTGCCGGGCGAGAGCACGGCCGAACTGAACAGGGACGAGACGGCGTGGCGGCTGCTGGCGCCGTCCGGCGTCACCCCCGGCAACGCCACGCTGCTGCGCAGCACCACCTACATCTTCCAGGCCAGGTGGGCCGACCGGTGGCGGGTGGGCCACGTCCTGCTGGCCGGCGACGCGGCCCACCTCATGCCGCCGTTCGCCGGGCAGGGCATGTGCTCGGGCATCCGCGACGTCGCCAACCTGGCGTGGCGGCTCGACCTGGCGCTCCGCGGGCCGGCCCCCGAATCCCTCCTGGACGGCTACACCGAGGAGCGCCGCGCGCAGGCCGAGGAGGCGATCCTGGCGTCGGTCCAGCTGGGCCGGGTGATCTGCGTGACGGACCCGGTGGCCGCCGCCGAGCGGGACGCCACGGTGCTGGCCGGCCGGCGCGGCAGGCCGCCGACCCGCCCGGAACCGGCGAAGCCGCTCTGCGGCGGGCTGCTGCACCGGCGGCCGGGGGCACGGGAGGCCGAGCCGCCCGCCGGTGCGGTCATCCCGCAGGGACGGGTGAGCCGGCACGGGGTCTCCGGGCTGTTCGACGACGTGGTGGGCCGCGGGTTCGTCCTGCTGACCACCGAGGATCCGCGTACCGCGCTCGGCGGGGACCGGCTCGCGTTCCTCAGCGAACTGGGCACCCGCGTGGTGCGGCTGCTGCCGCCCGGCGCCGAACCCGGCACGGCCCACGACGTGGTGGACGTGGACGAGGTCTACCGGCCGTACCTGGCGCGGTTCGGGGCCACGTCCCTGCTCGTCCGGCCGGACTACCACGTCTTCGGCGCCGCCGGCGGCGCGGACGGCGCCGAGCTGCTGGTGGACGACCTGCGCGACCGGTTGGGCGGCATCGCACCGGCGGGCGCGCGGAGACCGTGATCATCGGGCCGTCCCGGGCGGGGTGCGACCAGCCGGGCGAGCGACACCGCGCCGTGCAGCGACGACAGGCCGCCCAGCCTGGCCGGCTCCACCGGCAGCGGGTCGTGGACCGCGCGCGTCAGCCCGGCCAGATGGACGGCCACCCGGTCGATGATCCCGGGGATGCCCGCCGCGAAGCCGCCGCCGATCAGCGCGCGGCGCGGATGGACCAGTTCCCGCACCCCGGCCACCGCCGCGGCCAGTGCCCGGCAGCTCCGGTCGACCGCGGTGACGGCCCACGGCCGCTCGTCGCTCAGCGCGTACCGCAGCTCGTCGAACGTGACGGCCGCGCCCCGCAGCAGCTCCGCGCGGCGCAGCGTGGCCGGTCCGGAGGCGATCGCCTGCAGGCAGCCCCGCCGGCCGCAGACGCACCGCGCGCCGCCCAGCTCGACGATGAGGTGCCCGATCTCGAACGAGCCGCGGCCGAGCCCGGGGCACGGCTCGCCGCGCAGGACGAGACCGCCGCCGACACCGGTGCCCACGCCGACGTAGAGGAGGTCGTCGCAGCCGGCCTCCCGCGCTTCGGCGAGCGCGCCGAGGTCGCCGTCGTCCGCCCAGGCGACGGCGACCTCGGGGAACAGCGCCCGGAGTGACGCGGCCAGGTCCAGGCCGGTCCACTCCGGCCGGCTGGGCCACGAGGTGACCCGGCCCGCCGGGCCGACCGTCGCGGGCATCGCGACGCCCACCGCCCGCGGTGCCGTGCCGATCCTCGCCCGCAGCTCCGCCACATGGCCGGTGAGCTGGGCGAGATCCCGGGCGGCGCTGTGCCGGGGCCCCCAGGGGAACGCGGTCTCCTCGACGCGCCCGGTGTCGGACTCGGCCCGGAAGGCGACCTTGGTGCCGCCGACGTCGATGCCGAGGTAGTGGGCCACGCGCGTCAGCGGCCGGGCACCGGCGGGCAGAGTGCGAGGAGGTCCGCCGGGCGCCGCAGAACCACGTCGGGACCGGTGGCGAGCAGTTCCGCCTCGTCGGGGCCGGCCCACAGCGCGGCGGCCGCGGCGACGTCGGCGCCTTGGGCGCTGGTCATGTCGGTCGGTGCGTCGCCCACCATGATGGCCCGCTCGGCGGGCACGTCGAGCAGGCTCAGCGCGTGCCGCACGATGTCCGGGGCGGGCTTGGGCCGGGCGACCTCATCGGAGCCGATCACGTGCTCGAAGAACGGGAGCAGGCCCAGCCGGTCGAGCAGCGAGCGCGCCCGCGGGCCGCTCTTGCCGGTGGCGACGGCGAGCCGCAGCCCGCGGACCCGCAGTGTCAGCAGCAGCCCGACGACTCCGTCGAACACCGTCACCCGGTCGGCGAGGCGGTAGCTCTCGCGGACGAACGGCTCCTCCAGCGCGGGCGGCAGGTTCATGATCCGCATGATGTCCGGGAAGTAGCGGCCCAGGTGGCGCCGGTACTCCTCGAAGGGCGCGGGGCCGTCGCCGACGACCTCGGCGTAGGCGATGGCGAATGCCTCGCGCATCACCGCGAAGCTGTCGACGATGACCCCGTCCAGGTCGAAGACGACGGCGTGCCGGACCGGTGCGGACGTGTCGGCCGCGGCGGCCGGCCGTTCGCCCAGGGGGACTGCCATGGGGCACCTCCGGATCTACTGGAACGCGGGCTCCGCTCGCCGGGCACGCGCCGAGCGGGCGGACGCGTAGAAGTTCTCGATCACGTGGACGATCGGCCGGGCCGCGGCGACGGCCCGGCCGCGGTTGCCCGGGTCCGCCAGCATCGCGGCGAGGGCGTCCAGCTGCCGCCGGTACTCGACACCGATCTCCTCGGCGGGCACGGCGAGCCGGGTCGTGGTGCCCTCGCGGGTCACCGTCAGCACGGGTTCGGGCTCCCGGTTGGGGCTGAAGCCGAACGTGCACCTCAGCTCCGCGGTGCCGGCACTGCCCTCGACCCGGATCAGGGAGACGTCCCGTGCCTCGTGCGACGCCCAGCCGGTCCGCAGGGAGACCGAGACGCCGTCGTCGCGGACCAGGAAGCCGCGTGCGGTGTCCTCGACGTCGGCGGCGACGGCGCCGGACCGGTCCCGCCGCCACGCCGCACGCCACGCGTCGAGGTTGACGAAGTCGTCCGAGGTCACGCCGGCCACCTGCGTGACCCGGGCCGGGCCGAGCAGGAACGCGAGGGTGTCGAGCAGGTGCCACCCGAGGTCGAGCAGCGCCCCGCCGCCGGCCCTGTCGCGCCGGGTGAACCAGCCGCCGGGCCGCGGTACGCCGCGTGCCCGTACCCAGGCCAGGTCGACATGCCGGACGTCGCCCAGGTCCGGCACGACCCGTCCCAGCGCCTGGACGTCACCGCGGTAACGGGCGGCGCTGCCGGCCAGCAGCATCCCGCCGCCGCGCTCGGCCGCCGCGAGGATGTCGGCCTCGGCCGAGGTCAGGCACACCGGTTTCTCCAGGAAGACCGGGATCCCGGCGGCGAGCAGGGCACCTGCCACCTCGACGTGCAGGTGGTTGGGCACCGCGACGACGGCCAGGTCGACCGCTCCCGCGGTGAGCGCGTCCACCGCGGGATGCACGGCGATGCCCGTCGCCTCCCCGAACGCCGCGCGCGCGACCGGGTCGGCGTCGACGGCGGCGACCACCTCGAAGCCGCCGTGCTCGCGCAGCAGGGGAAGCCACAGCTCCCGTCCCGCCCAGCCGAGCCCGGCCAAGGCCACCCGGACGCTCATACGGCGGCCACGGCGTCGGCGATGATCTCGGCGGTGGCGTGCATCTCCCGCTCCCCCGCCAGCAGGACGCGGTGGTGCAGCCAGACGCAGTCCCGGCTGATGGCGTCGGTGTTGGGGCAGCGCTCCGCGATCGCGTCCGGGGTCTCGCCCGGCGCGCCGATCTCCCAGAACGCCTCGGTGCGGTAGATCGCGCGGAACGCGGCGAACGCGGGCAGGCCGGCGTCGACGAGCCGGTCGACAAGGGCGTTGCGCTTCTCCTCCGCGATCCCGGGGAGGCGGAACATCGCCATGTAGTGCGAGTGGCGGTCGGCGCGCACGTCGCCGCCCTGGGGGACGACGCCGTCGATCGCCCCGAGCAGCCGGGACAGCAGGGTCCAGCGCTTGCCGCGGAGCGCGATCTGCTCGTCGAGGCGGCGCAGCTGCGCCCGCAGCACCGCCGCCGAGAACTCGTTCATGCGCAGGTTGGAGCCGGCGATCCGGTGGAGGTACCGGCGGTCGTCCCGGGGGCGGCCGCAGCTGTGCCGCAGGAACGCCGTCTCGTACATCTCGGTGTCGGGGAACAGCACGGCGCCGCCTTCGCCCGCGGTCATCAGCTTGCCGTTCTGGAAGCTGAACGCCGCGACGCTGCCCAGTTCACCGACGCGCTTGCCCTGCCAGCGCGCGCCGTGGGCGTGCGCGGCGTCCTGGAGCAGCGGCACACCGGCCTCGGCGGAGATCTTCGCCAGCGCGTCCATGTCCGCCATGAGCCCGGCCATGTGCACCGGCATGATCAGGCGGGTGCGCGGTGTGATGGCGGCGGCCACCGCCGCCGCGTCGATGCAGTAGGTGTCCGGGCGGACGTCGACCGGGACCGCGACCGCGCCGAGCCGCTGGGCCGCCTGGGAGGAGGAGATGAAGGTGAAGGCCGGCACGATGACCTCGGTGCCCGGCCCGGCGCCCATGCACTGCAGAGCGAGTTCCAGCGCGTGCGTCCCGTTCGTGACCGCCAGCGCGTGCTCGGCGCCGTGCTGGGCGGCGAACTCGCGTTCGAAGGAGTTCACCTCGTCCCCGCCCATGCGCCACCACTGGCCCTGCTCCAGCGCACGGATCAGGCTGTCCCGCTCGGTCTCGTCGTACTGGGGCCAACGGGGGAATTCCGGTCCCTGTCGCGCGTGCATACCTCTCCGAATCTCCACTGGGCCAATTGAGGAAATGATCGAACGACGGCCCGATTTTCGGGAATTGAGCGAATCAGCCGCTGCTCGTCAGAATATGACGGCGTATGGTGCCCCACATCCCTCGCTCTGGTAGTCGCCGGACTCTTCAGCCCAGGCCAAAAAACGCACGATATGAGGCCAGTTGCCCGTCGAGCATGTGGATTCCGTAATGGACGCGGTGGCCAAGTGCCGCCGCTTCGCGAAGAAGCCGGGTCTCCCGGGGCCGCATAATGATGTCGGCCACCACACTGCCCGATGGCAGGAGGTCCGGGCGGAATGGCAGCGGGTCGCCGGGATTCAGCCCGAGCGGTGTGGCGTTCACGGCGATGCCGGCGCCGTCCAGCAGCGGTTCGGCCGAGACGGCGGTCCTGCCCGGCCAGTGCGCGTCCAGGCGCGAGCGGAGCCCGTCCAGTTTCGCGGTGTCCGGGTCGCACACCGACAGCCGTTCCACGCCCGCCGCCAGCAGCGCGGCGGCGATGGCGCTTCCCGCGCCGCCCGCGCCGACGAGCGCCACCCGGCTGCCTCTCGGGTCGTGGCCGGCGCCCACGAGGCCCGTCACGAAACCGAGGCCGTCGAAGTTCTCCGCGTACCAGCCGCCGTCGGCCTCCCGCCTGAGCGCGTTGGCGCTCCCGGTGATCTCCACCATCGGGCCGCGGCGGTCGGCGAGCCCGGCGGCCGCCGCCTTGTGCGGCACCGTGACGAAGATGCCGTCGACGTTGCCGGCGCACTGCAACCCGCCGACGATCCGCTCAAGGTGTTCGGGCCTCGCGTGCACCGGGACCAGCACCGCGTCGATTCCCAGCCGTGCGAAGAGCGGGTTCATCAGCGCGGGCGACTGGACCTGGGCGACGGGATCGCCCACCACGACGTACAGGCGGGTGGTGCCGCCGATGGGCGGGTTTCCGGTCATCACAGCCTTCTTTCCTGGACGTCCGTCCTGTCAGCCGCGCAGCATCCGCGCGACGGCGGAGGCGAGTTCGCCCGCCTGCCCGGCGTTGAGCCGCGGGTCGCAGGCGGTCCGGTAGCGGGCGGGAAGGTCGGTCTCGGCGATTCCGGAGGACCCGCCGAGGCATTCGGTCACGTCGTCGCCGGTCACCTCGACGTGGATGCCGCCGGGATGGGTGCCGAGCCGCCGGTGCACCTCGAAGAAACCGGCGATCTCGTCGACCACGTGGTCGAAGTGCCGGGTCTTGTACCCGTTCCCCGACGTCCGGGTGTTGCCGTGCATCGGATCGCACTGCCAGATCACTTCGTGCCCGGAGGCGTTGACCTTCTCCACGATCGGCGGGAGGACGTCGCGGACGAGGGTGTGCCCCATGCGGCTCACCAGTGTCAGCCTCCCCGGTGTGCGGTGCGGGTCGAGGCGCCGCACGTACTCGACGGCCTGCTCCGGGGTGACGCTCGGACCGATCTTGAGACCGATCGGGTTGGCCAGGAGCTCCGCGAACGCGACATGCGCCCCGTCGAGCTGGCGGGTGCGGTCGCCGATCCACGGGAAGTGCGCCAGGCCGCTCGACAGCCGGGGCTCCGGGCCGGCGGCGTCCACCCACAGCACGGCCCGTTCGTAGTCGAGCAGGAGCATCTCGTGGCTGATGTAGACCTCGCCCGCGCAGAGCCCGCGGACCAGCTCCATCGCGCCGGCCGCGTTGGCGTGGGCGCGCGCCATCCGGTGCGGGTCGGGTGTTCTCGCGGCGGGGGTGCGTTCCGCGGAGTTGACGATGTCGCCGCGGTAGACCGGCAGCCCCAGCGTGTCGACGGCGTTGGACCGGGGTTTGGCGTACTGCCCGGCCATGCGCGCGATCTTGACCACCGGCATGCCGGCCGCCTGGCCGAGCACGGCGGCCATCCGCTCCAGGACCCGCAGGTTGGCCCGCAGATGCGACTCGGTGTTGCCGGCGAAGGTCTCGGCGCAGTCGCCGCCCTGCAGCAGGAACGCCGCACCGCGGGCGACCGACGCGAGCCGGCCGGACAGCCGCGCCGTCTCCTCCGGCGCCACGATCGGGTCCGCGTGGTGCAGCCGTCCGATGACGGCGCTCGCCTGTTCCGGTTCCGGCCAGCGCGGCTGCTGGGCGGCGGGCCGGGCCAGCGCCTCGTCCAGCCTGCGGGCCAGGAGCCGGTCCACCGGGCGGGCCGGGCTTCCGGCGGGCGGGAACCGCCTCATGCCGGCGCCGCATCGGCCGCGGCGTCCCCGACGAGCTCGTCCAGGCGCGCACGCGGCATCTCGTCGAGGACACGGGCGACCACGTCCTCCGGCACATCGCTCACCAGCTCCGCGCCCGCGGGCCCGTCCAGGACGAAGGCGAGCCCGGTGATCGCCTTCTTGTCCCGGCGCATCTGGCGGACGAGGGCAGCCGGGTCCACGCCGGAGGGCAGGGCGGCGGGCAGGCCGTAGTGGCGGACGACCGCCAGGTGCTCGTCCACCCTGGCCCGGTCGACGCGGCCCAGCGCGCCCGCCAGCCGGCCCGCGAAGACCGTGCCGATGGCGACCGCCTCGCCGTGGCGCAGCGCGAATCCGGTGGCCACTTCGAGCGCGTGGCCCAGCGTATGGCCGTAGTTGAGCAGGTGCCGTATCCCGGCGTCGCGTTCGTCCACCTCCACGATGCCCGCCTTGAGAGTCACACTGGCGGCGATCTGCTCCGTGAGCGACAGCCCGCGCAGGTCCCCCGCGCCGATGAAGTGGCAGCGGGCGATCTCACCGAAACCGTTCCGCAGCTCCCGCCGCGGCAGGGTCGACAGGTGGTCGGTGTCGCACAGCACCGCGCTGGGCTGCCAGAACGCACCGACCAGGTTCTTGCCTTCCGGCAGGTTCACCCCCGTCTTCCCGCCGACGCTGGCGTCCACCTGGGCGAGCAGCGACGTGGGCAGGTGAACCACGGCCACACCCCGGTGATACAGCGCGGCCGCCAGCCCGACGACGTCGGTGGTCGTCCCGCCCCCGCAGGAGACGACGACGTCCGACCTGGTGAGCCCGAACCGCACGAACTCACCGCACAGCGCCTCCACGGTGGACAGCGTCTTGTGCCGTTCACCGTCCCGGGCGGGCAGCAGCAGGGTCTCCACACCGGTGTCGGGCACCCATTCCTCCGGGCGTGCCGACACGACGACGGCCCGTTCCGCGCCCAGCCGCCGAAGCACCCCGGCAAGCGACGCGCGCACCCCCGGGCCGACGAGCACCTCGTAGGAACGATCTCCGAGGCGCACCGGAACCGTTCTTCTCACGGCGCCTCCTCCTGGGCGTCCCCCGAGGTGCGGTGCGCCGGGTCCGCGGCCTTCGCCGCCCCCGGCTGACCGGTGTAGAAGACGCACAGGAACCGGACGTACGCCTCGTACCCGGCCCGGTAGAAGTTGACGAGCCACGCGAACGGACGGTCCTCGTTCTCCATCATTTCTCCTTCTGGTTGCGATCGGGCGCGAGCTCAGCCGAGGTCGCCGGAGAGGACGCGGGACAGCAGCATCCGGTGCTCGTCGTCGTCGGTGATCGTGCGGACCTGCTCACGGCCGTTCCGGACGGTGAGATAGCGGCGCTGCCGCATGAAGACCTGACCGTCCTCGAAGGCCCGGCCGCACAGGATCTCCTGGGCGTCGTCCCGCTCCGCGTCCGACAGGAGCTTCCGGAAACCGTCCTCCAGTTCCTTCCAGTCGCTCCACTGCCGGGGTTTCAGCGTGAAGGTGTAGACGAGGCCCCAGCGGGTGGCCGCTCCCCGGCGTTGCAGCACGGTCCCGGATTCGTGGCCGACCAGCCGGAACTGGCTTCCGTACTGGGTCTGCACCGTGTCGGAGACCAGCAGCGGCTCGACGTAGGTCGGGCCCGGATAGCCGACGTCCACGAGCCATTCGCCGCCGTCCAGGGAGACGCGGTTGAACATGTGCTCGATGTCGGTCCCGAAGTTGTCCCGGCCTTCGGCGGTGGTGCCCGCCACCAGCGTGACGTCATAGCCCAGCTCCCGGAGAAGCCGGTGGAACAGGCGGTTCAGGTGGTAGCAGGCGCCGCCGCGCCCGTCGGCGATGCTCGTCTCGAAGATGGCGCCGTCGTCGAGGTCGACGATGCGCACTCCGTCAGCGAGGTCGTAGGCGGCACTGTTGTAGGGAATCGCCATGAGGTGGTTTCTCTGCAGCTTCCGCAGCGTCGTGATGTCCACACCGGTCTCTCCGGCGCAGCCGATCCGCCGCAGGTAGCGGTCCACGTCGAACACGTCATCACCCTCTTTCAGACGGAGATCGCCACTGGGGCCGCGGCCTGCTCGCCGCACATCAGCTCGTGCAGGTGCGCGGCGATGCGCTCTGGTGTCGGGTAAGCGAAAACGAGATTGGGAACGATCTTCCGTTCGGTGATGTCGCGGAGCCGGTTGCGGAGCTCGATGGCGGTGAGGGAGTCGAAACCGATCTCGAAGAGTCCCTGGTCCGCGTCGATGTGGTGGGACGCGCCGTAGCCGAGGACCGCGGCCACCTGAGCCCGCACCAGGTCGAGCAGGACCTTCGCCTGTTCGGCGGCGGGCAGCCCGGCCAGCCGCTCCGGCAGCCGCCCGCGCTCGTCGCCGGCGCCCGCGGTGCGCGCCTGCTGCCGGCCCGCACGGACCAGGCCGCGCAACATGTGCGGCACGCCGGCGCCCGCCGCCGCGGCCGCGCGCACCCCGCGCAGGTCCAGTTTGGCGGGCACCAGCATCGCCTGCCCGGACCCGACGGCGGCATCGAAGAGTTCCATGCCCTCCGCGGGCGTCATCGGCAGCAGTCCCCCGCGCCGGTTCATCCGGGAGCGGGTGAGGTCGTCGGCGCCGGCCGCCATGCCGGTGCTCTGCTCCCACAGGCCCCACGCCAGCGACAGCCCCGGAAGGCCGGCCGCCCGGCGGCTCGCCATCAACCCGTCCAGGTACGCGTTCGCGGCCGCGTAGCCGCCGCTGCCCGCGCCCATGAACACGCCGGAGACCGAGGAATAGACGACGAACGCGTCCAGGTCCATGCCGCGGGTCAGTTCGTCGAGATGCCGGACCGCGTCCACCTTCGGCGCGAACACCTCCGCCAGCCGGTCCGGCGTCACCGTTCCGATCACCCCGGCATCCGACACGCCGGCCGCGTGCACCACACCCACCAGGGGCTGCTCGGCGGGCACGGACGCCAGCAGGCTCGCCACCTGGTCGCGATCCGACACATCGCAGGCCACGACCGACACCTCCGCGCCCCGCCCGGTGAGGTCCGCGACCAGGTCCGCCACGCCCTCGGCGGCCGGACCCCGCCGGCCGGCCAGCACCAGACGCCGCACCCCGTGCCGGGCGACCAGGTGCCGGGCCACGAGACCACCCAGCGATCCGGTACCGCCCGTGACCAGGACCGTCCCTTCCGGACCGAACACCGCCGGGGCGTCCGGCACGGCACCGCCGGCACGGGTGAGCCGGGGCACCGACAGGGCCGTGCCGCGGACGGCGACCTGCGGTTCCCCACCGGCCAGCACCGGACCCAGCACCGATTCCGCCCCGTCCCCGGAAGCCGGGTCGAGGTCGATCAGCACGATCCGGCCGGGGTTCTCGGCCTGGGCGGCCCGGACCAGACCCCACACCGCCGCGGCGGCCGGGTCGGTCACCGCGCCGTCGCCGGCGGGCACCGCGCCCCGGGTCGCGACCACCAGCCGCGACTCCTCCAGCCCGCCCCCGGCCAGCCAGCACTGCACCGCGTCCAGCACCCGGGTGGTCAGCTCCAGCACGGCGCCGTCGCCGTCAGCGCCGTCGGCGACGGCTTCCAGGACTGCCGCCGCCGGGGCGTCCGCACCCGACAGCACGTCGTCGGCCAGGGTCGCCACCTGTTCCGCGTCGGCCACCGGCACCCACGACGGCGAAGGCCCGCCCGGCAGCGAAGGCAGCCCCACCCACGCCACGTGGAACAACGAGTCGGCGCGCGCGGTGCCCGCCGCCGTCGCCAACTGCTGGTCGGTGACCGGCCGGCCCATCAGCGAGTCCAACGTGACGACAAGGCCGCCCGCCTCGTCCGCGGCCTCCAGGGACATCGCGTCGGGTCCGGGTTTCGCGACGCGAACCCGCAGCACCGCGGCACCGGCCGCGTGCAGTCGCAGCCTGTTCCACGCGAACGGCAACCGCAGTTCCCGCCCATCCGGTTCGCCCTCGTCCGCCGCGGCGCTCAGCATGGTCGAGTGCAGGGCCGCGTCCAGCAGCGCCGGGTGGATGCCGAACCCGCCCGCCTCCTTGCGCTGGTCCTCGGGCAGGGCGACCTCGGCGAAGGTCTCCTCGCCGCGCCGCCACACGGCCCGCACGGCCTGGAACGTCGTCCCGTACTCGTAGCCCACCTGCGCGAGCAGCCCGTAGCCACCGCTGGTGTCGACCGGCCGCGCGCCGGGCGGCGGCCAGGCGGTGAAGTCGAATCCGGTGCCGCCCCGATCCGGCCGGCCCGTGGCCGCCAGCACACCGGTGGCGTGCCGGGTCCACGTATCCGCACCGGCGTCTTCGCGGAGGGAGTACACCTCGACGGTGCGTGAGCCGTCCTCGCCCGGCCCGCTGAGTGCCACCTGTACGCGGACCCCGCCGTGCCGGGGCACCACCAGCGGCGCCTCGATCACGAGCTCGTCGAGAACCGGGCACCCGGCTTCGTCCCCGGCACGCACGGCCAGCTCGACCAACCCGGTGCCGGGGACGATGACGACGCCCCTGACCGCATGGTCTGCCAGCCAGGGATGCGTCCGCAGCGACAGGCGTGAGGTGAACACCAGGCCGTCCGACTGCGGCAGTTGCACGACCGCGCCGAGCATCGGGTGGTCGGCTCCGGCCAATCCCAGCGAGACGGCATCGGTGGCGGGCTCGGTCGCGTGC
>NZ_BCQQ01000063.1 GCF_001552155.1 Actinomadura formosensis NBRC 14204 | reverse complement strand
CGTTGCCCGGACGGAGGGGCCGCACGCGGTCCTCGTCGGCGGGGGCGGTGGCGGGCACGCCGTCCAGGTCGAGGCCGTCCAGCAGGACGCGGGGGGTCGTCCCGGGCAGGTCGGCGCCGGACGTCGTGATGACGCAGGCCGGGGACGCGTCGTCCAGCATGAACGCGATGCGGTCGGCCGGGTACGCCAGGTCGACCGGCTGGTAGGCGGCGCCCGCCTTCAGCACCGCGAGGGCCGCGACGATCAGGTCCGTGTTCCGCGGGAGGGCGAGGGCGACGAAGTCCTCGGCGCCGACGCCGAGCCCGATCAGGTGGCGGGCGAGGCGGCTGGCGCGCTCGTCCAGCTCCCGGTAGGTGAGCGTGACGCCGTCGTGGGTGACGGCGGGGGCGTCCGGGGTGCGGGCCGCCTGCGCCTCGAACAGGTCGGGGACGACGGCCGGCTCGACGGGCAGCACCGTGTCGTTCCACTCGTCCAGCACGCGGGACCGCTCGGCGTCGTCCAGCAGCTCGATCTCGCGGAGCGGCGTGGCCGGGTCGGCGTCGCCGAGCGCCTGTAGGAACCGGACGTAACGGTCAAGATGCGTGTCGACCTGGTCCTCGGTGTAGAGGTCCGGGTGCGCCTCGAAGTCGACGCGCATGCCGGTGCCGTCGAAGTTGTCGTAGATGTTGACCGACAGGTCGTCGATCGGCCCGGTCGTGATCGCGTGCATCCGCGCCGGCAGGCCCGCGAAGTCGAGCCGGTAGTCGTAGGCCATGATGTTGATGACCGGCCCGTACAGCCGGCGGCGCTCGCCCAGCAGCTTCAGGTCGCGCAGCAGGTCCTCGCGCCGGTAGCGCTGGTGGCGCAGCGCCCGCGCGCTCGCCCGGGTCGCCGCGCGGACCAGCCCGTCCACCGTCATGTCCGGGCGGACCCGCACCCGCAGCGGCAGGATCGTCGCGAGCATCGCCGGGGTGCCCAGCGCGACCTGCGTCGTACGGCCGCTGACGGCGAGGCCGAGGATGACGTCCTCGGTGCCCGTCATCCGCGCCACGTACGCGGCGGTCGCGGCGATCGCGAGGCCCGGTGTCGCGGTGCGCAGCCGGCGGGCCCCGGCGGCCAGCTCGGCGGTCCGGCCGGGCGGGATGACGGTGATCCGGCTCAGGTAGTCGGCGGTCGGCTCGGCCATCTCCTCCGACAGCGACACCGCGACCGGCCGGTCGGCGAACCGTTCCGTCCAGTAGGCGCGGTCGCGGTCGAACTTCTCCGACGCCCGGTACGCCGCCTCCTCGGCGAGGACCCTGCGGTAGTCGCCCAGTTCCGCCGGCACGTACTCGCCGCCGTTCGCCAGCGAGGTGTAGACCTCCGCGGCGCGGCGGCTGATCAGCGAGCCGCTGATGGCGTCCTGGATCACGTGGTGCGCGCGGATGAACCACCGGTGCAGGTCCGGGGAGAGCCGCAGCAGGGCCGTCATGAACAGCCGCTCGGCGTCCAGCGGCAGCGGCGCCGCCATCCGCTCCCGCATCCACGCCCGCGCGGCGGCGTCCGGGTCGGGCTCCCCGGACAGGTCCACAAGCGGGATCGACACGCTCGCGTCCGGGTCGAGGACCTGGTGCGGGACACCGTCCAGCTCGGTCAGCCGGGCGTTCATCGCGAGCACCTCGTGCGCGCCGATCCGCGCCACCCGGTCGAACAGCTCGTGGTCGAGCGGTCCCTCGATCTCGATGTACTGCGCGATGTGGATCGGCGTTTCGGGCGCCAGCTGCTGCGCGTACCAGACGCTCTGCTGAGCGGCCGAAAGAGGAACGAACTCGGTGGACATCAAGCGGCACTTTCCCGGTCGAAGAGGGTTTTCTTTACGCCCGGCATCGGAACCGGCGAGGCGCCGGCGGGCGGAAAATCAAAGAGAGTGACCACAGAACTGATCGGGCTTTCCCCGTCCCCTTTCACCCCGAGTCTCCACGGGGAACGCGACCGGCCCGCGATATCCCGGAGTCAACGCCCCGTGCCCTCACCCATGCAGAGCGCCGTCACTTTCCGCTTTCGACTGGAACCGCTCTCGACCCACGTTCTACTCAGGAGTAGCGGAGTCACAGTCAACCAGCCTGTCACATGCCTCGCAATCCCCTCGAAAGTAGAACTTGACCCGTCCCATTGCTAACGGGAGTGACAAAATGTCCGATGGGCGTCCCGGCACGGTCCGGCGGCGACGCCCGCCGGACGACAAAGGTTGACGACCGGATCGGGCCAATCTGATTACGGAGCGTGATATTTCAGCGGGACGGGTACTCGTGCACGACCACCGCGGCGGCCCCCACCGCCGGGTGCCGCTGGAGCACCGCCTCGATCTCGCCCAGTTCCATCCGCACCCCGGCGATCTTGACCTGGCGGTCGACGCGGCCCAGGTACTGCAGGGTGGGACGGTCCTCGCCGCCCGCGCCCGCCGGCAGCAGCTTCACCGCGTCGCCCGTCCGGTACAGGCGGCCGGTCGGCGACGAGGGGTCGAACGGGTCGCGGTAGAAGGACTCGCGGGTCCGCTCGTCGTTGCCGAGGTAGCCGCGGCCGACGACGACCCCGCCGACGAACAGCTCACCGGTCTCGCCGATGTCGCAGGCCGCCCAGCCTCCGCCGCCGTCCTCGCGGAGCACGTACAAGCACGCGTTGACGATCGGGGTGCCGATCGGGAGGCGGAGAAGGTCCAGGTCACCGGCCGTCACGGTGTGGTGGGTGACGTCGTCGGAGCACTCGGTCGGGCCGTAGGCGTTGAGCAGCCGGGCGTGCGGCATCGCCTCCAGCCAGCGGCGCGACAGCTCGGCGGGCAGCTCTTCGCCCGTGGCGATCATCCACCGCAGACCGGTGAGCGAACCGGGGGTCAGGTCGTCCAGCAGGTGCCTGACCATGGTCGGGACGAGCTCGACGACCGTGATGCCCTGCTCGTCCACCGCGCGGGCGAACGCGGCCGGGTCGTGCGCGACGCCGTCGCCGATCACGTCGATCCGGCCGCCGAGCAGCAGCGGGCACAGCATCTGCCAGATCGAGATGTCGAAGCCGAGCGGGGCGGTGAACGCGACGACGTCCGCGCCGGTCAGCTCCAGGTCGATGATCTTCGCCCAGAGGTGGTTGAGCATGCCCCGGTGCTCGACGACCGCACCCTTGGGACGGCCCGTGGAACCCGAGGTGAACAGGACGTACCGGGGCTGGTCGAGGGCGGCCGGGCGGGGTTCCCTCCGCCACGGTTCAAGGGCTTCGGCCCGGGCCGCCGGGACGACGCGGCACCCGGCCTCCGCGGCCCCCTCCAGCAGCGCGGGCGCGGTGGCTTCGTCCACCGTGACCAGCACGGACGCGCCCGCCTGGGCGAGGACGTCGCGGACGCGCCCGGCCGGCCAGGTCTCGTCCGCCGGCACGTACAGGGCGCCGATCAGCTCGATCGCGAGGAACGCGGCGATGACGGTGGCGCGGCGCTCGCCGCCGACGCCGACGACCGTGCCGGGCTCGACGCCCTCCGCCTCCAGCAGCGCGGCCAGGCGGCGGGCCTCGGCGGCCAGTTCGGCGTAGGACAGCGCACGGTACCCGTCGGTCACGGCCGGACGATCGCGCTCGGCGGCGAACCGCTCCACCCGGGTGATGACCGGGTCGGCGAGGTCGACGTCCCGCTCACCGCGCATGCCGTGCCGTACGGCCAGCTCACGGGCCCGCTCGGCCTGCGCCGCGGGGACGTCCAGGGCGGGCAGCCCGGTCAGGGGGAGCAGCCGGTCCACGACGGGTCCGCGAGCACTCATCATTACTCTCCGCGATCTAGAACCACTCCGCTGTAACGGCAATACAAGCGGAGGCCATAGCTTATGTCCGGCGTTGACCAGAAGGCACCGCACATTGTGTACTACCGACCGGTAAGAAGGGGTTGCGGGGGGAAGATGGGCGCAGGTACGGTGATGCCTCGCCATGGCTCGGCGCGAAGCCCGCGGCGAACTCGGGGGAAGATGAGGGAATTGTTTCTTCATTTCAGGGTGGCAGCGTGCCGATAATCACCTCGCCGCAGGATTTCAATGTCGATGATCTTTACGTCGATCTGCGGCATGTCATCGACCGTCCGCTGTACCTCAAATGCGAGGGATTCAATTTTGCGGGGTCGGTGAAACTGAAGGCGGCCGCCGCGATGGTGGAGGCGGCCGAACGCGAGGGCGCGCTCACCGCGGACTCGATCATCGTCGAGTCCTCGTCCGGCAACCTCGGGATCGCGCTCAGCCTCATCGCCGCGAGCCGGGGACTGAGGTTCGTGTGCGTCACCGACCCGCGCTGCAACCCGGCGTCGATGCGGGTCATGCGGGCGCTCGGCGCCGAGGTCCGCGTCGTGTCCGCCAAGGACGCCAACGGCGGCTACCTCGGGGGCCGCATCAGCTACGTCCGGAACCTCTGCGAGTCGGACGGGCAGTACGTGTGGCTGAACCAGTACGCCAACCGCAACAACTGGCTGGCGCACTACCGCGGGACCGCGCCGGCGATCGACCGCGAGTTCCCTGACCTGGAGGTTCTCTTCGTCGGAGCCGGGACGACCGGCACCTTGATGGGCTGCGCGCGCTACTTCCGCGAACATGATCGTCCGGTCACGATCGTGGCGGTCGACGCGGTCGGCTCCGTCACGTTCGGCGGCATCCCCGAGCGGCGGATGGTGCCCGGCCTCGGCACCAGCAGCCGGCCCGCGCTGGTGGACGAATCGTTCATCGACGACGTCGTGCACGTCGCCGAGCCGGACACGATCCGGACCGTGCACGCGCTCGCGTCGCGGGGGTTCCTGTTCGGCGGCTCCACCGGCACCGTCGTGTCGGGCGCGGCGCGCTGGCTGGAGGCCAAGTACCCCGGCGAGGACCCGGTCGCGGTGGCCATCGCCCCCGATCTCGGCGAACGCTATCTGGACTCGATCTACGAGGAGGGCTGGCTGCGCGAGCACTTCGGCGACCTGCTGCCCGACCTCGATATCCCGGCCGCCGCTATTCTCGGCGCCTGATCATCTAGGAAATCGGAGTTTCGCACCATGAGCCAGGTCCCCGCTTTCGCCGTGATCTCCGGCGCCCAGGTCCACGACGCGGTCGCGGGGCGCGAGGCGGAGGTCACCCGGATGGTCGAGGCGGCCTACCGGCTGCACGGCGAGGGGCAGACCGTCAACCCGGACTCCTACTTCCTGCGGTTCCCGGACCGTCCGGCCGACCGGATCATCGCGCTGCCCGCCTCGGTCAAGGGCGACGTCGGCGTGCACGGCATCAAGTGGATCTCCAGCTTCCCCGGGAACGTCGCCAACGGCGTCCCGCGCGCGTCCGCCGTGCTGATCCTCAACGACGCCGAGACCGGCTACCCGTTCGCGTGCCTGGAGAGCTCGATCATCTCCGCCGCGCGCACCGCCGCGTCCGCCGCCCTCGCCGCCGCCGCCCTCGCCGATGCGCGCGGCGACCGCCCCCGCCGCATCGGCTTCGTCGGCGTGGGCCTCATCGCCCGCTACATCCACACCTACCTGGCGGGCAACGGCTTCACGTTCGACGAACTGGGCATTCACGACCTCTCCCGCGAGCACGCCGAGGGCTTCAAGGGCTACCTGGAGCGTTCGGAGAAGGGCGAGATCACGATCCACGAGTCGGCGGAGTCGCTGATCCGCGCTTCGGACCTGGTCGTCTTCGCGACCGTCGCCGGCGAACCCCACGTGACCGACCCGGCCTGGTTCACGCACAACCCCCTCGTCCTGCACGTGTCGCTGCGGGACCTCTCCCCCGAGATCGTCCTGTCGTCGTACAACGTGGTGGACGACGTCGAGCACTGCATGAAGGCCAACACGTCCCCGCACCTGGCCGAGCAGCAGACCGGCCACCGCGACTTCGTCGCCGGCACCCTCTACGACGTCCTCACCGGCGCCACCACCCCGCCCGCCGACAAGCCGGTGGTCTTCTCCCCGTTCGGCCTCGGCGTCCTTGACCTGGCGGTGGCCCGCTACGTGTACGACCAGGTCGCGTCGTCAGGCGCCCTGCACACCGTCCCCGACTTCTTCCACGACCTCAAGCGCTACGGCTGACCCCATCCGGCCGGACGAACCCAGACGGTGGCCGGTGAAACCGGCCGCCCTCTGGCGTCTTAGACGAACTCGGACGTGTCCAGTTCGAACCCGAACGGCTCCGGGAGCGCCAAGCCCTTCCCGAAGGGCGCCCGGTCGATGCTCGTATAGTCCTTGCCGTCCGGCTGGCTGAACAGCACCGCTTGCTTCTCGTCCCGGTCCACCAGCAAGTACAGCGGGATCTCCGCCCGCGCGTATCCGTACCGCTTGGCCTCGCGATCAGGCCCCGGTTTCGAGGACGTCACTTCGACGACCATGGCGATGCCGTCCGGCTCCGACCACGAATCTTCGTTGTCGTAGACGTCCAGGTCGAGGGGGGCGAACGTACCGTCCGGGATGACGTAACTCGGGAGGCCGCCGTCGCCGGGCAGGACCAGGCCCATGTTGCCGGAGAAGTCGAACGCGGTCGAACTGCACAGCGTGACCTGGCGGTTGATCCTGGCCATGTTCCGCTCGTGCCTGCTGCCGGGGGGTGGTGACACGACGATCTCTCCGTCGATCAGTTCGGCTCGGAAGCCCTCCGGGGTGTCGAGGGCGAGGAAACCTTCCAGGACGACGTCATCGTCTCCGTGCGACAGAGGCTCATGAACCATCACAGTCATGCCCTGCTCCCTTCCTCGCGAGCGAGTCTGCGAACAGAGCGCCACCCTTCGCATACAGATCGTAGTAACCGGGCCTTCTGGTCTCAGCCTACGGTCCGAGTCCTCCCGCCGGGCAGATAGAAGCGGGCCGAGTGGGCACGGTCTGGGTATGGACGAGCGAGATGCCGGGCGCGGAGACGTCCAGGAGCTGACGGACTTCGAGCTGGCCGTGTACGAGACCGTGGCGGAGATCGACAAGGAGGGCGGGGCCGCCGACTTCGACACGCTCGGGCGGCTCGTCGGCGGGCCCGAGGAGGATCTGTGGGCCGCGCTCGGGCACCTGGTGGCGATCAACCACCTGCATTCGACCACGAAGGGGTACGTGCTCGGCCCGCACGACTGGGCGCCCTGACCGTCCCGGTGGCCGGGACGGCGCGCGGCCCGGCCGCGGGCGCGCGGCAGGATGGGTCCGCAAGCGTTGGGGTCACGTGCGGGAGGCCGCCGGATGAAGCTCGTCGTCACCGAGGAACAGCGGGAGCTGCGGGACGCGCTGCGGCGCTTCTTCGCCGACCGGTCCCCGTCCGCCGAAGTGCGGCGGCTGATGGAGACCGCCGAGGGCTACGACCCCGCGGTGTGGGCGCAGATGGCCGAGCAGCTCGGGCTGCAGGGCCTCGCGATCGCCGAGGAGCACGGCGGCGCCGGGTTCGGGATGCGGGAGCTGGCCATCGTGTTCGAGGAGATGGGGCGGGCGGTGGTGTGCGCGCCCTTCCTCGCGACGATCACGGCGGCGGCCGCCCTTGCGGCCGGCGAGGGCGGGCACGACCTGCTGGCCGGCATCGCGGACGGGTCGGCGGTCGCGACGCTGGCGGTGGCGGAGGACGGCGGGTCCTGGAACCTCGATGCCGTGCGGACCGCGTTCGAGGGCGGGACGCTGCGGGGCGTGAAGAACTTCGTCCTGGACGGGCATGTCGCCGATCTCGTGCTCGTGGCGGCGCGGGACGCCGATGGCGTCGGGGTCTACGCCGTGCAGGACGCGGCGCGGCTCGTCCGGCGGCCGCTGCCCACCGTCGACCAGACGCGGAAGCTGGCGCGGATCGAGTTCGACGGCGTCCCGGCCCGGAAGGTGGGGGGCGAGGACGCCCTGCTGCGGGCCCTGGACGTCGCGGCCGTGGCGCTGGCCGCCGAGCAGCTCGGCGGGGCGCAGCAGACGCTGGACATGACCGTCGAGTACGCCAAGGTGCGGCACCAGTTCGGGCGTCCGATCGGGTCGTTCCAGGCGATCAAGCACCGCTGCGCGGACATGTTCGTGCTGGTGGAGTCGGCGCGGTCGGCGGTGCTGAACGCGGCGGCCGTCGCGGACGAGAGCCCGGACGAGCTGCCCGCCGCCGCCGCGCTGGCGAAGGCGTACTGCTCGGACGCCTACCTCCACACCGCCGGCGAGGCCATCCAGCTGCACGGCGGCATCGGGTTCACGTGGGAGCACGACGCGCACCTGTACTTCAAGCGGGCGCAGGGGTCGCGGGAGCTGTTCGGGTCGCCGGACCGGCACCGCGAGCGGCTGGCGGCGCTCGCCGGGCTCACGGGTGCAGCCTCAACCCCTTGAGGACCTTGTCCACGCCGTTCCTCGGGCCGTGGACGGCGAAGCCGACCAGGGGCATCTCCTCGGCGGTGACGGCGCGGACGGTCTCCCGGTTGGCCTCGTCGTGGCCGGTCTTGAACATGTCCTCGATGTAGACGGCGATGTCCATGCCGCGTGCGAGAGCCCGGCCGTGGGCCGTGGAGATCGCTTCGGCGCCGGCCTCGTAGACCAGGACGGGCTGCCGGAACATCGCCAGGTACCGGTTGCCGGAGGCGTCCTCGTACGGCTCGCCGATGACGCCGGGCACACCGCCCGCGACGGCACTGGCGAGGAACGCGGTCACGTTGAGCCGCTGCCACGCGGCCAGGTCGTCGCGGACCACGATCCCGATCTTGGTGTCGAAACGCATGCGGACGAGGATGCCGTAGACGGCGGCGGCCCGTCTTGAACGCTCGTGCGCCAGACTGGGACGCGTGGACTGGAGCCGGTACTGGCGGTCGCCCGACCGTCCCCTGGAGGCGATGCACGCCCACTTCGAGCGGCACGTGTACCACCGGCACAGCCACGAGACGTACTCGTTCGGCGTGACCGAGGACGGCTACCAGGCGTTCCGCTGCCGGGGCGGCGCCCACACCAGCGCGGCCGGGATGGTCATCGCGTTCAACCCCGACGACCCGCACGACGGGCACGCCGCCGACGAGCTGGGCTTCACGTACCGGATCGTGCACATCGGCCCGGAGCTGGTGTCCGATGTGCTGGCCGACATCGCGGGACGGACGGCCGGGCTGCCGCTCTTCGGCTCCCCCGTCGTCAGCGATCCCGTGCTGGCGCGGAACCTGCGCGGCCTGCACACGGCGCTTCTCGGCACCGCCCCGGCCCTCCGGCGGGACGAGCTGCTGACCGCCACGGTCGGGGCGATGGTGCACCGGGCCGCGTCGAAGGGCGTGCGCGTCCCGTCCGTGACGGGTGCCGTCGAGCGGGCGCGGCGGCGGCTGGAGGAGTCCTTCCCGGACGACATCGGCGCCGACGAGCTGGCCGAGGCGGCCGGGTGCAGCCGGTTCGCGCTGTACCGGGGGTTCCGGCGGGCGTACGGGATGGCGCCGAGCGACTACCAGCGCCAGCTCCGGCTCCGCGCGGCCCGGCGCCTGCTCGCCGGGGGCGGTGCGATCGGGGACGTCGCGGCGCGCACCGGCTTCGCCGACCAGAGCCATCTGACGCGCTGGTTCATCCGCTGCTACGGAATGACTCCGGGCCGCTTCCAGCGCTCCGGTTGAGGAAGAATGCCCGCCATGAGACGGGCGAGCGGGGCGATGTTCGGGCTGGCGTACGGGGACGCGCTGGGCGCGCCCACCGAGTTCCTCACCATGGAGCAGATCCACCGGCGTTTCGGTGAGCATGGCCTCAGGGAACTGGAGGGTGACCCCGCGCTCGTCACCGATGACACGCAGATGACGATCGCGGTCGGGCTCGCCATGCTCGACGCGCTCGCGAATCCGCCGTTCACCCCCGACCTGATCACCCCGATGTGGCGGAGGCGGTTCATCGACTGGCTCAACAGCCCCGACAACGACCGGGCGCCCGGCAACACGTGCCTGCGCGCGTGCCGGAACCTCGAAGCCGGCATGCCCTGGGTGAGGGCGACCGTGGCGGGTTCCAAGGGCTGCGGCGCGAACATGCGGGTCGCGCCGGTCGGTCTCGCGCCCGGCCTGACGGACGAGACGCGGGCCGGCGCGTCCCAGCTCCAGGCGGCCCTCACCCACGGCCATCCGACCGGGCTGGCCGCCAGCGAGCTGACCGCGTTCGCCGTCCGGTGGCTGGCCGACGGGATGGCCCCGTCCGACCTGCCGGAGGCGCTCCGCGCCCGCTGCCACGAGCAGCGCACCGTCTACCACGGGCGCTGGCTCGGCGAGCTGTGGCGGCGGCCCGGCATGGACGCCGCCGAGACGTTCATCGCCCGGGGCTGGGACGAGTGCCTGGCCGTCCTCGACCGGCTGGACGAGGCCCTCGCACGCGGCGACCGCGCGTCCGACCCGTGCGAGATCACCGGCGCCGGCTGGGTCGCCGAGGAGGCGCTCGCCACCGGCCTGCTGTGCTTCCTGCTGTTCCCTGGCGAGCCGGTCGAGGCGATCCGGCGCGGCGCCGCCAGCTCCGGCGACTCCGACTCGATCGCCTGCCTGGCGGGGGCCTTCGCCGGCGCGCACCTCGGCATGGGCGCCTGGCCGGACGAGTGGTCCGCCCGCATCGAGTACGCCGGCGACCTCGCGAAGATGGGCCGGGCCTTCGACTAGCGGGCCTTCGGCTAGGACGCCGACCAGCCCGTCCACCCGTCGATGGTGATCGCGATGACCGGTCCTTCGGGTGGGTGCTCGCGGTACTGGGGGTAGCGGTCCGCCAGGAGCCGGACGGGCTCGGCCGTCTTCGCCGGGTCCTCGACGATGTGCGCGTGGCCGTCCACGCGGACCCACCACAGGCGGTCCCAGTCGTCCTCGTAGTGGTCGGCGAGCAGCGCGACACGGGGGTTGGCGCGGATGTCGGCCAGCCGCCGCAGCTCCCGGGTGCTCTTCGGCTTGTGGTCGACGGCCGTGTAGACGCTGCCCCGGTGGACGGCGAACGTCACGGGGACGATACGGGGCCGCCCCTCCTCCCCCGCGGTCGCCAGGCGCGCGACCGGGACCGTCGTCAGCAGCCGGCGCGCCTCGTCCGGCGAAAGCTTCGGCACCCCTTCACCCTCCCATGCGCGCCGGTCAGCGCTGACCGGCGCCCGGTTCCGCTCGCGGGAACTCCGGGGGCGTGAGGCCGCGCTCGACCACCTTCGCCAGTTCCCCGTCCGTCAGGATGCGCGGTTCGCCGATCATCTTGGCCCGCACGTAGACGCCGCACAGCCATTCCAGCAGCCGCGCGTTCTCGAACGCCTCGTCCAGGTCGCGCCCGATCGTGACGCCGCCGTGGTTGGCCATCAGCGCGGCGCGTTTGCCGCCGGCCATGGCGGCCCGGACGTTCTCCGCGAGTTCGGGCGTCCCGTAGGTGGCGTACCCGGCGACCTTCACCACGCCGCCCAGCAGCAGGGTGTTGTAGTGGATCGGCGGCAGCTCGGACATGGTCGTCGCCACGACGGCGCCGTAGGTCGAGTGCGTGTGGACGATCGCCGCGGCCGGGGTCGCCTCGTAGAGCGCGAGGTGCATGGGCGTCTCGGACGACGGGGCCCGATCCCCCTCGGCGAGCCGGCCCGACAGGTCCACGACCGGGCAGTCGGCGGGCTCCATCCGGTCGAGCATCATGCCGGCCGGGGTGACCGCGACGAGGTCTCCCGCCCGGACGCTGATGTTGCCGGACGCGCCCGTCACAAGGCCGGTGTCGGCCAGCCTGCGCCCGATGGACACCAGCTCATCCCGTTCGTCCCGCAGCAGCATGCGAATACCTCTCACGTTCTACCGTCGTCACCGCGTACGCTACGGCCCTGACGATCACGAAGGGGCGAGTCATGACCGTTGTCACTCTCGGTGCGCACATCCTGGACGTCCTCGCCCGCCCCGTCGAGGGCATCCCGGACGGGCAGGGCACCGTCGTCGTGGACGAGATCCGGGTGACCGCCGCGGGCGCCGCCGCCGGGACCGCGGTGGCCCTCGCCCGGCTCGGCAACGAGGTGATCTCGGTCGGCGCGATCGGAGACGACGACCTCGGCGACCTGCTCGTCACGATCATGGCCCGCAACGGCGTGGACGCGACCGGGCTCGTCCGGCGGACGGCCGACCAGACGAGCACGTCGATCCTGCCGATCCGCCCGGACGGCGGCCGGCCGAGCTTCCACGTCCCCGGCGCCAACCTGACCCTCACGACGGGCGCGGTCGGCCCGGGCCTGCTCGCCGCCGCGAGGTTCGTGCACCTCGGCGGGCCGGACGTCACGTTCGGGCTCAACGACCCGGCGTTCTTCGAGATGCTCGCCGCCGCCCGCCGGACCGGCACCGTCGTCACGATGGACCCGCTGTCCGCCATGCCCGACCTGCTGGCCGGCGCCGCCGCCTTCCTGCCCCATGTCGACCACTTCCTGCCGAACGAGGAGCAGGCCGCCGCGATGACCGGCGAGAGCGACCCGGAGAAGGCCGCCGCCGCGCTGCTCACGCAGGGCCCGCGCACGGTGATCGTCACGCTGGGCGCGGACGGCAGCCTGGTCGCGACCGCCGGGGAGGTCCACCGGCTGCCCGTCCCGCCGGTCGAGGTCGTCGACACCACCGGCTGCGGCGACGCGTACTGCGCCGGGTTCATCACCGGGCTCGCGCACGGGAAGGACGTTCTGGAGGCGGCGCGCTGGGGCACCGCGGCCGCGGCGACCGTCGCGCAGGGGCTCGGCTCCGACGCGTGCCTCACCGGCCTGGACGCGGTGCTCGCCCTGCTGAAGTGACGGCAGGGCCGAAGTGATGGCGAGTGCGCCGGAGACCGGGTCAGCCGGCGGGCTGCCCGGCCGGGGCGCCGTGCAGCACGGCGTCGGCGGCGCCCGCGAGCTGCTCCAGCCGGAACACCTCCGTGCGGTGGAACGGCGGCGCGCCCGTGCGGGCGGCGACCAGCGCGACGGTGCCCCCGGCGAGCGGGCAGGCCGCGTACTGGGTGCCGTCCGGCGCGGTGAACGCGCGCGGGCGCAGCGGCAGCAGGCCGGGGAGGCCGGCCCCCGGCACGCCGCCGGCACTGGCGTGCACGAGCACCGCGCCCTCCTCGCCGCGCGGCTCGGCGAGGCCCGCCCAGTCGGCGCTCAGGATGGCCGGGACGGCGTCGGCGAGGATCTCCGCGCCGCGTTCCGGGAGGGCCGCGACCTGGCCGATCACGGCCGCGTCCGGGAAGGCGCCCAGCGGCTCGGCGGTCGGCCAGATACCGACGACGTCCACGCCCGGCACCGCCCCGAGACCCGCTACCAGCCGTTCGATGCCCGTCCCGGCGGGCCACACGACGGTGAAGTCGTCCATCGCCCGGCCGTTGCCGCGTTCCAGTACCGCCATCTGCACCACGTCGGCCCCTGCCGCGCCCAGGGTGCGGGCCACCTGGCCCAGCGATCCCGGGCGGTCCGGCAGCCGGACGCGTATCCGCAGCAACATCCCCGCCTCCCGTTCTTCGTGCGGATTCCCAGTTTCACCGAAGCGCGTTTCCCGGGTGTTACCCCGTTGTGTCGTCCCGGGAAAACGGCACCGCACGTCGGTGCTGGAATGACGGGGGCGAGTCAAACTAGAGTCCAGACGAGGTCATCAGCTGACCTATCGCACGCCTGCCGCCACGATTAAGGTAACTGCACGTGTCGATGGACGGGGAACCCCCAGTCAACGAGGACTCCGGAGCCGAGCCGGAGCCCGCCGCCACCGGGGACGCGGGGGACGAGGCGGCACAGGCCGCCGTGCCCGGCGCCCCCGGCGAGGCGACGGCGTTCCGGGCGGAGATCAGGGAGGCCCTCGCCGGGCTCGTGACGCGGCTCGACCGCGAGCACGAGCGGGCCGCGCACCGCGAGGCCGTCATCGACCGGCTGCACGAGGAGAACCAGCGGCTGCGGCGCGGCGAGCTGCAGTCGATGCTGGAGCCCGTCCGCACCGCGCTGTACCGGCTGCACGACCAGGCGCGCCGCGAGTCGGACCGGCTGTCGGCGCCCGGCCTCACCGACCCGCCCGACCCGCGGCGGACGGCGCTGCTGCTGACGGCCGTCGCCGACGATGTCGCGGACGCGCTGGCGCGGCTCGGCGTGGAGAGGTTCACGGTCGAGCCCGGCGCCCCCTACGACGCGTCCCGGCACCGTCCGGTCGCGGTCACGCCCGTCGCGGACCCGCTGCGGGACGGCACCGTCACCGCCGTCCAGTCCGACGGGTTCGAGCAGGGCGGGAAGGTGCTGCGCAAGGCCACCGTCAGCGTCGGGAAGCTCGACGGGAACGCGAACGGCACGGGGCCCGCCGTCAAGGCAGGGTCAAGTGGCCACGGCGAGGGGGGACGTGGCGACACGATGAACTCAGGACTCGGGACCGACAGGTGAGAGGGACATGGCTGTCTACGGGATCGACCTCGGAACCACGTACTCCTGCATTGCCTCCATCGACGATGTAGGGCGGCCAGCGGTCCTGCGGAACCTGGAGGGCACCGACACCACCCCGTCCGTCGTCTTCTTCGAAAGCGGCGAGAACGTCATCGTGGGCGCGACCGCGAAGGACACCGCGGTCCTGGAGCCCGACAACGTCGTCAGCCTGATCAAGCGGGACATGGGCCGGGACGTGACGCGTCCCGTCCACGGGATCGACTTCACCCCGGAGGAGGTGTCGGCGTTCATCCTGCTGAAGCTGGCGACGGACGCGCGCACCACGACCGGCGAGGACGCCCGCGACGTCGTCGTCACCGTCCCCGCCTACTTCGGCGCGGCCGAGCGCGACGCGACCCGCAAGGCGGGGCGGATCGCCGGGCTGAACGTCATCGACATCGTCTCCGAGCCGATCGCCGCCGCGATCACCTACGGCGTCCTGAACCCCGACACGGACCGGACCATCCTCGTCTACGACCTGGGCGGCGGAACGTTCGACACCACGGTCATCACGCTGCGCGGCGGCCACATCGAGGTCGTGTGCACCGACGGCGACCACGAGCTGGGCGGCGCCGACTGGGACGCGCGGCTCGTGGAGTACCTGGCCGAGCGGTTCCGCGCCGAGCATCCCGGCGCGGGCGACCCGCTCGACGACAAGCAGACCGAGCAGCAGCTCCGCCGCGACGCCGAGGACGCCAAGAAGGCGCTGACCACGCGCACGTCCCACACCGTCCGGGTGATGCACGACGGCCGGGTCGCGGCGGTCGAGGTGACGCGGGAGAAGCTGGAGGAACTGACCAAGGACCTCCTCGACCGCACCGTGGAGATCACCGGCCGGACGCTGGCGACCGCCGCGGAGAAGGGCGTGGACGACTACGACGACCTCGTCCTCGTCGGCGGGTCCACCAAGATGCCGGTCGTCGCGGCGCGGCTTGAGACCGAGCTGGGCCTCGCCCCCCGCCTGCAGGACCCCGACCTCGCCGTCGCGAAGGGCGCCGCCCTGTACGCGTTCGAGGAGACCTACCGGCGGCTCCTGCGGGAGGGCGCCGCCGAGCGCGCCGAGGAGATGGCGAACCGCGCGGGCCTGTCCGCCGAGCAGCAGAAGCAGATCGCCGGGCGGCAGATCAGGACGGTCGCCTCGCACGCGTTCGGGATCGTCGTCGTCGACCGGGAGACCGGCGCCGAGAACGTCGCGCACCTCGTGCACGCCAACGACGAGCTGCCCGCCGCCAAGACCGAGGACTTCTTCACCGTCTACGACGACCAGACCTCCGCCGACATCCGGGTGATGGAGCAGGCCGGCGTCGTGGAGTCCGCCGACCTGATCGACAACACCGAGATCGCGACCGGGGAGATCCGGGTCCCGCCGGGCAAGAAGGCGGGCTGGCCGATCGGCGTCACCTTCGAGCTCGACGCGTCCGGGCTGCTGAACGTCACGGCCGTGGAGAAGGAGACCGGCGAGAAGCTGGAGCTGAAGGTGGACGTGGGCGGGATGTCCGAGGAGGAGGTCGAGCGCTCCCGCAAGGCGCTCTCCCGGGTCCAGGTGAGCTGAGCGGCCGCCGGCTTGCGGGAGGCGCCCGTGGCGTTCGACGACGACTACCGGCGGGAGGTGCTGGAGCCCGCGCGGGCGGCGGGCGACCAGCCTCCCGAGGACCTGCGCGTCCGGTACGCGCTGGACGGCCCGGCGGCGGCGGACGTCGCGGCGCGGGTGAAGCAGGTCCGGCAGTGCTGGCGGCGGGCCCGCGGGCAGCTGAAGTACCGCAAGCTGATCGACCGGCTGGAGGCCGAGCACCGGGAGCTGGCCCCGCTGTTCGCCGCCGCCGAGCGCGGCGACCCGCGCCCGCTGGAGGCACGGCTGCGCGGCGGCCGGGAGCAGGCGCAGCGGCGCCTCGCGCAGGCCCGCGCCCGCCTCGCCGACGCGGCCGGGACGCTGCGGATGGCGGCGCCCGCCGAGGTCGAGGGCATCGCCCGCGCCGGCGGCGTGACCCGCGCCGAACTGGCGGAGCTGGCCGCCGCCGACGGCATCGAGATCCGCGAACCGGACCCGCTGCCGTCCGCCGCGCCCTACCCCGCGTACCGGAAGGTGCGCGAGTCGCTGGACGTCCTCGGCAAACGCCACCTCGCCGACTTCCTGTTCGGGCCGCGGCTGACCGGCCCGATCCGCCTGCTGGACGGCTTCGCCGCGCCCGGCGGGGCCCTGCGTCTCGACGACGAGGCCGTGGCGGCGGCCGGGGCCGGCTGGGCGCGCCGCAGCCGCGACACCAGCACCACCCACGCCGACACCGTCCTCGCCGCGCTCCGCTCGGACGCCGATCCGCACGCCCTGCTGCTGTTCGACGTGGTGGACCGGCTCCGGGAGCGGCTGCGGCAGCGGGCGTCCGAGCGGGCCCTGCTCCGGCACGCGGTCGAGGACCTCGGCATCGACCGGGCCGACGCGCGCCGCCTGGTGTTCGCGATCGTCCGCGAGACCGGGCCGGGCGGCGGCCTCCCGGGGCGGCTGCGCGCGCTGCTGGACGCGGGCGAGGTGTACGCCGCCGCCGAACTCGCCGACGCCGCGCGGATCCCGCACCCGTCCCCGCAGGGTGATCCGCCCGAGGAGGAGCTCCTCGCCGCCGAGGCCCGCCACCGCCTCGACACCGCCCTCCGGCTGCGCGAGGTCGCCACCGCCGAACCCGACCCGGACCGCGCCCATCGGCTCCTGTCCGACGCCCTCCGGCTCGTCCGCGACCTGCCCGGCGCCCGCAACCACCAGCGCCGGCTTCCGCCGCGCCCCGTCCCCGCCGCCCGCGCCGACGTCGACCGCGGCGCCGTGCGGCTGTCGTGGGAGCGGTCGCCGTCCACGGCGGGCGACATCGGCTACCACGTCGTGCGGCGGGCCGGGCGGGCGCCGCGGGACGCCCGGGACGGGGACGTCGTCGGCGGGGCGCTGGACGAGCGGCCGCCCGTCAACACGCCCCTGTTCTACGGGGTGTTCGCGGTCCGGGGCGAGGGTGTGGCGGCGCCGGCCGTGGTGGGGCCCGTCGTGGTGCGGCCCGAGCCCGGCGATGTCGCGCTGATCGCCGGGGACGGGCAGGTCACCGGGCGGTGGCGGTGCCCGGCGGAGGCGGCGCGGGTCGTCGTCCTGCGGGACGGCCGGACCGTTCCGGGCGGACGCGACGGATTCCGGGAACGGGTCCCGAACGGGCGCACCCATCACTACCTGATCCGCGCCGTCTACCTCGACGCGTCCGGGCGCGAGGTCATGACGGACGGGGTGCGGGCGTCGGTGACGCCGAGCGCCCCGCCGGAACCGGTGTTCGAGCTGAGCGCCGAGACCGACCCGTCCGATCCGGGGCTCGTGCGGACGCGCTTCGACCGGCCCGCGAACGGGGCGGTCGAGCTGGTGCTGTCGGACGGGCCGCCGCCGTGGCCGCGCAGCGCGCTCGTCCCGCTGGAGGAGGTGCGGGCGCGGACGCGGCGGCTGGCGTGCACGCCGGCCGGCGGCGGGCTGGCCGTCCGGCCGGAGGCCGGCGGGTGGCTGCTCGCGGTGACGGTGGCGGAGGGCACCGCCGCGATCGGCGCGTACCACCGGCATGTGAACCTGCCGCCGCCGCGCGGGCTGGTCGCCGAGCGCCGCGGCGCGTACGTGCACGTCGGGTTCGACTGGCCGCAGGACGTCACCGAGGTCGATCTGGTCTACCGGATCGGGGTCGCGCACCCCCCGGTCCGCTCCGCCCGGACGGTCACCCGCGCCGCCTACGACACGCAGGGCGGCATCCGCCTGCCGGTCCCCGAGGACGAGCCCGTCGAACTGTCGGTCGCGGCGGCCGGGACGGTGGGCGGCGCGCGGGTGACCGGGCCGCCGGTGACCGCCGGGGTCGCGGCGCGCACCATCGTCCGCTACGACGTGCTGCGGTCGGGGCCGCCGTGGCGGAGGTATCTGACGATCCGGCTCAGCTCGTCCCGTCCGCTGCGGGTGGCGCGGCTGTCGCTGGTGCTGCGCGCCGGGCGGGTCATGCCGCACCGCGCCGCCGACGGCGACACGCTCGGGGAGTGGGAGCAGGTGCCGGTGCCGGGCGAGCTGTCCTTGGCGGTGCCGGACGCGTCCGGGCCGTACTGGCTCCGCTGTTTCGCCGACGACGACGGCGTCGAGCTGAGCGATCCCCCTGTCCGCCGACTTCAGGTCACATGATGACGCGACCACTGGCCCGCGTGGGGATTCCCGGGGTGCCGTCCAGGCGGGAGATCACCTGCCCCTACTGCTTCGCGCCGGTGGCGCCGCAGCGGATCCTGTTCCGGTGCCGGGGGCAGGCGGGGCGGCGGCAGGGCTGCGCCCCGGTCCTCGACAGGGAGCTGGCCGAGTACACCGGGTCGACGGCGGGCGCGTCGCTGCCGCCGGTGTTCGCCGCGCCCGGCCGCAGGGGACGCGCGGACTGCCCCGGCTGCGGGCTGCCGACCGGCAACCGGGCCTGCCCGCACTGCCACAACCCGCTGCCGTCCGCCTACTGCGACTCGCCGGGCCGCATCGTCGCGCTGGTGGGGGCGAAGAACGCCGGGAAGAGCACCTACATCGCCGTCCTGCTGCACGAGCTGATGAACCGGGTCGGGACGGAGCTGGACGCCTCGCTCGTGGCGTGCGACGACCGGACGATCGAGCGGTACAAGCGCGACTTCGCGCGTCCGCTGCTGGAGGAGCGGCGGCTGCTGCCGACGACGGCCAGCGCCGCCACCGGGCCGCGCGAGCCGCTGGTGTACCTGCTCACGCGGACGCGCCGGGGGCGTTTCTCGCGTCCGCGCAACGACTCGCTGGCCCTGGTGCTGTTCGACACGGCGGGCGAGGACCTGCGCAGCAGGGAGGTCACCGACCTGCACCTGCGGTACCTGGAGGCCGCCGACGCGATCGTCTTCCTGGTCGATCCGCTGGAGCTGCCCGGCGCGCGGGCGGGCGTGCGCGACGCCGTCCCCGGGCCGCGCGCCGCCGGCGATGATCCGGACAGCGAGCCGCTGAACGTGATCGCGCGGGTGACGGAGGCGCTGCGGCAGCGGCACGGCACCCGGCCGGGCGAGCCGCTGCCGGTGCCGGTCGCGGTCGCGCTCACCAAGATCGATGTGCTGCGGCCGGCGCTGCTGCGGCAGTCGGCGCTGCACCGGTCGCGGTCCGGGCGGGGCGTCCTCGACCTGGACGACAGGGACGCGGTGGACGAGCAGGTCCGGGCGCTGCTGCACGACTGGCAGGCCGGGCAGCTCGACACCTATCTCGGCCAGCAGTACGCCGACCACGCGCTGTTCGGGCTGTCGGCGCTCGGCGGCGTCCCGGACCGGGGACGCGTCGGCGCGGGCGGCGTCCGCCCGTACCGGGCGGAGGATCCGCTGCTGTGGCTGCTGTACCGGTTCGGGATGCTCGACGGCGTCCGCCCGGGAGGTGGGTAGTGGCCTGGCAACTGCACTACACGTCCGCGCGGCGCGGGCCGACCGGCCGGGCCGGGTTCCAGTTCGTCGCGGAGACGCCCGGCCTGCCGGACGGGGTGCGGGCGGGGGTGACGCCGTATCTGGCGTATCGCCCGCCGCCGGACGCGCCCCTGTCGCCCGACGACCGCGAGCTGGCCCTGTTCCCCGTCTCGCTGCTGTACGACCGGGTGGACGGGCGCCCGCTGCTGCTGCGCTGCCGCTATCTCGGCCGCGACTATTCGGGCCGGTACGGCAACTTCTTCGCGCACGCGGTGGTGGCGGAGCCCGAAGAGCTGGAGGGGCTGCGTCCCGCCGAGCTCTGGCACGCCGCGCACTGGACGCCCTCGCCCGCGACCCGGTCCGTCCTCGATCCGCTGGACGAGCTGACCCCGGGCGCCGCGCTCGATCCCGAGGCCCTCGCCGCGTGGCTCGCCGTGTCCGGCCCGGGCGACCCGTACGCGCTGCTCGCCCAGCTGGTGGACGCGGTCGCGGGCGTGCTCGGCCGGGGGCACGGGCGCGTCGTGCTGGTCGCCGACGACGTCGAGCTGATCGCGCGCTGGATCGCGGTCGTGTCCTACTCGCTGCCGGTCGAGGCGGCGGCGCGGCTGTCGTTCGTCACCTACACCGCCGACCCGGACGGCGCCGCGCAGCGCCTCGTCGGCACGACGCCCGCGATCTGGGCCGCCGCGCAGCACCACGCCTCGCACGCGTCCGCGTTCGACCTGCACCGGGGCCCGGCGGGCGGGCGGGCGAGCCGCTTCGCGCGGACCGTCGCGGACTGCTGGCGCGCCGCCGACCTCGGCGGCCTCGACGCCCTCGGCGAGCTGGCGCCGCCGGACGATCCCGCGCGGGAGGGCGCCGCCGCGCTGCTCGCGCTGTGCCGGGGCGACGCGTCCGTCACGGCCGGGGAGGAGGGCGCGGCGGCGGCGCTGCTGGCACGGCGCGGGGCACGGATTCCCGAGTGGGTGTGGCGTGATCTCGTGCCGGCCGTCCCGTCCATGGGCCTGGACCTCGCGCTCGCCGTACACGCGCATGCTCCCGCCGGGCTGCGGGACGCGGTGCTGGACGGGGTGATCGCCGGGCCCGCCACGGACCCCGCGGTGCTCACGCCCGCGAACTGCGATCTGCTGTACAAGCATGCCGAGCGGCTGCGGGCCGTCCCCGCCGTCGCGGTCCCCGTGCTGGCGTCGGTCGGCCGGAGGCATCCGGGCCGGCGGATCGCCGTGACCGGTGAGCTGCTGCGGCTGGAGGGCGCCGACACCGCCTGCGACACCGCATCCGATATCGCCGGGGCGCTCCGCGAGGTGTGGGCGGCGCCGCCGTCCGCCGGCGAATGCGCCGACCTCCTGGACGCCCACGGGCCGCACCCGGCCCTGGCGGAGCTGCTGTCCCGCACGTTCACGCGGCTCGCCTTCCCCGGCGGCAAGGACCTCGCCGACACCGCGACGCTGCGGCTCGCCGAGCGGGTCCGCGCGATCATGCCGGACGGGCGCGCCGGACGCGACGCCGCCCTCGTCCAGGCGTACGGGAAGGCGATCACCGGGGGCCCGGCGCGGGCGGCGCGGGCGCTGGAGGAGATCGCAAGCCCGGGGGCCGCCACCCGGCAGCTCGCCGACGAGGCGTTCGCCGGCGCGGCCCGGCGGCTGCTCCGCCGCCCCCCGGCGTTCCGGGCGGAGCTGCTCGCGGCCGTGCCCGCGCCCCTGCGCGCCCGGCTCGGCGAGCGCTGGACCGCCGAGCTGCCCGGACGCGCCCGCGCCGGCCGCGCCCCGCTGCGCGGCGGCGAGATCGAGCAGCGCAACGACCTCGTCGAGGTCGTCCTGCGGCTGCGCAGACGCGGCGTCAGCGAACCGTCCCTGGAGGCGTGGGCGCGGGCGGCGGCCGGACGCTGGCTCGCGGCCAAGCAGCTCGACGCGCACCTGGCGGGCAGGCCCGAGCTGAGGGTCGTGCTCCAGGACCTCCTGGCCGGCGGCGAGGGGAGGTGAGCGCGTGCATCCGATCATCGTGCTGCTGCTGATGGCCGTGTGGCTGGGCGCCATGTGGCTCGGGTTCATGTACGTGTTCCCCGTGCTGTTCGCCGCGACGCTGGTCGTCGCGGGGGCCGCGGCCCTCGGCGTCTACTACCTGCACGCGTGCCGGACGCTCGCGCCGTCCAGCCTGGACGGCCCGTCGCCGGTCGCCGCGCCGGACGTCGCCTACCGGCACTACCTGCTCGGCCAGGTGTGGCGCGACTGGTGGACGATCAGCCGCACGGTCGTCCCGCAGGTGTACCGGACGGCCCGGAGCATCGTGCTGCGCCTGACCCGGACCCTCCTCGGCGGCCCGTGGGGGTTCTTCCTCTTCCCGGTCTGGCTGGCGCTGTGCGCGGGGATCGCCGCCGCCGCCGTGCCCGCCTCGGTGTTCGTGCTCGCGCTGACCGCCCTGTACGGGCTGGTCGCGGCGGTCGGGCTCGGCGCGTGGCTGGCGTGCGTGCTCGCCCTCGCGGCGGTGGAGCGCGGCTTCATGATGTACGGGCGGATTCTGCAGACCTGCCCGCATCCGTTCTGTTACGAGCGGATCGGCCTGCCCGAATACGAATGCCCGGGATGCGGGGCCCGGCACCGGCGGCTCACGCCCGGTTCGCGGGGCGCGTTCCGGAACGTGTGCCGGTGCGGGGCGCGGTTGCCGACGACCGTCCCGCTCGGACGTTTCCGGCTGGCCGCGTACTGCCCGCACTGCGGTGGGCGGCTGCCGGAGCGGATCGGGCGCGTCCGGGTGGAGCCGCTGCCGTTCGTGGGCGGCCCGGCGGCCGGCAAGACGACGTTCATGGTCCTCGGCATACGGGCCCTGCACGCGCGGGCCCGCGCCGTGCAGGGACGGCTCACGTTCGTCGAGCAGCGGCACGCGCAGGCGTACGCGGGCGCGATCCGCGAATTCCAGCGCGGCGGACGTCTCGCCAAGACCGGCCCGGAACTCCCCCTGGCGACCATGGTGGACGTCGAGCTGCCCGGCCGCGCGCGCCGCATCCTCTACCTGTTCGACCCCGCCGGTGAGCACTACACGGGCGCGACGGAGGTCGAGTCCCTGCGCTACCTGGACCACAGCGAGGCGCTGCTGTTCATCGTGGACCCGTTCGCGCTCCCCCACCTCCGCCACGCCCTGACGGGGGACGAACGCGAGTTCATCGACCACGCCGCCGTGTCCTCGGAGGAGGATCCCGCCGACACCCTGCAGCGGGTGCTGAACGCGCTGCGCTCCCGTCCCGACCAGGGGCGGCAGAAGCGCATCGCCGTCGTCGTCACCAAGACCGACCTGCTGACCCGCACGGAGATCGGCCGCTGCCTGGACGACGGCACCGATCTGCGCGAATGGCTCGGACACGTCGGGCTCGGCAACACCGTCCGCACGCTCGACCAGGTCGCCGCGCAGGTGCGCTACTTCGCCTCCGGCCTCACCACCGACCCCGCGGACGTCGCCGACCTGCTCGGCTGGGTGACCGGGCTCGGCCCCGCCGGGACGTCCGGCGCCGACCGGCCGCTCACCGATGCGCCCCAGGAGCCGCCCGGGACGGCGCCTTTGCGCGCCCCCTGGCCGGTGCGCGGCCGGGGCTCGGGCCGCGTCCCCGCCGGATACCAGATCGGGCGCTGGGCGGTGCTGTCGGGGGTGTCGGCCCTCACCGTCGCGACCGTCACCGGTGCCGTCGTCGCCGCGGCCGAGCGTTTCCCGTTCTGACGCCGCCGTGATCGCCGCCCCTCCTTCCATGGTTGCGTCACGGAACTGACGCCGCGTACGGTCGAGAGGTGATCGTTCGCATCGGCATGGCCCCCACCGCGTCCCCGCTCGGCCCGCAGACGCCGGCCGCCCTCGCGCTCGGGCTCGAACGCGAGGGGTTCGACTCGCTGTGGGTCTCCGAACGGGTCACCGGGCCCGCACTCGACCCGGTGGTCACGCTCGCCTACGCGGCGGCGCTGACCTCCCGGATCAAGATCGGCACCGCCGTGCTGACGCTGCCGGGCCGCTCCCCCGCCGTCCTCGCCGGGCAGCTCGCCTCGCTCGACGTGCTCTGCGGCGGGCGGCTGCTGCCCGCGTTCGGGCTCGGCCAGCGGCACGCCGGCGAGCAGCAGGCGTTCGGCGTGCGGCGGGAGGAACGGGCGGCGATCTTCGAGGAGGCGCTGCCGCTGCTGCGCCGCTTCTGGGCCGGGGAGGAGGTCACCCACGACGGGCCGCGGTTCCGCTACGAGGGGCTGCGCGTCCTGCCGCAACCGGCGGCGCGGGGGTTCGACGTGTGGATGGGCGGAACCTCCGAGGCCGAGCTGCGCCGCACCGGGCGGCTGGCGGACGGGTGGCTCGCCTCCTTCATCACCCCGGCGGAGGGGGAACGCGGGCGGGCCGCCGTCCAGGAGGCGGCGGCGGGCGCGGGACGCGAGATCGAGGAGGAGCACTTCGGCGCCGTCGTCCCCTACCGGCGCGGGCCGCTGTCCGCGCAGGCCCGGGACCGGTTCGACCGTGTCCGGCGGCGGGTCAGCGGGCCCGCTCCGCTCGACGACGTCGCCCCCGACCTGGACGGTCTGGAGGCGCATCTCAAGCGGCTCGTCGAGGCGGGGCTGTCGAAGTTCGTGCTGATGCCGCTGTCCCCGCCGGGCGACTGGGACGCCGAACTCGGCGACGTCCGCGACGCCGCCCTGCATCTGCAGGCGAGGCGCTAGCCGAGGGCGGCGAGGACGAAGCCGGCGACCTCGTCCGCGAGCCGCCCGGCGGTCTTCGGGCCGTCCGGCCGGTACCAGGACGGCATCTGGTTCACCATGCCGAGTGCGACGAGCGTGACGGTCTCGGCGGGCGTGGCGGTGCTGAACACGCCGTCCCGCAGGCCCTGCTCGATGAGGCCGCGGAACATCACGTGGTAGCGGCGGCGGTCGGCGCGGACCGAGCGCATCCGGGCGTCGTCCAGCCGGTGCATCTCGCGGGAGAAGACCTTCGCCTCGTCGATGTGCTCCGCCGTGCTGCGGATCAGCCCGGTCAGCACCGCGTGGACCGTCTCGCGCGGCGGCAGGCCGCGGGCGAGCACCGCGCCGAGGTCGGCGAGCTGCCGGGCGATCAGCGAGTGGTAGATCTCGTAGAGGAGATCGTGCTTGGAGTCGAAGTAGTGGTACAGGGCGCCCTTGGTGACCTCGGCCGCCGCGACGATCTCCTGCACGGACGTCCCGTCGAAGCCGCGTTCGGCGAACAGGCGGAGCGCGGCGTCCAGGATGCGCCGCTCGACCTCGCTCCGCCGGACGGGCGCCATCGGCTCCGGCCCTGGTCTCGATTCCGTGTCCGTCACCTGGGCACCTCCCATTGACGCGGGTGCGTTCCACGTCCCAGCTTGCCAGAAACCGACCGGTCGGTATGCACCCGTGGGGTGCGCGGAGGGAGAGCCGCGGCATCACCACGATCGCCGACCCGGCCGTGTGGGGCTCGGCCGCCACATCCCGCGCATCCAGCGGATCGCCGAGCAGGTCCCCGAGCTCAACATCATCGTCGCGACGGGCATCTACCCCTACAGCGACCTTCCGTTCCAGTTCCACTTCCGGGGCCCCGGCACGATGCTGGACGGCGGCCCCGACCCGATGATCGCCCACTTCACCCGCGACCTCACCGAGGGCATCGCCGGAACCGGCGTCAAGGCCGCGTTCCTCAAGTGCGCCATGGACGCCCCGGCGTCACCGGCGCGCAGCTCGACCAGATGCTGATCGAGAACCCCCGGCACTACTTCACCCGCTGACGCGGCGCGCCCCGGCGCCCCCTCCCCATCCGGCACTTTCTCCCATCTCGGACTATTCCCTGGGAATCGGGAATCATGGAAGGACCCTGGGGGGAGGAGGCGCCGTGGTGAGCGCGAGCCCTCGCGGCGCCCGTGCCGCGATTCTGATGCTCCTGGCCATGCCGGCGGCCCTCCTCGTCCCCGGCTGCCGGGTGCCGGACAGCGGCCGGCACGAGAACGTCCCGCCGCCCGTCACGACCCCCGCGACCGGGCACGCCAAGCCCAGCGGACGCCGGCCCGGCGTCGTCAACATCGAGACCGAGCAGCCCCTCGACGGAACCCGCGCCGCCGGGACGGGCATCGTGCTCACCGCGGCCGGGTTCGTGCTCACCAACAACCACGTCATCAGGGGCGCCACCACGATCAGGGGCACCGACACCGACAACCGCCGCACCTATCCGGCGGAGGTCGTCGGCTACGACCGGGCGGGCGACATCGCGGTGATCCGGTTGACCGGCGCGTCCGGGCTGAAGGCCGCCTCGTTCGCGTCCGTGGCCGGGGCCGGGGTCGGCGACCCGGTGACCGCCGTCGGCAACGCGGGCGGCAGGGGCGGGACGCCGGCCGTCGTCACCGGCGAGGTCACCGCGCTGGAGCAGTCCATCACCGCCCGCGACGACAGCACCGGCACGTCCGAGCGGCTCACCGGGCTGATCGAGACCAACGCGCCGATCAAGCCGGGCGACTCCGGCGGACCGCTGCTGAACACCGCCGGGAAGGTGATCGGCATCAACACCGCCGCGTCCGCCGGGCTCCCCACCAAGGGGACGAAGGAGGCGAAGTACCACCGCGGCTACGCCATCCCGTCCAACCGGGCGCTGGAGATCGCCCGGCGGATCCAGCGCGGCGAGGCGTCCTCGACCGTGCACATCGGCCCCACGGCCATGCTCGGCGTGAAGGTCCGCCCCAACGGCCGCTCCCCCGGCGCGCTGGTCGCCGAGATCGTGCCCGGCACCCCGGCCGAGGCCGCCGGCATCCCGGTCGGCGCCGCGATCATCGCCTTCGGCGACAGCGTGGTGGACAGCCCGTCCACCCTCACGACGCTGATGCTGTCACATCATCCGGGCGACACCGTCCGCGTCGAGTGGACGATCCCCCAGGGAACCCGGATGGCGACCACGCTCCGCCTGACGGAAGGCCCGCCCCAGTGAGCACGTGCGCGGGCGAAAGCGGGACGAGACGCAGTGGCCCGGCTGCTCAGGGCCTCCCGCCGGCGCCCCGCTCCGGCCGCCGGCCACGCCACGGGCGCGCCTGCTCGTAGGCGGCGCAGGCGGTCATGACCAGGGCGTCGGCGTGCCGGGCGCCGATGACCTGCAGGCCGATGGGCAGCCCGTCCGCGGTGAAGCCGCACGGCAGGCTCGCGGCGGGCTGCTGGGTCATGTTGAACGGGTAGGTGAACGGGGTCCAGCTCGTCCAGCGCGGGGACGGCGAGCCCGCCGGGACCTCCCGGCCGGCCTCGAACGCGGCGATCGGCATCGTCGGCGTCAGCAGCAGGTCGTACCGCTCGTGGAACAGGCCCATGACGCGGCCCAGCTCCATGCGGCGGGCGGTGGCGGCGAGGTAGTCGGCGGCCGAGTACCGCGCACCCTGCTCGCAGATCTCCCGAAGGCCCGGGTCGAGCCGCGTCCGAGCCTGCGCGGACAGGTGCTCGACGACCTTGGCGGCACCCGCGAACCAGAGGATCTCGAACTCCTCGACGGGGTCGCCGCCGAGCCCCGGATCGACCTGCTCGACCTTCGCGCCCAGTTCGGTGAACACCTCGGCGGCGGCCGCCACGGACGCCGCGACCTGCGGATCGACCTCCGCGAACCCGAGGTCGGGGCTGAACGCGACGCGCAGGCCGGTCAGCTCGTCCGGCCCGCCGCCGGTGAACGGGACGTCCGGCGGCGGCAGCGACGACCAGTCCCGGCCGTCGGCGCCGCACACCGCGTCCAGCAGCAGCGCCGCGTCCGCGACCGTGTTGGTCATCGGGCCGGTGTGCGCGAGCGTGCCGAACGGGCTCGCCGGGTAGTGCGGGACGCGGCCGTACGTCGGCTTGAGGGCGAACGTGCCGGTGAACGCGGCCGGGATGCGCACCGAGCCGCCGCCGTCGGTGCCGAGCGCGAGCGGCGCCATGCCCGCCGCGACGGCCGCCGCCGCGCCGCCGCTCGACCCGCCCGGCGTGCGGGAGGTGTCCCACGGGTTGCGGGTGACGCCGGTGAGCGGGCTGTCGGTGACGCCCTTCCACGCGAACTCGGGCGTGGTCGTCTTGCCGACGAACACCGCGCCCTGCTCGCGGAGCCGCGCCACCGCCGGCGCGTCCTCGTCCCACGGGCCCGCCGGGTCGGTGGTCGTGGAGCCGCGCAGCGTGGGCCAGCCGCGGGTGAGCAGGACGTCCTTGATGGAGACGGGCACGCCGTCCAGCGGGCCGAGCATCGCGCCGCGCCGCCACCGGTCGGCCGCGGCGCGCGCCATGTCGAGCGTCGTCTCCTCGTCGACGAGGCAGAACGCGTTGATGCCCGGGTCGTCCCGCGCGATCCGGGCGAGGACGGCCTCGGCGGCCTCGACCGGGGAGAGCGCCCCGGCCCCGTACTCCGCCAGCAGTTCGGTCGCGGTCAGGTCGGCCGCGTCGCTCATGACCGCCTCCTCTTGTCCATGGTCGATCCGACATAGCCGAGCCGCTTGTCCACGACGTTGCGCAGCGGGCGGCCGGACACGTAACGGCCGAGGTTGTCGGTGAACAGCCGGACGAGCTCGTCCCGCCAGCCGATCACGTCGCCGGACATGTGCGGGGAGACGACGACGTTCGGCATCTCCCACAGCGGCGAGGACGCCGGGAGCGGCTCGTCCTCGAAGACGTCGAGCGCGGCGCCCGCGATCCGGCCGTCGTGGAGCGCCTTGACGAGGTCGGGCTCGCACACCAGCGCACCGCGCCCCACGTTGATGAGCCGCGCGGACGGCCGCATCCGCGCCAGCGCGGCGGCGTCGATCATGCCGCGGGTCTGCGGGGTCAGCGGCGCGGCGAGCACCACGTAGTCGGCCTCGGCGAGCGCCTCGTCCAGCCGTTCCACCGGATGGACGGTGCCGAGGTCGGGGTCGGGGTCGCGGGCGGTGCGGCCGGCGCCGGCGACGGCGAGCCCGGCCGCGCCGAGGCGGCGGCCGATGGCGCGGCCGATCGGCCCGGTGCCGATGACGAGCGCGCGGGCGCCGGTGATCCGCTCGGTCTCGCGGTGCCGCCAGCGGCGCTCGCCCTGCAGCCGGAGGGTGGTGTGCAGGTCCTTGGCGAACGCCAGCACGAGCCCGAGGACGTACTCGGCGATCGGCTCGTCGAAGATCCCTCGCGAGTTGGTGACGATGGTGTCACCCTCGACCAGGGCGGGGAACAGCAGGCGGTCGACGCCGGCGCTCGCGATGTGCACCCAGTCCGGGCCCCCGCCCGGCGGCCACGCGCCCGCCAGCGCGTCCGACAGGAAGTCCCACATGAAGACCGCGTCGGCACCGGGAAGGGCCTCCGCCAGCTCCGTCTCCCGCACGTACCGGACACGCGCGAGCCGCTCCGCCTCCGCCATGCCGCGCGGATGGACGTCCCCGACGAGTACCACCACGTCAGGGGACCCACCGGGTCCGTGCTGGACAGGCTCCATCGGCGTCACTTCCGGGGTGTGCGGAGTTAGGTGAAGGCACCTCGGAGAGGCATTGACACGCTAGGAAGCGTTCGTAGGATTGTCAACAATCAGCGCGGTGCCCCGCGACCCCGGGTTCACCGCCCTGACCACGTGTGCTGCAAGACCGTCGCAACCGCTGCCCAGCAGGGCCAGGACGGATCCCAGAGCGCTCTAACGGAAAGAGTCCTTCGGGTGGCGACGCTCTCGCCCACCCCTGTCGCGGGGAGGCCCAGCATGCCCAAGCTCATGACCATCACTCTGGAACGTCGCGGCGTCTCATGCGTCGCGGAGCTACTGGAGAAGGACGCCCCGCGGACCTGCGAGGCGGTATGGCGCGCCCTGCCCCTCGGCGGCGAGGCGTACCACGCCAAGTACGCCCGCAACGAGGTGTACACGATGGTCGAACGGTTCTCCGAGGAAGAGGTCGGCCTGGAGAACCCCACCGTCACCCCCATCCCGGGCGACGTCGTCTACTTCTCCTTCCCCGGCGGGATGCTCGACCGGAAGTTCAAGGAGGAGAAGAACATCCACGCGCTGCCCGGCGTCATCGACCTCGCCATCTTCTACGGCCGCAACAACCTGCTGCTGAACGGGGACGTCGGCTGGGTCCCCGGCAACGTGTACGCGACGATCGTCGACGGGCTCGACCGGATGGCCGAGGCCTGCAACGACGTCTGGCGCTCCGGCGGTATCGGCGAGCGCCTCGTCTACAGCCGCGCCGAGTCCTAGAGCGGCGGGCACCCAGATGGCATTCGACCCCACGCTGGTCGTCGGCCCCGAACTCCTGGCCCAGCACGGTATCGGGGTGGTCGCGCCGTTCGACTTCGCCCTCGACCGCGAACTGTGGCGGTGGACGCCCGACGACGTGTCACTGTTCATGACCCGGCTCCCGTACGTCCCCGTCCCGGTCACCGTCGAGATGGCCGCCGCGCTGTCCGACCAGTCGATCGTCCGGCAGGCGACCCGGGACGTCCTCGCACCCGAGCCGCTCGCGGTCGCCTACGCGTGCGCGTCCGGCAGCTTCATCCGCGGCAAGGCGGGCGAGCTGGAGCTGCACCGGTCGATGCTGTCGGCCGGCGCACCGGTGTCCACGACGACCTCGGGCGCGCTCGTGGAGTCGCTCCGGCTGCTCAACGTCTCGCGCATCGCGGTCGTCACCCCCTACATCGACGCGGTCACCGACCGGCTCCTGTCGTTCCTCGGCGAGTACGGCATCGAGGTCGTGTCGTCGGTCGGGCTGGGGCTGCTCAGCCACATCTGGAAGGTCGGCTACGGCGAGATCGTGGCGGCGGTGTCCACGGTGGACGTCCCCGAGGCCGAGGCCGTGTTCATCAGCTGCACGAACGTGCCGACGTACGACATCATCGCGCCGCTGGAACAGATGATCTGCAAGCCGGTGCTCACCGCCAACCAGGTGACGATGTGCTCGGCGCTGCGCGCGATGGGCCGTACCGCGGCCGGTCCCGGGCAGTCGCTGGTGGAATTCGCCCCGTCCACGGCGGCTTGAAGGGAGCGGCGTCCATGATCCGCGAAGGTATGATCGCCCGCAACATGCGGCCGAACATGGTGAGCGCCGGGTTCCTGTACCCGGGCTACAGCGCCGAGGACGACTACCCCGCCATCGAGCGCGCCCTCGGCGAGGTCAGCCTGCCGGTCGTGCACACGCTCATGCGCGAGGACGCCCACCGCGTCGACGCGCTGCTGGACATCGGGGGCCCGGACGTCCTCGGCGAGGGTGCGCGCGCGCTGCGCGCCATGGGCGTCAAAGCCGCCGTCTGGGCCTGCACGAGCGGAAGCTTCGTGTTCGGCTGGGAGGGCGCCGCGCGGCAGGTCGCGGACGTCCAGGAGATCACGGGCGTGCCCGCGTCCAGCACGTCGTTCGCGTTCGTGCACGCGGCGCAGGAGCTCGGCGTGACCAGGGTCGCGGTCGCCGCGACCTATCCGGCCGACGTCGCCGCGCAGTTCGCCGGCTTCCTCGGCCACGCCGGCGTCGAGGTGGTGGCACTGTCCTGCCGGGGCATCGTCACCGCCGCCGAGGTCGGCACCCTCGGACGTGACGAGGTGCTCGCCTTCGTCGCGGCCAACGACCATCCGGACGCCGAGGCGGTGCTGGTGCCCGACACCGCGCTGCACACCGTGGCCTGGCTCGACGAACTCGAGGCGCTGGTCGGCAAGCCCGTGCTGACCGCCAACCAGGTGAGCGTGTGGGAGGGGCTGCGGCTCGCGTCCGGCCCCGGGGGGCTCCCTCCGCGCACCGGGCTGGGCCGGCTGTTCGCCGTGCCCGCCACCGTCTCCGCCGGTATCACCGGGCTGGGACGGCATACCTGGAAGCTATGAGGAAAGGGGCCTGCGGCATGGGCCGATTGGGTGAGCTGGAACCTGTCCCCCGCAAGTCGACCGTCGAGCTCGTCTCGGACGAGCTGCGTTCGGCGATCATGTACGGGTCGCTGGAGCCCGGTGCGCAGCTCGGCGAGGCCGAGCTGGCCGGGCGCCTCGGCATCAGCCGCGGGCCGCTGCGCGAGGCGATGCAGCGGCTCGTCCAGGAGGGGCTGCTGGTCAGCGAGCCGCACCGCGGGCTGTTCGTGATCACGCTGGACGAGGGGGACGTCGAGGACGTCTACCTCGCCCGGCTCGCGATCGAACGGGAGGCGTGCCGGCTGATCATGGCGCGGAACCGCGGTGAGGCGGTCGCCCGGCTCACCGAGGCCCTCGAAGCGCTGGTGGGTGCGGCGCGGCAGCGCGACCGGGTCGCGATGAGCGACGCCGACCAGGCGTTCCACGAGGTGCTGGTCAGCTCGTCCGGCAGCCCCCGGCTGGAGCGGATGGCGCACACCCTGCTGGTGGAGACGCGCATGTGCCTGAACGCGCTGCAGGACACCTATCCCGAGCCGTCCGACCTCGTGGAGGAGCACCGCCGGCTCGTCGACGCGATCGGCGACGGCGAGGAGGAGCGGCTGCTGGCGCTCATCGAGGAGCACATGACCGACTCCATCCAGCGGCTCCGCACCTCGCAGCCGTAGCGGGAACGCCCCTGGACACCCGGCCACCGGACACTTAGATTGCAGATTGTCGACAATCTACCGGAGGACGCATGGCTACGCTCTCACCCCTGCTCAAGCAGGCCACCCCCGTCCTGGCCGCCCGCGGCGAGGGCGTGTACCTCTACGGCACCGACGGCCGCCGGCACCTGGACTTCACCGCGGGCATCGGGGTCACGGGCACCGGCCACTGCCACCCGCGGGTGGTGGAGGCGGCGCGGGAGCAGGTAGGCACGCTGATCCACGGGCAGTACACGACCGTCATGCACGAGCCGCTGCTGCGGCTGGTCGACGCGCTCGGCGAGGTGCTGCCGGACGGCCTGGACTCGCTGTTCTTCCTCAACAGCGGCAGCGAGGCCGTCGAGGCGTCCATCCGGCTCGCCCGGCACGCGACCGGGCGGCAGAACATCGTCGTCTTCCACGGCTCGTTCCACGGCCGGACGATGGGCGCCGCCGCGCTCACCACGGCGGGCACGAAGTTCCGCGCGGGCATCGGCCCGCTGATGCCCGGCGCCGCCATCGCACCGTTCCCGCAGTCCTACCGGTACGGGTGGGACGAGGAGGAGGCGACCCGGTTCGCGCTGCGCGAGCTGGACTACCTGCTGGTCACCGCGAGCCCGGCGTCCGACACGGCCGCGTTCGTCGTCGAGCCCGTCCTCGGCGAGGGCGGCTACATCCCGGCGCCGCCCGCGTTCCTGGAGGGGCTGCGCGAACGCGCCGACCGGCACGGCATCCTGCTGATCGCAGACGAGGTGCAGACCGGGTTCGGGCGGACCGGCCGGTTCTGGGGGCACGAGCACGCGGCCGTGCGCCCGGACGTCCTGATCACGGCGAAGGGGCTGGCCAGCGGGTTCCCGCTGTCGGCGATCGCGGCGCCCACCGCGCTGATGGAGAAGGCCCGGCCGGGCTCGCAGGGCGGCACGTACGGGGGTAACGCGGTCGCGTGCGCCGCCGCGCTCGCCACGCTCCAGGTCATCGCCGAGGAGGACCTCGTCGGCAACGCCGCCCGGCAGGGCGCGCGGCTGCACGACGGGCTCCGCAAGGTCGCCGCCGACCATCCGGGGATCGGCGACGTGCGCGGGCTCGGGCTGATGCAGGCCAGCGAGTTCACCACGCCGGACGGGGAGCCGGACGCCGCCACCGCGCAGCGGGCGCACAAGGCGGCGGTCGAACACGGGCTCCTGCTGCTGACCTGCGGAGCGTACGGCAACGTCGTCCGGATGATCCCGCCGCTGATCGTCACCGGGGAGCAGATCGACGACGCCCTCGGGCTCTGGGCGCGGGCCGTGGCGGACGCGACCGGCTGACCCCGGGAAAAGCGGCGCCCGGCGGGGTCCGCCGGGCGCCCTGGGGCTCATGCCTGGGCTACGGCGCCCTCCTTCAGGAGGGTCTCGGCGTCGTCGAAGCCCAGGTCGTCCAGGACGGCGCGGGTCTGGCCGCCGGGAAGGGCGGGGACGCCGTCGGTCGCGGTGGCGGTGCGCGAGAAGCGGGGCGCCGGGGCGGGCTGGCGGTGGCCCGCGAGGTCGGGGAAGACGTCGCGGGCCGTGTTGTAGGGGTGCTCGGCGGCCTCGGTCAGGGACAGGACGGGGGCCACGCAGGCGTCGCTCGGGACGAAGATCTCCGCCCATTCGTCACGGGTCTTCGTGCGGAAGACCGCGGCGAAGCGCTCGCGGAGGGCCGGCCAGCCGGCGCGGTCGTGCTGGTGCGGGAGGTCCTCGCCGTCGAGGCCGAGGAGGCGGAGGAACTCGGCGTAGAACTGGGACTCGATGGCGCCGACGGCCATGTGGCGGCCGTCGGAGGTCTCGTAGACGTCGTACCAGGGGGCACCGGTGTCGAGCATGTTGACGCCGCGGCGGTCCTCCCAGAGCCCGCCCGCGAGGAAGGCGTGGATGAAGGTCGACAGGTGCGCGGTGCCGTCCACGATGGCGGCGTCGACGACCTGGCCGCGTCCGCTCGTCCTGGCTTCGAGGAGGGCGGACAGGACCCCGACGATCAGGTACATGCTGCCGCCGGCGAAGTCGCCGAGGAGGTTCATCGGGACCTGCGGCGGGCCGCCGGCGCGGCCGATCGCGTGCAGGGCGCCGGTGACGGCGATGTAGCCGACGTCGTGGCCGGCGGTGTGGGAGAGCGGGCCCTGCTGCCCCCAGCCGGTCATCCGGCCGTAGACCAGGCGCGGGTTGCGGGCGAGGCAGTCGTCCGGGCCGATGCCGAGGCGTTCGGTGACGCCGGGCCGGAACCCTTCGAGGAGGACGTCGGACCTGTCCACCAGGCGGAGCACGACCTCGCGGCCCCGCTCGTTCTTCAGGTCGATGGCGATCGACCGCTTGCCCCGGTTGGTGAAGTCGGTGCCGCCGGTCCGCTCGCCGTCCCGGACGGCGGAGGCGCGGTCGACGCGGATCACGTCGGCGCCGAGGTCGGCCAGCAGCATCGCGGCGAACGGGCCCGGCCCGATCCCGGCCAGCTCGATCACCCGTACTCCGGACAGCGGCCCCTTGCCCATCTGCGACTCCCTGAATCTTGTTCGGTCTCCCCCAGTGTGCACCATTCGGGTAAGCGTTCGCTGACGCGGGTTCCGGTCAGCGGGCGGTCAGGGTGACCGGTGCCTGCGGGGTGCCGGTGCCGACGAGCAGGCCGTTCCAGCTCGTCGAGCGGCGGAGGCCGGCCGCGTGCGGGACGCGGCCGTGTCCGGCCGCCGCCAAGTAGTACCAGCGGCCGGACGGGGCGCGCCACCAGGTCCCGCTGACCGGGCGGCCGGGGTCGCAGGCGCCGGTCGGCCGGGCCTCCCCGCCGAGGAGCGCCGCCTGGGCGCCGGTGCCGCCGGCGGCGTAGGTCAGGCGGGTGCAGACCCACTCGGCGGACGTCCCGCCGTACGGCAGCTCACCGGACCAGAAGCCGGACGCCGTCGCCTCCGACACCGGCTTCGCCGGATCGGCCGCCGCGCAGGCCAGCCGGTCCCAGATCCCGCGGCCCCGCGGCCCGAGGCGAGCCGGCCGCCCGGTGCCGTCCGGGCGGTCCTCGGGCAGCCGGTAGGCGAGGGCGGTGGCGCGCGGCCCGCCGAGGTCGCCGAACGTCCGGGAGCCGAGGTGGAACAGCGGGCCCCGGCCGCATCCGGTGCGGGCGCGGGCGGGCGCGGTCACCCCGCCGGACACGGCGAGCGGCCGGCCGGTGAGGGTCTCGGGCCCGGTGTCCCAGGGGGCGAGGAGGTAGCGTCCGCCGCCGAGGGCGATCGGGGCGGACGGGTCGGTGCCGGCGGCGGCGACGTCCAGCCGGCCGGGCGTGTAGCGGGCCAGCAGGCCGCCGCTCCGCATGACGGCGAGGGGCGTTCCGTCGAGGCGGCCCGCGTAGAGGAGCCGGGCGGTGCCCCGCGCGGCGCGCCGGTCCCCGGTCGCGGCCGACCAGGCACCGGCGGCGCGGCGGGTGAACGCCCGGTCGCCGGCGAGGTCGCCGCGCGCGGGCCAGGCGTCGAGGGTGCGGGCGCCGCGCGTCCAGGCGTCCGGGGCGGCCGCGACCAGCCGCAGGGAGTGCGCGGACGCCTCCCGCGGGCCGCCGCCCCCGGTCGCGACCACCGCGGCGACGAGCCCGCCGGTCAGCACGACGACGGCCGCGAGCGGCAGCACCGACCGGTTGCGGACGGGGCGCAGCGCCTCCGGCCCGAACCGGTCGGCGCCGCGCGGCGCGGGCACCTGGACGGCCTCGGCGGCGCGGATCGCCGACCACGGGGCGCGCACCCCGAGCTCGATCAGCTGGTCGCGGATCTCGTAGCGGGGCAGCCCCTCGATGCGGCCGAGCACGTAGGCGGCGCGGACGTGCGGGGCGAGCCGGGACAGCACCGTGGTGAGCGCGGGGTCGGGCAGCTGCGCGGGCAGTGCGCGCAGCCAGGGGCCGAGGCCGATCTGGAGCCGGCGGGAGGGGCGCAGCGCCCGGCGCAGCACGCGGGTCCGCCGCCGGGCGCGCCCGGCGGCGGAGCGGTCGCGGGTGCCGCGCGCGGTGCCGTCCACGATCCGGCGGGCGATCGCCAGCCGGTGGACGCGCTTCCCCCGGCCCGGCAGAACAAAATACGCCATTCGGACAAGGTCCGCATAAGCCGAATCGGTCGGCGGCGTTTCCGGCCGCGCCTTCGTCAGGACATCGTCGGTCACGGGGGGCCACTCCCTCTGGGCCGTTCCATCGTCGCGGAACCCGAGGGTAGGGCGCGGCGGTCCGCCGCCGGCCGGACTTGGGACAACGATTAACCAGCCGAATAGAAATGTCATTGCATTTCCGTATATGTCACTTGGCCGGGGGCGGGAGCCCGCGGGTCGGCGCGAGAGGTCACGCCTGATTCGTCCCCGTACTACGCTGTTGACCTTCCGGGGAACGGTCCCGCGCCGCGCGGCGCCGGACGTTCGCGCCCCGCCGCACCCCGGGCGAGACGAGTGAGGAAAGGCATCCCCGGACCCATGACCGAGGACGTCCCGGGCTACCGGGTGCTGGAGCAGATCGGCGAGGGCGGCTTCAGCGTCGTCTACCGCGCGCACCAGGAGCGCCTCGACCGGACGGTCGCGCTCAAGGTCCTGTCGGTCGGCACGGTGGACGCCGCGGCGATGCGCCGCTTCCAGCGCGAATGCAAGATCACCGGACGGCTCTCCGGGCATCCCAACATCGTGACCGTGCTGGACACCGGCACCACCCGCGCCGGCCGTCCCTACATCGCCATGGAGTACTTCGAGCACGGCGCGCTCACCGACCGGCTCGCGAAGGAGGGGCCGCTGCCGGTCGCGGACGTGCTGCGGATCGGGGTGAAGACGGCGGGCGCGCTCGCCGCCACGCACGAGACCGACGTCCTGCACCGGGACGTCAAGCCGCAGAACGTGCTGCTGTCGCGGTACGGGGAGCCCGCGCTCGCCGACTTCGGCATCGCCCGCCTGGTCGACTCCTTCGACGCCACGCACACCCAGGCGTTCACCCCGCACCACGCGGCGCCCGAGGTGCTGGAGGGCCGGCCGCCCGGCATCGGCGCCGACATCTACTCGCTCGGCTCGACGCTCTACCAGTTGCTCGCCGGGCAGCCGGCGTTCAAGGGCCCGCCCGGTGAGGGCATCGCGCTGCTGATGCTGCGGATCCTGCACGACCCGCCGCCGCCGATCCCCCGGCCGGACGTGCCGAAGCCGGTCGCGGACGTCATCGGGCGCGCGATGGCCAAGACGCCCGAGCAGCGTTACACGACCGCCGTGGAGTTCGCGCAGGCGCTTCAGCGGGCGCAGGCGGAACTCGGCCTGCCGGTCACGGACGTGGCGTACAGCGGCAGCGCGGTGACACCGGGCCCGGCGCCCGGCCTGCCGGGGCCGCCGCTCGTCCCGGAGTGGGCGCCCACCACCAGCGACCCGCGGGCGAGCGGCTCCACCACGAACGGCTCTCCCACGGGCGGCTCTCCCACGGGCGGCTTCGCCGCGGGCGGCGCACCCGGCGTGACGGGTCCGACGACACCGCACCCGAGCCCGCCCGGACCTCTCCCCGGCCGGCCGCAGGACGGGCCGCGCCGGGGGCTGATCGTCGCGGCCGGCGTCGCGCTCGTCGGCGGGCTGGTGCTCGGCATCGGGGCCCTCGCGCTGGCGGGCGGCGGCGATCCGGGGAAGCGGGCCGGCGGCTCGCCGGCCCCGACCGCCCCGCAGGGCCAGGTCACGCAGGCGCCGCAGCCCGTGACGGCCGCGC
>NZ_BCQQ01000062.1 GCF_001552155.1 Actinomadura formosensis NBRC 14204 | reverse complement strand
GCGCCGCCCGCGCCGCGTCCTCAGCCCGTCCACGACCCGCGCCGAGAAGGCCCGCGCGCTGCGCGGGCTGGGCGCGCTCGGCGGTCTCGCCGGCGTCCTCGTCGCACTCATGCTGCTGCCCACCGCGTGCACGGCCGGGACCGGCGCCCGCGACGCGGCCGGCTGGTTCGACGGCGAGCCGGTGAACCTGACGACGTCCGGCGTCCCGCAGCGCTCCAGGATCCTCGCCGCGGACGGCTCCGTCATCGCGACGTTCTTCTACCAGAACCGGGTGGACGTCCCGCTGGACAGGATCGCCCCGGTCGCCCGCACGGCGGTGCTGGCGATCGAGGACAGCCGGTTCTACGAGCACGGCGCCATCGACGCCCAGGGCACGCTGCGGGCGCTCGCGAGCAACCTCAGCCACGGTCAGGTGACCCAGGGCGGCTCCGGCATCACCCAGCAGTACGTGAAGAACCTGCTGCTCACCCAGGCCGACAACGCCGAGGAGCGGGAGGCGGCCAACGAGGTCACCGCCGCCCGCAAGATACGCGAACTGCGGTACGCGGTGGCGATGGAGAAGAAGTTCAGCAAGGACGAGATCCTGCGCCGCTACCTCAACATCGCCTACTACGGGGACGGCGCCTACGGCATCGAGACCGCGTCCCGGCACTACTTCTCCAAGCACGCCTCCCAGCTGAACCTCGCCGAGGCGGCGCTGCTCGCCGGCATCATCCGCTACCCCTACGCCTACGATCCGATCCGGCATCCCGGCGAGGCGCGACAGCGCCGCGACACCGTCCTGGACCGGATGGCCGGCCTCGGCTGGGCCGACCCCGCCACGGTCGCGGAGACCAAGAAGCAGCCCATCAAGCTGGACGTCGACCGCGTGCGCAGCGGCTGCGTGACCAGTAAGGCGCCGTTCTTCTGCGACTACGTGCAGCGCGAGATCCTCACCAACCCGGTGTTCGGCAAGACGGCAGGGGAGCGGGAGAAGCTGCTCAAACGCGGCGGCCTCACGATCCGCACCACGATGGACCCGCGGGCGCAGAAGGCCGCGCAGCGCGCCGTGGACCGGCACGTCCCGCCGCGCAACTCCGCGCACAAGGCCGCCGCCGAGGCGATGGTGCGGCCGGGCACCGGCGAGATCAAGGCGATGGCCGTCGACCGCGCGCTCGGTCCCGACAAGGAGCGCGGCAAGACCTGGATCAACTTCGCCGCGGACGCCGGCCACGGCTCCAGCATCGGCATGCAGGCCGGGTCGACGTTCAAGGCGTTCACGCTGGCCGCCGCGCTGGACGAGGGACTGCCGTTCGGCACCCGGCTGATGGCGCCGCGCGCGTTCACGCCCGTCGGCTTCCGCAACTGCCGCGGTGAGCGGGTCGGCGATCCCGGCGCGTCGCTGCGCAACGCCGCCGACGGCGAGGGCGGCAAGGAGTTCAGCATCGTCACCGGGACGCACCACTCGGTCAACACGTTCTTCCTCGCCCTGGAGAAGAAGGTCGGCCTCTGCGACACGGTCAAGATGGCCGAACGGCTCGGGATGAAGCAGGCGACCGGCAAGCCGCTGGAGCAGTACCCGGCCTTCACGCTCGGCTTCAACCCCGTCTCCCCGCTGCGGCTCGCCGCCGCGTACGCGGCGTTCGGCGCCCGCGGCGAATACTGCGAGCCGATCGCGATCAAGGAGATCAAGGACGCGGGGGGCCACCGGCTGAAGGTGCCGGGCCGCGACTGCGCGCAGGTGATCGACCAGGGGGTCGCGGACGCCGTCAACTACGTGCTGCGCGGCGTCCTCACCAAGGGCACGGCGCGGGGGATGGGCATCGGCCGTCCCGCCGCCGGCAAGACCGGCACCGTCGACGACTTCTCCGCCGCCTGGTTCGCCGGCTACACCCCGGACCTGGCCGCGGCCGTCTGGGTCGGGGACCCGCGCGGCGGCTACCGGTATCCGATGGGCGACCTCTGCATGGACGGACGGTGCTACGGCCCCGTGTTCGGCGCGACCATCCCCGCGCCGATCTGGCAGCAGAGCATGAGCGGCGCGCTGCGGGGCACGGACCCCTCGCCGTTCCACCGGCCGCCGTCGCACTACTTCAGCAAGGGATCCGGTGAGGACCGCGCGAAGGTTCCCGACGTACGCGGCATGAAGCCGCGGAACGCCGTCGCCAGGCTCCGCGCCGCCGGCTTCAAGGTCGCCGTCGGCTCCCCGGTCGCGTCCCGCCGGTACCCGAAGGGCACGGTCGCCGGCATGTCCCCCGGCCCGGGTCCGGCCGAGCCCGGCACCACCATCACGTTGCGTATCAGCAAGGGCGGGAAGAAATCCGGCGAGACCGGGAGGAACAGGCCGCGTCCGCCGCTGCCCGGCGGTCCGGGGCGGTAGGTGCCCGCCTGACGCCCCCCGGTGCCGGGGCCGTCCGGCCCGCGCGTGTGATCATCCGGCCGGTCGGGTAGAGCAGTGCGGGGGGTGACCTCCGCGAGAGCCGATCGGGGGACGATCGTCATGCGAGCCATCGCCGTGTCCGAGTACGGCGCCACACCGGCGCTGATGAACCTGCCGCGTCCGGAGCCGGGACCCGGGGAGATCCGCGTGAAATTGATCGCGGCCGGGCTGAACCCGCTCGACTGGAAGATCGCCGACGGCATGCTCAAGGACTCCCTCGACGTGCCGTTCCCGCTCATCCTCGGCCAGGACGGCGCGGGCGTCGTGGACGCGGTCGGGGAGGGCGTGACCCGGCTGCGGCCAGGAGAGCAGGTCTACGGGTCCTTCTTCGGCGCGGAGCGCGGCCTCGGCAGCTATGCCGAGTACGCGATCGCCCGCGATGACGGGCCGGTCGCCAGGATGCCGGCGGGGATGATCTACACGCAGGCGGCGGCGGTGCCGACCGCGAGCATGACCGCGCTCGCCATGGTGGACCAGGCGCGCGTCGACACCGGGCAGACCGTCCTCGTCGTGGGTGCGACCGGCGGCGTCGGGCAGGGCGCGGTGCAACTCGCGTCCCGCGCGGGCGCCAAGGTCATCGCGACCGCCCTCGACGACATGGCAGGGACGATGCGGCGCCTCGGCGCGGACGAGACCGTCGACCACTCCAAGGGCGACCTCAACCGGCAGGTGCTCGCCGTCCACTCCGACGGGATCGACGTCGTGCTCGACATGGTCAGCGACACCGCCATGGCCGAGCACATCGCGCAGATGCTCCGTCCCGGCGGTACGTACATCAGCACGATCTGGGCGGTGAACCCCGACGCGATGGAGGCCAGGGGGCTGCGCGGCGTCAACTTCCAGGGCACGCCCTCGTCCGCGCTGCTGGAGCGGCTCTCCGCCCTCATCGACGCGAGCGCGTTCCGCGTCCGGGTCGAGCGCGAGGTGCCGCTCGCCGGGGCGGCCGGCGCGCTGGCCGGCAACCGGGCCGGCGGCGCCCGCGGCAAGACCGTGCTCCGCATCTGACCGCCGGACGAAGTGAAGACCGCCCGGTGCGGGGCATGCAGAGGCCGAGCCCGCGTGGGGCGGGCCCGCACTGACGGGAGGACACGATGGACCAGTCCGAGGACGAACGACGCACCCGGCTCCGCGACCTCGAGGAGTCCCTCGCCCGGCTCCGCGCCGACCTGCCCGCGCCGCCCGCCGACGCGGGCGACTTCGTCGACTCCGGGCAGTACCTCGCCCAGCGGGAGGAACTGCAGGGCCAGATCGAGGTGCTGGAGGCCGAACGCGAACGCCTCCGCGACTCCCTCGGCCTCGGCTGACCGCCGGCCGGGGACCCCGCGGGAACAAAGGCCGGGTGCCCCCGGTTGTGGGTGGTGCCAAGCAACCGAGGGGAGGCGCGGTATGACCACCTACGAGCAGTTCGAGCGCGCGACGCTGTTCTTCGACGCCAAGGACTACACCGGCGCGGCGCGCCTGCTGGTCCCGATCGTCCAGGACGCTCCCGGCAACCGCGCCGCCGTCGAGCTGCTGGGCCGCGCCTACTTCCACAGCGCCCAGCTCGGCCGCGCCGAGACGACCTTCCGCCGGCTCGTCGACCTCGACCCCTGCAACGGCTGGGCCCACGAGGCGCTGGCCCGCACCCTGGAGCGGCGGGGCCGCGCGGACGAGGCGGTCGTCTTCCGCAAGCTCGCCCAGGCCATGGGCGTCGCCCCCGCCCCGGGAGCCGAGGTCTCCGTGACCGCCCCCGACCGCTGTCCCGCCGCCCCCGAGCGGGGCTAGCAGCTGGGAAGGCGCAGGACGAAGCGGGCGCCGGAGCGGCCGTCCACCCGGTCGGTGAGGATCAGCGACCCGCGATGCGCCCTGGCGATGTCCCGGGAGATCGCGAGGCCGAGGCCGGTGCCGCCGGCGTCGCGGTGCCGGGCCTCGGCCAGCCGGGTGAACCGCTCGAACACCCGCTCGCGGTCCTCCGGCGCGATGCCGGTCCCGTCGTCGATCACCTCGACGACCGCGGTCGCGGGCGGCTCCCTGCGCAGGATCACCGTCACCTCGGACGTGGCGTGCCGGTCGGCGTTGTCGAGCAGGTTGGTCAGCAGCCTGGCCAGCTCGCTGCGCCCCCCGTGCACCGTCACCGGCCCCTCCGACAGGATGGTCACCCGGGTGCGGCGGGGGCGGCGCAGAACCTCCTCGTCCGTCAGCGCGGTCAGGTCCACGCGCTCGCGCTGGAAGGTCCGGTCGGCCTCCAGCCGGGCCAGCGCCAGCAGGTCGTCCACCACCGCCGACAGGCGCTCGGTGTTGTTCAGGATGGTCCGCAGCGTCTCCGGCACGTCCGTCTCGTCCGGCTCCGCGAGCGCCAGTTCCAGTTCCATCCGCAGCGCGGTGAGCGGACTGCGCAGCTCGTGCGACACGTCGGAGACGAACGCCCGCTGCCGCGCGACCGCCTGCTCCAGCCGGTCGAGGGTCGCGTTCACGCTCTCGGCGAGCCGCCCCACCTCGTCGCGGCGGCCCGGCGCCGGTACCCGGCGCTCCAGGTCGGTGGCGGCGATCTCGTCCAGCTTCCGGCGGATCTCGTCGACCGGCCGCAGCGTGCGGCTCGCCGACAGCCACGTCCCGTAGCCGACGAGGCCGGTGATGAGCGGGATGCCGAGCGCGAGCAGCGCCGCCGGCAGCGGGCGGGGCAGCAGCCCGGGCTTCGGGGCCAGCGCTTTGACGAACAGCGCGGACTGCCCGATGCCCTCCTGGAATTCGACGATCAGGTAGCAGCCGTTCCCCGGGGCGTCGACGCCGCACACGGTGCCCTCGCGGCGGGTCGCGTCCCTCGGCGGCGCGGGGAAGCGCACCGCCGGGCGCCCCTGCATCGCCGACGTGGCCGCGAGCACCCGGCCCTGCCGGTCCGTCACCTGGACGAGGTCGCCCGGGGCCCCCGAGAGCGGGTTCCGCAGCCTCCCGATCTCTATCACGAACGAGGTCCGGCCCGCCTGGCGCGTCAGCTCGTTGAGGGTCGTGCGGGACGCGTCCTGCGCGAGCAGGAGCAGCATCGCCGCCCACAGCGCGGTCGACAGCACCAAGGCGACCAGCGAGGCCGTCACCGTCACCCGGACCCGGATCTCCGGGTGACGCAGGACGGTCCGCCAGATCCAGTGACTCGGCCCCGTGAGCGGACGGCGGGGGCGGACGCGTATGGGAGACCTCCCGGGTACGTTCCTCCAGTACCTGAAATCCTTGCCTGAATAGCGCAAACGCCACCGTCGCGGACGGGTAAAACCCTGTCATGGCGCGTCCGCGCCCCCGCGCCGCCGCACGGCGCCGTCCGCGACCCGCGCGCCGCCGGGCCGAACCCTTCATCGCGGGCCGCCCCCGGAGAACGGCGAGCCCGTTGGGCGGCCCGAGACCGACGTGGATAGGCTCGGAGATCGCACCAGACCAATCCGTACTATCAGGGGGTTCCCCGTGTCGTCGATCGAGGCCGTACTCGCCCGGGAGATCCTGGACTCCCGCGGCAATCCGACCGTCGAGGTCGAGGTCCTGCTCGCCGATGGGACCGAGGCGCACGCCGCCGTGCCGAGCGGGGCCTCCACCGGCCAGTTCGAGGCCGTGGAACTGCGCGACGGCGGGGAGCGCTACGGGGGCAAGGGCGTCCGGGGCGCGGTCAAGGCCGTCAACGAGACCATCGACGAGAAGCTCGTCGGCTACCCGGCGTCCGACCAGCGGCTGATCGACCAGCTCCTGATCGACCTGGACGGCACCCCCGCCAAGTCCGCGCTCGGCGCCAACGCGATCCTCGGCGTCAGCCTGGCCGTCGCCAAGGCCGCCGCCGACTCCGCGGGCCTGCCGCTGTTCCGCTACGTGGGCGGGCCGAACGCGCACCTGCTGCCCGTCCCGATGATGAACATCCTGAACGGCGGCGCGCACGCCGACACCAACGTCGACATCCAGGAGTTCATGATCGCCCCGATCGGCGCGGCCACCTTCGCCGAGGCGCTGCGCTGGGGTGCCGAGACCTACCACGCGCTCAAGTCGGTGCTGAAGTCCAAGGGCCTGAACACCGGCCTCGGCGACGAGGGCGGTTTCGCGCCCGACCTGCCGAGCAACCGGGACGCGCTCGACCTCATCCTGGAGGCGATCCGCAAGGCCGGCTTCACCCCCGGCCGCGACATCGCGCTCGCCCTGGACGTCGCCGCCACCGAGTTCCACGCCGACGGCCGGTACACGTTCGAGGGCGCCAAGCGGTCCGCCGACGACATGGCCGCCTACTACGGCGAGCTGCTCGGCAACTACCCGCTCGTGTCGATCGAGGACCCGCTGGACGAGGAGGACTGGGCCGGCTGGGAGGGCCTCACCGCCGCCGTCGGCGACCGCGTCCAGCTCGTCGGCGACGACCTGTTCGTCACCAACCCCGAGCGGCTCGGCCGCGGCATCAGGTCCGGCGCCGCGAACGCGCTGCTGGTCAAGGTCAACCAGATCGGCACGCTCACCGAGACCCTCGACGCCGTCTCGCTCGCGCAGACCAGCGGCTACCGCTGCATGATGAGCCACCGGTCCGGCGAGACCGAGGACACCACGATCGCCGACCTGGCCGTGGCGACCAACTGCGGCCAGATCAAGACCGGCGCCCCGGCCCGCAGCGACCGTGTCGCCAAGTACAACCAGCTGCTGCGCATCGAGGAACTGCTGGACGACGCCGCCCGCTACGCCGGCGCCGCCGCGTTCCCGCGCTTCGACGCGCAGGGCTGACCAGCCGGGGAGTGCGACCGGCGGCCGGGGCGACGTTCCGGCCGCCGGAAGACCGGGCCACAGGCAGGGGACACGATGGCGCAACGTGAGGACCGGGCGGGCCACGACGACCAGGACGACCACGACGACCACGGGGCGCATCGCGGCAACCCGGCGTTGACCAGCCGCGCCGCCATCCTCGCGGTCGTGGTGTGCGCGATCGCGCTGAGTCTCGCCTACCCCGTCCGGGAGTACATCGCCCAGCGCAAGGAGATCGCCGACCTGCGGCGCAAGGAGGCGGTGGCCCGCCGCCAGGTGGAGATTCTTGCCCAACGTAAACAACAATTGGGTGATAAGTCATACATTGAGCGTGAGGCGACGCGAAGGCTCCATTACTGTCGTCCTGACGTAAAGTGCTACATCGTGCTGGACGGCGGCGGTGGTACGGACCAGCAGACCCACAAGGGCGGACCACCGAGCAAGCCGCCCTGGTACGAGACGCTGTGGCGGTCGGTGGAGGCCGCCGACCGGCGGCGCTGATCCCCCCCCGGGGGCGGCGCGGCCGCCGGCCACGGCGACGCAGCAGAACGGATCACCGATCCGCAGGTGGGGAGATGATCGAAGCAGGTGACATGGCCGCTGTCGCGGCCCAACTCGGGCGGGAGCCGCGCGGCGTCCGCGCGGTGGCGAGCCGCTGCCCGTGCGGGCGGCCCGCGGTGATCGAGACCGCGCCGCGGCTCGCGGACGGGACGCCGTTTCCCACGCTGTTCTACCTGACGTGCCCGAAGGCCGCCTCGGCCATCGGGACGCTGGAGGGCAGCGGCGTCATGCGCGAGATGCAGGCCAGGCTCGCCGAAGACCCCTCCCTCAGGGAGAAGTACGCCGCCGCCCATGAGGACTACCTGCACCGCAGGGACGAGGCGGCCCGCGACGAGGGCATCGAGCCGCTGCCCGCGGGCACGCAGAGCGCGGGCGGGATGCCCGACCGCGTCAAGTGCCTGCACGCGCTCATCGCGCACGAGCTGGCGGTCCCCGGCGTGAACCCGTTCGGCCGTGAGGCGCTGGAGGCGCTCCCGGAATGGTGGCGGTCCGGCCCCTGCGTCCAGGCGGTGCCCGGACCGGGGGAGCCCGAACCGGGGGAGGCGCGGTGACGCGCGTCGCGGCCATCGACTGCGGGACGAACGCGGTCCGCCTGCTGATCGCCGACATCGTGCCCGGCGAGGACGGCGGCTCGCTGACCGACGTCGAACGCCGGATGGAGATCGTCCGGCTGGGCGAGGGCGTCGACGAGACCGGCCGGCTGTCGCCCGCCGCGCTGGAGCGGACGTTCACCGCGATGCGCGGCTACGCCGAGCTGATCGAGCGGCACGGCAGCGGCGCCGGGCGCGACCCGATCAAGACCCGGGTGGTGGCGACCAGCGCGACCCGCGACGCCGCGAACCGGGCCGACTTCGTCCGCGGCGTCGTCGACATCTTCGGCGTCGTGCCCGAGGTGATCAGCGGGGACGAGGAAGCCGAGCTGTCGTTCAGCGGCGCCACCCGGGAGCTGGCGGCGCTGCGTCCCGCCCGCCCCTACCTGGTCGTCGACATCGGCGGCGGCTCCACCGAGTTCGTGCTCGGCAGCTCGTCGGCCGGCGCGGCCTCCTCGATCGACATCGGCTGCGTGCGGATGACCGAACGGCACCTGGCGGACGATCCGCCCTCACCGCAGCAGATCTCGCACGCCGTCGCCGACATCGACACCGCGCTCGCCGCCGTCCGGGAGCGGGTGCCGGTGGACGAGGCGCGCACGCTCGTCGGGCTCGCCGGGTCCGTCACCACCGTCGCCGGGATCGCGCTCGACCTGCCGGAGTACGACTCGTCCCGCATCCACCTGTCGCGCATCACCGCCACGCAGGTGCACGAGGTGACGCGCCGGCTGCTGCACGCCACCCGGGCCGAGCGCGCCCGGTTCGGCGTCATGCATCCCGGCCGCGTCGACGTGATCGGCGCGGGCGCGCTGATCCTCGACCGCATCATGCGGGAGTACGGGTTCGGCGCCGTCGTCGTCAGCGAACACGACATCCTGGACGGCGCCGCCTGGTCGCTCGTCTGACGCTCGCCAGAGCCTCAGCGTCCGAGCTGTGCCAGCAACGCGGGGATCAGCACCGCGTTCGGGTTCTGCTGCGGGACGTAGAGGCTCGGCGAGTTGCTGCCGGTCTGCTGGATCCACACCCGTCCCCGGTCGACGGTCGCGCCGGAGATCGACGACCAGCTCAGCGACACCCGGCTGCCGCGCACACCGCCCGGATGGACGGTCAGGCCCTGCGCCACGTCGATCGACTCGCCCGCCCGGACCCGCCGCACCAGCTCGGCGACGAGCCGCCGCTCGGCGTGCTCCTGGCACAGCTGGATCAGCCGCCCCCAGATGCGCTCGGGCTCGGCGTCCCGGGCCGGCAGGGCGTCCGCCTCGATCACCACCTCGACGCGCGGGCCGCCGCGGAACGGGAACCGGCCCGCCTGGAAGATCCACTGCGTGCCGGGGACGCGGCCGGATCCGGCTGGGCGCTCCGCCGCCCAATACGCCACCCACTCCACCCGCGCCCAGGTGAGCGACGCGCTCCCGTACGCGACGCCCCGGTCATCGGCGTACAGGTGCAGGCCGCGCACGCGCACGTCCAGCGGACTGACGGACGGGGCGTGCTCCCAGGCCGGCTGCTGTACGTGCGGGGCCGCATGCGGGCTCGCGGGCCCCGCGCCCGCCGCGGACCGTTTCGGCCGCGGCGGCCGCGGCCGGGGCGGGCGGTCCGGCTCGGGGTTGAGCCGCTCGGTCCAGTTCCGCCCGTCCCACCAGCGCAGGCTCCCGGTGCCGTACGGATCGGGGTACCAGCCCGGTTGCGACACTCCTGCCTCCCGCTTCGCCCGATGGCAGTGCCGGACACCCCGCCCCCCAACCGGCGAACGCATCGTACCGACCGGACCCCGCTCCGCACCGGTCATGGGCGCATCCCGGCCACCGCCTGTGGCGTGGGACGATCGGTGGTATGCCGACCGCCAACGCCCCCTTCGTGCCGCCCGGGTCGGGCTGGCCGGGGGACCCCGCGACACCGGACACCCCCGTCGCCCGCGGCACCGGCGAGGTCGTCGAACTGGCCGCCAAGGCGCCGGACCTGGACGAGCTGTGCGCCCGCCAGTCGGTGTGCCGCGCATGCGACCGGCTCGTGGCGTGGCGGGAGAAGGTCGCCGTCCAGCGCCGCCGCGCGTTCGCGGACGAGGAGTACTGGGGACGCCCCATCGCCGGGTGGGGCGACCCGGAGCCGCGCATCCTGATCGTCGGGCTCGCCCCCGCCGCGCACGGCGGCAACCGCACCGGGCGCATCTTCACCGGCGACCGGTCGGGCGACTGGCTGTTCGCGTCCCTGCACCGGGTGGGGCTCGCCACGCGGCCCACGAGCGTCCATGCGGGCGACGGGCAGCGGCTGATCGGCGCGCGGATGGCGGCGACCGTCCGGTGCGCGCCGCCGGACAACAAGCCGACGCCGCTGGAACGCACGACCTGCCTGCCGTGGCTGGCCCGCGAGGTCGAGATGGTCGCGCCGAGCGTCCGCTGCGTCCTGTGCCTCGGCGGGTTCGCCTGGCAGGGCGTGTGGCCGGCGCTCAAGCAGGCCGGCTACGGGGTGCCGCGCCCCCGGCCGAAGTTCGGCCACGGCGCGGAGGTCGAACTGGTGCCGCCGCCTTCGGCGGCCCGGCGCGACCCGGTCCTGATGCTGGGCTGCTACCACCCGAGCCAGCAGAACACCTTCACCGGCCGGGTCACCGAAGACATGCTGGACGCGGTCCTCACCCGCGCCCGCGACCACCGCTAGCGGGGCTCCAGGTTCGTCGTGCCGGGCCCGAGACGAAACCGCGGCTGCGGAGAGCGGCGGCGGCCGACGGCGGGGCAGGGCCTGGACCAAGCGGCCGAGGCGCGGTGACCGCCCCTGTCCCGGTCTGCCGCCCGCGGCCGCTTGGCGCCCCCGTTCGGCCCTGACCCGCCGTCTGCTTTCTGGTGGTACATCCGGTGAGATGCCAGAAGAGGGCAGGAAGTTCGCGAGCCGGGCAGGCGGGTAACGCTTCCGATATGCCTTCTACAACTGTCTCGGAGGGCGCCCCTTCGGGCCGTCCGGCGAACGCTCCGGGGACCGCGAAGCGGATCGTGATCGTCGGCGGTGGGTACGTCGGCATGTACACGGCCCTGCGCCTGCAGAAGAAGCTCCGCCGCGAGCTGCGCCGCGGCGAGGTCACCGTCACCGTCATCGATCCCCAGTCGTACATGACCTACCAGCCGTTCCTGCCCGAGGCGGCGGCGGGAAACCTGGAGCCACGGCACGTCGTCGCGCCGCTGCGCAAGGTCCTCGGACGCTGCCGGATCGTGAACGGGTACGTCACCCGGATCGACCACGCGTCCCGGCGGGTCACCCTCTGCCCGGCCGGGACACGGACCGACGGCGCCGCCGAACGCGACATCGGCTACGACATGCTCGTCGTCGCGGTCGGCTCCATCTCGCGCACCCTGCCCATCCCGGGACTCGCCGAATGCGGAATCGGCTTCAAAACCGTCGAAGAGGCGATCTACCTGCGCAACCACGTCCTGCACCAGCTCGACATCGCCGCGGCCAACCCCGACGACGAGCAGATCAGGAAGCGGGCACTGACCTTCGTGTTCGTCGGAGCCGGATTCGCGGGCGTCGAGGCCATGGCCGAACTGGAGGACATGGCGCGGGACGCGTGCAAGTGGTACCCGTCGATCGACCCGCGTGAGATGCGCTGGATGATGGTGGAGGCGACCGACCGCATCCTGCCCGAGGTGGGCCCGGAGATGGGCCGCTGGACCGCCGACGCCCTGCGCCGCCGCGGCATCGAGGTCAAGCTGAAGACGCTGCTGAAATCCGCCGAGAAACGGCACATCGTGCTGAGCGACGGCGAGGAGTTCGACGCCGGCACCCTCGTCTGGACGGCCGGCGTGAAACCGCACCCCGTCCTCCAGGCCAGCGATCTGCCCCTGGACGACAAGGGACGCCTCAAGGCGACCGCCGAGCTGACCGTCGAAGGGCTGGAGCACGTGTACACGGCGGGCGACAACGCCGCCGTCCCCGACCTCAGCGGAAAAGGCGAGTTCACCGCGCCCAACGCCCAGCATGCCGTCCGGCAGGCCAAACGGCTCGGCGACAACATCGCCGCGGACGTGCGCGGCGAACCGAGGAAGCCCTACGAACACGCCTACGTCGGCTCGGTGGCGAGCCTCGGCCTGCACAAGGGCGTCGCGAACGTCTACGGCGTCCAACTGCGCGGCCTCCCCGCCTGGTTCATGCACCGCACCTACCACCTGTCACGGATGCCGACCGTCAACCGCAAGTTCCGGATCACCATGGACTGGACGCTCGCGCTCTTCTTCCACCGCGAGATCGTCTCCCTGGCCGAACTGGAGCGGCCGCGCCAGGAATTCGAGCTCGCCGCCGGCCGCACCCGGGAGAACGCGACCGCCTGACCCGTCCACCGAGGTAAGCCCCCGGTCACGGGCATCCGGGGGTCTCTTGACTGACGCTGTGAAACTGGCCGGACCCGGCCGTGCTCGTCTAACCCAGGAAAGGAAGCGCGTGTCCCGGACCCTGACTCGATATGATGACGCCGCCCCTGTAGCCCAATGGCAGAGGCGGGCTCCCTAAAAGAGCCAATGTGTCGGTTCGAGTCCGACCAGGGGCACGCGCCGGTCGACCCTGCTCGCCGGCCTTCGGTCGGCTTCGCCGGGGGCCCGCAGTGTTGGCCCAGGGGGGCGACCCCCTGGAACCCCCGGTGCGAGGGCTTCGCCCTCGCGGGGTGGGTGGCTGGGGTTGGTGCGGGTCTATCGGTGGGTGCAGTGAGGTGCTCGCCGACCTTTCGGTCGGCTTGCAGTGTTGGCTCAGGGGGCGACCCTTTGGGGCTCCCGGTGCGAGGCTTCGCCCTCGTGGGTGGGTGGCTGGGGGTGGTGTGGGTCTTTCGGCGGGTGCGGCTTGGTGAACTGAGCGTGGTTTGGGCTGATCATGCGGGGGTTTCGCGCTTACACTGGGGGGCCACGTCGGCCGAAAGTGGAGACTCTGATGGAGAGCAGAAACCCCGCGTTCCGGGGGAACGCCTTCGACCAGCGGGCCGGAGGGCCGGGCTACGGTCCGCCCGGCCATGGAGCACAGCCGTACGGGGCGCCGCAGTACGGGGCCGCGCCCGGCTACGCGCCACCGGCCACCCGACCGATGACCATGGACGACGTCGTCGTCCGCGGATTCCTGACCCTGGCCACCCTCGTGATCACCGCGGCGCTGGCGTGGGTGCTGGTGCCCACCGAACTCGCCGCCCCCGTGCTCGTCCTGGCGCTCGTCGCCGAGATCGGGATCTGGGCGTTCATCACGTTCGGCCGCAAGGCCAACGCGCCGCTGGTGCTGGCGTTCGCGGGCGTCTACGGCGTCGTGGTCGGCATCATCAGCCACGCCTACAACGACCTCTACCACGGCGTGGTCTTCCAGGCCGTGATCGGGACGGCGCTCGCGTTCGGCGCCACCCTCGCCGTCTACGCGCTGCGCATCGTCCGCGTCACGCCCAAGTTCGCCAAGTTCGTCATCGCCGCCGGTGCCGCGCTCATCGGGCTGATGATCATCAACCTGGTGGTGCACCTGTTCGGCGGCGACCAGGGCATCGGCATCCGCGACCCGGGCAGCCCGCTCGCCTACATCTTCAGCGTCGTCGCGATCCTGGTCGGCTGCTTCTTCCTGCTGCTGGACTTCGACTCCATCGAGCAGGGCGTCCGGCGGCAGGCCCCGGAGAAGTTCGCCTGGTACTGCGCGTTCGGCCTGGTGCTGAGCCTCGTGTGGATCTACCTGGAGATTCTCCGCCTGCTCAGCTACTTCAGCGGACGCGACTAGCCGCCAACGCAGTGATCAGCCCCGCGCCAGGCGGTGCGGGGCTGATCCGTGTGGGATCTCTGCGCCAGAGTCGTGTCGGCTCAGCCGCACGATGGCGGGGGCATCCGCTGGCGGGATCCCACCGGGTCCGTGTGAGATTCGCTTGGTGCTGCCATCAGTAGTGGCGCGCGCGGCGCGTGCGCTCGTGCTCGCGCACCAGTGCCGCGGCGTAGCCGTGTGAGAGGTTGTGCTCCTCGGCCAGCCAGGAGCTGCGTTCCTCGCAGCGGGTGAACGAGGGGCCGTTCTCGATGGCGGTGAACCACTCGGGGATGTCACGTCCGGTGACTTGCGGGATGCGGGCGATCAGCTTGCTGTGCGTCTCCGGCGAGTGGTTCAGTGACAATTGGCACCTCCAGGTCGCGGGGCTCTTCCTGCTGACTCTGCAACACCTCTCCGCATGTGACAAGACCCTAACGGGGACCTATCTTTTGCGTTACGTAGATCATTTATAGCGGGGATATTCCCCGGAAACGCGCAGGTGGCCCGCATGAAGGCGGCACGGGGCGCTCTCATGCGGGCCACCGCCCGAAAAATCAGGAAAGGCGCTCCAGGACCATCGCCATGCCCTGGCCGCCGCCCACGCACATCGTCTCCAGCCCGAACTGCTTGTCGTGGAACTTCAGGCTGTTGAGGAGCGTGGAGGTGATGCGGGCGCCGGTCATGCCGAACGGGTGACCGACCGCGATCGCGCCGCCGTTGACGTTCAGCTTGTCGAGGTCGATGCCGAGATCCTCGGCGGACGGCAGCACCTGCGCCGCGAACGCCTCGTTGATCTCGACGAGGTCGATGTCATCGATGGTCATGCCGGCCTTGGCGAGCGCCCTGCGGGACGCCTCCACCGGGCCGAGGCCCATGATCTCCGGGGACAGGCCGGTGACGCCGGTCGACACGATCCGGGCCAGCGGGGTGATGCCGAGCTCGGCGGCCTTGGTGTCGCTCATGATGACGACCGCGGCGGCGCCGTCGTTCAGCGGGCAGCAGTTGCCGGCGGTGACCGTCCCGTCCGGGCGGAACACCGGCTGCAACTGCGACACCTTCTCGTAGGTGGTGCCGGGCCGGGGGCCGTCGTCCTTGGACACGACGGTGCCGTCCGGCAGGGTCACCGGGGTGATGTCCTTCTCCCAGAAGCCGTTGGCGAGCGCCTTCTCGGCGAGGTTCTGCGAGCGGACGCCGAACTCGTCCTGCGCCTGCCGGGACACACCGCGCAGCCCCGCCACGTTCTCGGCGGTCTGGCCCATCGCGATGTAGATGTCGGGGACCCTGCCGCCCTCGCGCGGGTCGTGCCACACCGGTGCGCCGCCCTCGGCCGCCTTCGCGGTACGGGCCTGCGCCTCCTCGAACGTCGGGTTCTGGGTGTCGGGCAGGCCGTCGCTGCTGCCCTTGGCGAACCGGCTGACGGTCTCCACACCCGCCGAGACGATCACGTCCGCCTCGCCCGCCTTGATCGCGTGCAGCGCCATCCGGGTCGTCTGGAGCGAGGACGAGCAGTACCGCGTGATGGTGGCGCCGGGCACGTTGTCCCAGCCCAGCAGGACGGACACGACGCGCCCCATGTTGTAGCCCTGCTCACCGCCGGGCAGCCCGCAGCCGAGCAGCAGGTCGTCGATCTGGTCCGGCCCGAGCTGCGGCACCTTCGCCATCGCGGCGGTGACCATCTGGGCGGTGAGGTCGTCGGGCCGGATGTCCTTCAGCGACCCCTTGAAGGCGCGGCCGATCGGCGAGCGCGCGGTGGCGACGATGACTGCCTCGGGCATTGCGGGTCTCCTGTCTCAGCGGCCAAAACGGTGCAACTTACTCACCGGTCACCTGGTCAATCTAATCGCTGGCCTCCCGCCCCGTACACGCCGCCCCCCGGACTCCATCGACGGCGAGTCGAATAAGTACGGGTTTATCCGGTGGTAGGGGAATCCCGGCGCCGTGATGACGGCCGCCCCATGTGCCCGGGACGTCGGGCGCCCCACGCTGAGACCCACGCCGCCGGCCGGCCGCCGTGAGCGCGGACGGAAGGCCGGCCGGCGGGCGCCCAGGTCGGCCGTGGGCCCGTCCTCTGGTGACCGGACGGGTCCCGGTCCTTCTGCGCTCAGCCGTCGGCCTCGGGGGCCGGCGACCGCCAGCGCTGCGAGCGCGTCCGAAGGCGGTTTCGGGCCTGCGAGAAACCGGTCGCGCAGTGAGCCGCCAGGCGGACCGGAGCGAGTCCCGCGACTGCCGCCTCCTTCAGGAGAGAAGGACGCCCCAGCGCCCGGCGCCAAGGGCGGCGCAACGGATACCGCAGGGTGGCCCAGCGCCCGCGGGGGCCGCGGTCGTGGCCGGCCACGGAGGCGCCGCTGACCTCGGTGCCGGCCTGCTCGGCGGCTTCGGCGGCGGCCAAGGACACGGGGAGAGCGACCTCGCCGGCCGGCTCCGGTTCCAGGCCGAGCGCGGACGCCACCGACGGGAGGACGGCGGCGGCCGCGGCGGCGTAGCCGCGGGCGGACGGATGGTAGCGGTCCTCGCTGAACATCGACAGCGGGTCGGCGGCGAACTCGCGGCCGAGCAGGTCGCCGAGGGACACCGACCGGCCGCCGTGCTCGACGACGGCGATCGTCTGCGCGGCGGCGAGCTGGCGGCAGGCGCGCCGCGCGAACCACCGCAGCGGCTGCAACAGCGGCTCGACCGAGCCGAGGTCGGGGCAGGTGCCGACGACGACATGGCTGCCGGCGGCGCGCAGCCGCTCGACGGCGTCCGCGAGATGCCGGACGGACTCGCCGGGGGAGACCCGGCCGATCACGTCGTTCGCGCCGATCATGATGACGGCCATGTCGGGACGGGTCTGCAGGGCCTGCTCGACCTGGCCGCCGAGGGCCTGCGACCGGGAGCCGGAGCGGGCCACGTTCGTCAGCCGGACGGGGCGGTCCGCCATCGCGGAGAGCCCGGTCGCGAGGACGGCGGCGGGTGTCTCCTCCGGCGAGTGGACCCCGAGACCGGCCGCGGTCGAGTCACCCAGCATGACCAGTGACATCGGTGCGCCGCCGAACGTCTCGCCGTACAGACCGTCCGCCACGGGCGGGGCGCCGTTGGGCGTCGCCTGGATGATCCTGCGGGCGAGCTTCGCCTCCGCCACGATGAGGCCGAAGGTGATACCGCCGAGGGCCGTGACGCCTCCGCCGCCGTACGCCGCGGCGGCCGCGATCCGGCGCGCGGTGAATGCTCTCAACATACTGGCTTGACCCTCCGTGATTAAGTTCCTACCCCGGTGTAAAGCCGTTGATGCCTGCGGGTACCGATCTCGGCTACCGTCAGAAACGGGAAACCTTCCGGACCCGCGTCCGTTCCCGCGCGTCAATGGCTGCGGAACAAGGACGGCACACGCATATCAACACACTGGACAAGGAAGTCGCGGTGCACGTACACGACTCGCTCGTCGAACTGATGGGCAACACCCCGCTGGTTCGGCTGCGCAAGGTCACCAGTGGCCTGCGGCCGCAGGTGCTCGCCAAGGTGGAGTACTTCAACCCCGGAGGATCGGTGAAGGACCGCATCGCGGTCCGGATGATCGACGCGGCCGAGAAGTCCGGTGAGCTGCGGCCGGGCGGGACGATCGTCGAGCCGACGTCCGGCAACACCGGGGTGGGGCTCGCCATCGTCGCGCAGGAGCGCGGCTACCGCTGCGTCTTCGTCTGCCCCGACAAGGTCGGCAAGGACAAGATCGACGTGCTGCGCGCGTACGGCGCCGAGGTCGTCGTCTGCCCGACGGCGGTCAACCCCGACCACCCCGACTCCTACTACTCGGTGTCGGACCGGCTCGCCGCCGAGATCCCCGGCGCGTGGAAGCCGAACCAGTACACCAACCCGCAGAACCCCCGGTCCCACTACGAGACGACCGGCCCGGAGCTGTGGGAGCAGACCGAGGGCCGCATCACCCACTTCGTCGCGGGCATCGGCACCGGCGGGACGATCAGCGGCACCGGCAGGTACCTCAAGGAGGTGTCCGGGGGCCGGGTGCAGGTCATCGGCGCCGACCCGGAGGGGTCCGTCTACTCCGGCGGCAGCGGGCGTCCCTATCTGACCGAGGGCGTCGGCGAGGACATCTGGCCCGACACCTACGACCGCGACATCTGCGACGACGTCATCGCGGTGTCCGACAAGGACTCGTTCCTCATGACGCGGCGGCTCGCCCGCGAGGAGGCGCTGCTCGTCGGCGGGTCCTGCGGGATGGCGGTGGTCGCGGCACTGCGGGTCGCCGAGAAGGCCGACCCGGACGCGGTCATCGTCGTGCTGCTGCCGGACAGCGGCCGCGGCTACCTCGGCAAGATCTTCAACGACGGCTGGATGGCGGACTACGGCTTCCTCACCCCGAACACCGAGGAGGCGTGCGTCGGCGAGGTGCTCACCCGCAAGGGCGCCACGCTGCCGGAGTTCGTGCACGTCCACCCGCACGAGACCGTGCAGACCGCGATCTCCATCATGCGCGAGTACGAGGTGTCGCAGGTCCCGGTGATGAAGGAGGAACCGCCGGTCATGGCCGCCGAGGTCGTCGGCTCGGTGGGGGAGAGCGACCTGCTCGACATCATGGTGAAGGGCCGGGCGAAGATGTCCGAGCCGGTCGAGCTGCACATGTCGCCGCCGCTGCCGACGCTCGGGTACGGCGAGCCGGTGAGCAAGGCCGTCGGCGTGCTGGAGAAGTCGGGGGCGGCGGTCGTCCTCGTGGACGGCAAGCCGAAGGGCCTCGTCACCCGCCAGGACCTGCTGGCGTTCCTGGCGGCGTCCACCACCTGACGAGCGGCGGAGGGCCCGGAGATCGCGATGATCTCCGGGCCCTCCGTGTGACGAGGTGCCGTGCCCGAGAAGGTGCCGGGTTGCGGAGCGCCGGCCGGTGGGCGGCGTTTCTGACCGGGCTCCGCAACCCGACGTTCGGGTGGGTGCCGCTAGGCGCGGTACCCGCTCGGGGCGAAGTCCTCCCGCGTGTCGGTGGCGAGGGGCCGCTTCTTCGGCTCGTCCCCGTGCCCCGGCCACCAGGCCCGGTGGCCCAGCATCGCGGTGATGCCCGGCACCAGGAACGTCGACATGACGAACGCCGACAGCGCGATGCCGATCGCGACGGAGAAGCCCATCTGCTGGAGCATCGAGACCGGCGCGAGCATCATCACCGAGAAGGTGCCGGCGAGGATGAGGCCCGCCGCGGCGACGGTCGGGCCGCCGTGCTGGACGGCCAGCGCCGCGGCCGTCCGCGGGTCGTGCCCCTCCTTCGCCTCCTCGCGCAGCCGCGCGGTCATCAGGATGTTGTAGTCGGTCCCGATGGCCAGCACGAACAGGTAGAGGACGATCGGCAGCTGGAAGGTGACGCCGGGTTCGCCCATCGCGCCCTGGAAGACGTACACCGCGGAGCCGAGCGTCGCGGCGAAGCCCAGCAGGACGGCGATGACCAGGTAGACGGGCGCGACGGCCGACCGCAGCAGCAGGGCCAGGATGAGCGCGATCAGCACCGCCGCCACCGGCAGGATGACCGACAGGTCGCGATTGTTGACGGCGTTGATGTCGGCGAAGATCGCCGTCTGGCCGCCGACGTAGGCGCGGGTGCCCGCCGGGGCGGCCTTGTGCACGGCCGGCGCCAGCTTGTCCTTGACCAGGCTGATCGACTCGTTGGACGCCGGGTTGGTCTTCAGCACCAGGTCGACGCGGGCCACGGACTTGTCCCGGCCGGGGACGGGCTGCTGCACCCTGCCGACGCCCGGCGCGGTCTTGGCGGCCGCGCTGAAGGACGCGAGCTGCTCCTGGGTGACCGGCTGCCCGTTCTCAGACTTGATGAACACCTGCACCGGGGTGGTCAGGCCGGGCGGGAAGCCCTTCTCCATGTCCTTGGTCGCCCGAGCCGACTCGGTGTCCTGCGGGAAGCCCGCGGCGAAGTCGTAGTCGGCCTTGAACCCGAGCGAGCCGAGTGCCAGCACGACCAGCACGAGACCGGACGCGGCGGCGGCGACCGCCGGACGCTTGCCGACGGCGCGGCCGATGGCCGTGGAGACCGAGCCCTTCGGTTGCTTCTTCCACGCCTTGGACGGCCAGAACACGGCGGTGCCGAGCAGCGACACGAGCGCCGGGAACAGCGTGAGCGAGGTGATGCCCATGACGACGACGGCGATCGCGAGGGACGGGCCCCAGGCGCTGAACACGCCGAACGTCGCGAGCAGCAGCACCAGGAACGTGACGGCGATGGCGGCGGCGGCCGAGGAGATGACCTCGCCGACCCGCTCCACCGCGGTGATCATCGCGGTCTTCTTGTCGTCGCCGGCGCGCAGCCGCTCCCGGAACCGGAACATCAGGAACAGGTAGTAGTCGGCGCCGATGCCGAAGAGCACGATCAGGATGATGGTGCTGAGGCTGTCGTCGCCGGAGAAGCCGAAGACCTTCGAGGCGGCGCCGATCAGGCCCATCGCGACCTGCATCGTCACCATGATCACGATGATCGGCAGCACCGCCGCCAGCGGGGCCCGGAAGATCAGCAGGATCAGGCCGATGATCAGCACGAAGGTGGCGATGCCGACGATCTCGAAGGACTTGTTGAAGGAGTCCTCGTTGTCGACGAAGCCGGCCACGTCACCGCCGACCTTGGCCTCCAGCCCGCTGCCCTTCAGCAGCGCCGGCAGGTCCTTGCGGATCTCCTTGACCGCCTCGCCCTGCTTCTTGCTGTCGGCCTGCGAGGTGCCCTTCATCGGCACCATGATCACCTGGACGGCCTTGTTCGGCGCGACGGCCTGCGGGCCGGTGAGGAAGTTCAGCACCGTCGGGGGCTTGGCGGAGTTCAGGGACGTGGCGGCCTCGTTGACCTTCGCGGTGTCCGGCGCGGTCAGCGGCCCGCCGTCGGTCCGCTTCACGACGATCAGCGAGGAGGTGTCCTCCTGCGCCGGGAACGCCTTCTCGGCGATTTTGATCGCCTGCACCGACTCGTACTTCGAGGGCAGGAAGTCGCCCTGGTCGGACTCGGTGGTGAGCTTGGGAGAGAAGGCGATGATCAATGCCGCGGCCACGAGCCACGCCACGATCGTCCACCACGGGTGTCTCACGACGAAGCGCGCGAGCCGAGCGAACATGGGACTTCCTTAATCAGGGTCGTTGGGATACCTGTAAAACGGTAGAGATCACATGGGGCTTTGAGGTCACCCCCAGCGCCGAAATAGCGGCTGATACCTGCGGGGGAGTACCTCCTCCTCTAGGAGGGGCGAGGGGTGGATAGCCTCGTACCCATGGACAACGAGGTTCAGCAGGGGTTCGAGACCCTGGCCATCCACGCGGGGCAGGAGCCCGACCCCACGACGGGGGCGGTCGTCCCGCCGATCTACCAGGTCTCCACCTACAAGCAGGACGGCATCGGCGGGCTGCGCGGCGGCTACGAGTACTCCCGGTCGGCCAACCCGACCCGTACCGCGCTTGAAGTATGCCTGGCGGAGACGGAGGGCGGCGCCCGCGGGCTCGCGTTCGCGTCGGGGCTCGCCGCCGAGGACGCGCTCCTGCGCACGGTCTGCCGGCCCGGCGATCACGTCATCATCCCGAATGACGCCTACGGCGGCACCTACCGGCTGTTCGCGAAGGTCGCCGAGCCGTGGGGCGTCGCGTTCGACCCGGTTCCGCTGGGCGACATCGCCGCGGTGCGGGCCGCGGTCCGTCCCGAAACGAAGATCATCTGGGTGGAGACGCCGACGAACCCGCTGCTCGGCATCGCCGACATCGCCGCGCTCGCCGCCGTCGCGCACGAGGCGGGCGCGCTGCTCGCCGTCGACAACACCTTCGCCTCGCCGTATCTGCAGCGTCCGCTGCAACTCGGCGCGGACGTGGTCGTCCACTCGACCACCAAGTACATCGGCGGGCACTCCGACGTCGTCGGCGGTGCGCTGATCGCGGCGGACCCGGGACTGGGCGAGCGGCTGGCGTTCCACCAGAACGCGATGGGCGCCGTCGCGGGTCCGTTCGACTCCTGGCTCACCCTGCGCGGGATCAAGACGCTCGGCGTGCGGATGGACCGGCACTGCGCGAACGCCGAGAAGATCGTCGAGATGCTCACGCGGCACCGGTCGGTCCGGCAGGTCCTCTACCCGGGGCTGCCCGACCATCCGGGCCACGACGTCGCCGCCAAGCAGATGAAGGCGTTCGGCGGCATGGTCTCGTTCCGCATGGAGTCGGCGGAGGCCGCCGTCCGGGTGTGCGAGCGGACGAAGCTGTTCACGCTCGGCGAGTCGCTCGGCGGCGTGGAATCGCTGATCGAGCACCCGGGCCGGATGACGCACGCGTCGGCCGCCGGATCGCCGCTGGAGGTGCCGTCTGACCTGGTCAGGCTGTCCGTCGGCATCGAGGACGTGGACGACCTGCGCCGTGACCTCAAGCAGGCGCTCGGGTGAAAATCAGCTGACCATTCCCCACCGGACTTGATCAAAACATCTATACTCGGCGCGCCAGGTTCGTAAAGGAGGGGCCCGGGTGCGCAAGGTACTGGTCTGTGGGGCGGCGTTCGCCGCGACATGTCTGGCCGCCGTGGCGGTTCCCGTGGGCGCCCACGCGGCCCCCCCGGTGCCGGGGGCGTCGTCCGGCCCGTCCGCGCCGCCGGCCGGGGAGCCCGGGACGGCGGCTCCCTCCGGCGAGCCGCAGACCGGCGACTCCGGCTCGCAGTCGCCGTCGGCGTCCGCCACGACCCTGCCCGGGAACGGGCGGCCGGGCGCGGACGGTGAGCCGGACGGCACCGCCACGGCGCGGGCCGTCATGGTCACCCCGCGGCTGCCGAAGTTCCGCACCTACGCCTACGGCAAGGACGCCGCGCAGAAGATCGACGCCTACTGGCGGCAGGACGCGCGGCAGGCCGGGCCGCGCCCCGTGGTGCTGATCCTGCACGGCGGCTACTGGCTGCAGGGCGACAAGGGCGGCGGCTGGAAGTACTTCGCGCGGCGGCTGACCGAGGAGGGCTTCGTCGTCCTGTCGGCGAACTACCGGCTCTCACCCAAGGCGCACTGGCCCGCGCAGCGGGACGACTCCCTGGCCGCGCTCGCCTTCATCAAGAAGTACGCCCGGGTGTGGAACGCCGACCCGGCGCGCGTCGCCGTCGTCGGGTCGTCGGCCGGCGGCCAGCTCGCGACCCAGCTCGGCACGCTCGGCACGGGCACCCGGCAGGTGCGCGGCGTGGTCGCGCTGTCGCCGCCGAACAACCCGTACCTCGCCTACCAGGACGGCGCGAAGCCCGGCGCCACGCCCGGACAGCGCAAGCTGCGGCGGGCCGTGGTCGACCTGATGAACTGCGAACCCGGCGTCACGGTCGGCGCCGAGCCCGATCCCGAGACCGGTGCCGAGCCCGAACCCGGCACCGTGACGGGCGAGGTCTGCCTGCCCCTGCTGGACGACGCCAGCACCGTCACGCACGTCTCGCCCGGCGACGCGCCGATGCTGCTCATGCACGCGACCGGCGACTTCGTCCCGGTCACGCAGAGCACCGGGCTGGCGGCCGCGCTGCGCGCCGCGGGCGTCCAGGCGACCGTGAAGACGGTCGAGGGGCACATGCACGCGACGGACATGCTGAGCGACGAGCAGACCTACCCGACGATCGTCGGCTGGCTCAAGGGCCACCTGAAGCCGGGCGAGTAGCCCCGGCCCACGGGCGGGGCGAGGCTCAGCCGTTCCAGACCATCAGGACGAGGATCGTCAGCCAGATCAGCGAGACGACACCGGACATCGCCGCCAGCCGCCCGCGTTCCACCTGCGCGATCTCCGCGCCGGAGGCGGGGGCGGGCGGGGCCTGTGCGGTCTCGGTCTTCTCCGCGCCCTCGGCCGTCCGCGCGGCGGCGGGACGGGCCGGGACCGCCGCGCGTCCCTCCTCGGCCGCCGCGACCTCCAGCAGATGCGCGGCCTTGCGCTGGTCGCGCTCGATGATCAGCAGCAGCGCCAGCGCGACGACGAACAGCGTCATCGACACCGTCAGCCATATCTCCGCCAGATCGCCCTTGGCCAGTGCCAGCCCGAACAGGAAGATCCCGAGCGTGGCGAGGCCGTAGATCTGGGTGGTCCGGTGCAGGTACCGCACGACCGTGACGTTGCGGTTGCGGATGTAGCGGGGGGCGGACATGGTCGCGGCCGTCAGTGGCCCCAGCGTGAAGATCGCGAACCCGATGTGCAGGAACAGCAGCAGGCGGTCGGAAGTCGACATGCCCCGACCCTAGCCGCCTCCGGCGCTGGATGCTCAGCGGCCGCGGCGCACCCGCAGATAGTCGCTCACCACGTACTCGCCGAGCCGTTCGGCGTCGGGCGCGAACACCCGGCCGCCGTTGCGCCGCGCGACCTCCTCCACGAACGACACGAGCCGCCGGTCCTCGGCGAGCATGAAGAAGTTCATGCAGGCGCCGCGCCGCGTCATCTTGTCGACCTCGGCGAGGGTGAGCACGAGCGTGTCGGTGGACGGCGGGTAGTCGAACAGCGAGCGGCCGTCCGGGCGCAGGTGCGCGGTCGGCTCCCCGTCGGTGACGACCAGGACGATCGGCTCGAAGTCGGGGTGCCGGTCCAGATGCCGTCCCGCGATCATCAGCGCGTGGTGCAGGTTGGTGCCCTGCACCATGTCCCAGTCGAGACCGGCCATCTCCTCGGGGTGCAGCACCCGCGCGTAGTTGGAGAACCCGATGATCTGGATCGCGTCCTGCGGGAACTTGCTGGTCACGAGCGTGTGCAGGGCGAGGGTGGTCTGCTTGGCGACGGCCCACGTTCCGCGCAGCACCATCGAGTACGACAGGTCGACCAGCAGGCAGACGGCCGCGCCGGTGCGCCGCTCGGTCTCGTGCACCTCGAAGTCGTCCACGCCCAGCTTCACCCCGCCGGACGGCACCCCGGCGGGCCGCGGCACGCCGGTGATCTCGGTGACGTCGGCCGTGCCCGGCTCGGCGGCCTGCGCCGCCGCCGGACGGGGCACGAGCCCCGCGCCGCCTTCCATCGCGCCGCGGCGGATCGCGTTGCTCACCGTCCGGACGACGTCGAGCGGCTGCTCGTCCCCGAACCGCCACTCCCGGCTCGCCCCGGTCAGCTCCCCGGCCTGGCCCGCGTCCCGCTGGTCGTGGTCGCCCTGCCGGCCGGAGGTGAGCTGGGAGAACACCCGGCGCAGCGCGGTCTCGCCGAGCCGCCGCACCGCCTTCGGGGTCAGCTCCAGCTTGCCGCGGTTGCGCCGCAGGTAGCCCTGGCGTTCCAGTTCCTTCTCGACGCGGCGCAGCGCCTCCAGGTCGTCGACGGCCTGCCGGCCGAGCGCCCGCCGGACGGCGTCCTCGTCGATGTCGTCGAGCCGCGCACCCGGATAGTCCTGGCCGAGCGCCGCCTCCAGTTCGCTCAGGTCGGCCAGTTCCGCGAGCGCGGTCGTGGCGTCGCCCATGCCGAGCGGGTCGTCGCCGGTCATCTGCTCGGGCCGGCCCCAGCCGAGGTCGGGACGGCGGGCACGCAGCGCGTCCCCGAGCCGGGTCATCTCCATGGCGAGGCCCGCGTCCTGCATGGCCTGCTCCATCAGCCCGGCCAGCTCGGCGCGCTGCTCCGGGCTGAGCGAGGCGAGCAGCCGGTCCATCGCGGCGGCGCGGCGGGCGAGGGAGTCGACCAGTTCCTCCAGGTCCTGCGGATCGTCGGGGAACATGTCCCCGTACTGGTCCATGAACCGGTCGAAGTCGTCCTGGGTGTGCTCGCCGCGTGCGTCGCGTTCCAGCATCTCGTTGAGCGCGGCCATCATGTCCTTGACCCGCCGCATGGCGGCCGGGTCCTGGTTCTCCAGGGCCTGCTTCATGCCCTGGAACTGCGCGTCCAGCACTTCGCCGCGCAGCAGGTCCTTCAGCTGCTCGAAGGTGCGGCGGGCCGCGCCGGAACGCCAGTCGTAGTCCGACAGCCGGCGGATCGCCTGGGAGGTGTCGGACGGCAGCGTGTCCAGCTCCGCCTCGCGCAGCCGCGCGTCATCGCCCGGATCGGGGAACAGCTCGGCCCGTTCCTGCCCGATCGCGGTGTCCAGCAGCGCGCGGGCCCGCTCCAGCGTGCCGTCCAGCCGGCCCCGGTCGCGCACCGCGCGGCGCCGCTCGCGCACCTGGCGGAGCATGTCGTCGAGCCCGCGGTGGCCCTGCGCGCCCGGCAGGCCGCGGCGCAGCAGCTCGCGCAGCGCGTCGTCCGGGCGGGTGCCGTCCAGCACCGCGTCGCCCACCGCGTCCAGGGCGTCGCGGACGTCATAGGGCGGGGCGAGCGGGTCGGGCCCGTCCTCGTAGGCCCCGTAGCGATATCGGCTCATCGAACCTCCTTGCGCGTGGAGACCGCGCGTCCGGGCATCAGGTCCGGTAGGTGGCCGTCCCGTCGGAGCGTCCCTCGGCGACGTCCTTGGAGAGCCGCCGGGTGAGGAACAGCCCCTCCAGGGCGAACTCCAGCGCGGCCGCGGCCTGCCCGGGGGACTCCCCGCTCAGGCCGAGCCGTTCCATGATCTTGGCGAGGCCGGGGACCCGGCCGACGCGGCGCAGCAGCTCGGTCGCCGAGACCAGCTCGCCCGACTCGACGCGCTCGCCGGAGTCGAACTTGTCGAGCAGCCCGGACAGGTCGACGGGGCCCAGCGTCCGCCGGTAGGTTTCGGCGGTCGCGCGGCGCAGCAGATGCTCCAGCACCTCCTGCTCGCGGCCCTCTTCGCTGACCTCGAACTCCACCTTGCCCATCAGCGACGGCACGATCGCGGGCAGGTCGCAGACCCGCGCGACCGCGTGCTCCTCGCCGGTGATCGCGGCGCGGCGCACCGCGCCCGCCGCGACGGTCTCCGCGCCCGCGAGCGCGAACCGCGCCGACACGCCGGACCGCGCGTCCACCGCCGTCGAGTCCCGGACGAGCCGGGTGAACCGCCCGATCACCTCGATCAGGTGCTCGGGCACTTCGGCGGGCAGCCCGGCGAGGTCGGCGAAGTCGGACTCCTGCTTGATCAGCGCCAGCTCGGCGTCCAGTTCGAGGGGATAGTGGGTGCGGATCTCGGCGCCGAACCGGTCCTTCAGCGGGGTGATGATCCGGCCGCGGTTGGTGTAGTCCTCCGGGTTGGCGGACGCGACGAGCAGCACGTCCAGCGGCAGCCGCAGCGCATAGCCGCGGATCTGCACGTCCCGCTCCTCCAGCACGTTCAGCAGCGCCACCTGGATCCGCTCGGCGAGGTCGGGCAGCTCGTTGATGGAGAAGATGCCGCGGTTGGTGCGCGGGACGAGCCCGAAGTGCACGGTCTCCGGGTCGCCGAGCGTGCGGCCCTCGGCCACCTTGATCGGGTCGACGTCGCCGATGAGGTCGCCGACGCTCGTGTCGGGTGTGGCGAGCTTTTCGCCGTACCGGTCGTCGCGGTGCCGCCATTCGACCGGCAGGTCGTCGGCGAGCTCGGCGGCCAGCCGGCGGCAGCGCACGCACACCGGCGCGTACGGGTGGTCGTTGATCTCGCAGCCGGCGACCACCGGAGTCCACTCGTCCAGCAGCCCGGTGAGGGTGCGGATCAGCCGCGTCTTGCCCTGCCCGCGTTCGCCCAGCAGCACCAGGTCGTGCCCGGCGAGCAGGGCGCGCTCCAGGTGCGGCAGGACGGTGTCGTCGAACCCGAGGATGCCGGGGAAGCGCGGCTCGCCGGATCTCAGCCGGGCGAGCAGGTTCCGGCGGATCTCGGCCTTCACGGAGAGCCGGACGTGACCCGCGGTGCGCAGTTCGCCCAGAGTGGATTCACGTGGTGTGGATGGACGCACGCGATCGACACTACGTCGCCGGTGCGCCGAATCGCACCCTCCGGCCGCGGATTCGTGTGCGCCCGGAATTTCGCCCGTCTTGCCAGTTTTGCCGGTTTTCGACCCGTCTTGCCGGTGTTTGGGTGGACGGCGTACCGCAGGGGAGACTGGAAGTGTGAACGCAGCCGGTGAACGCAGTGAGGGAGGCGGTGCCGATGGCGCGATTCGGTGATGGCCTGGCCCTCGGACCCGATCTGTCCAGCGCCGCCACGTCGGCGGTCGAGCAGGCGCTCGCCCCGCTCAGCGCGGCGCCCGATCTGGTGTGCGTGTTCGTCACCGGGGACGACCCCGACGAGATCGAGGCGGCGGTGCTGGCCGCGGAGCAGGCGGCCGGGCCCACGATGCTGCTCGGCTGCAGCGCGTCCGGGGTGATCGGCGCCGGCCGCGGGGTGGAGGAGCGCGGCGCGGTCAGCGCGTGGGCGGCGGTGCTGCCGGGCGCGCGACTCGACGCGTTCCGGCTGGAGGCGCTCAAGGCCGACGACCGCCTCATCGTGGTCGGCATGCCGGAGGGGCAGGACGACGACGTCGTCGGCGTGCTGCTGGCCGACCCGTACACCTTCCCGATCGACGCGTTCGTCGAACGGTCCGACGAGGCACTGCCGGGGCTGCCGCTGGTCGGCGGGCTCGCCGAGGGCAGTGGCGCCGCCGAGGGCGGGCGCGGCGAGGCGCGGCTGTTCGTCGGCGGCGAGATCTACCGGGACGGCGCGGTCGGCGTGGTCATCGGCGGGCCCGTCGCCGCCGCCACGGTGGTCAGCCAGGGTGCCCGCCCGATCGGGCCCGACATGGTGGTGACGAAGGCGGAGGAGAACGTCCTCTACGAGCTGGCGGGCGTCCCCGCGCTGGAGAAGCTGGAGCAGATCGTCCTCGGGCTGCCGGAGGAGGAGCAGGAGCTCGCCGGCCGCGGCCTGCTGATCGGCGTCGCGATGGACGAGTACGCCCACGAGCACGAGCGCGGCGACTTCCTCGTCCGCGGGGTGGTGGGCGCCGACACCGACAGCGGCGCCATCGCGATCGGCGACGTGGTGGACGTGGGCCGCACCGTCCGGTTCCAGGTCCGGGACGCGGGCGCCGCCGAGGAGGACCTCACCGCGCTGCTGGAGCGGTTCGATCTCGTGCCGGTCGAGGGTGCGCTGCTGTTCTCCTGCAACGGGCGCGGGCAGGCGATGTTCCCCGACTCCGACCATGACGCGAAGGTCCTCGACCGCGCGTTCGGCCCGGCCGGGGTGGGCGGGTTCTTCGCCGCCGGCGAGATCGGCCCGGTCGCCGGGCGCAACCATGTGCACGGATACACCGCATCCATCCTCGCGTTCGGCCGGGCCGGGGACGCTTCTTGAGCGCGTCCCCCGTCCTCGCCGTGGACATCGGCGGGACGAAGCTCGCCGCCGCACTGGTCGATCCCCGCGGGTGCGTCACCGCCTCCGGCCGCGTCCCGACCCCGAACCGGCCGGGTGTGGACGGTGAGGAGCTGTGGCGGGCGCTGGAGGCGCTGCTCGGCGATCTCGTCGCGGGCGCCGGTGACCCGCCGCTCGCGGGCGTCGGGGTGGGCTGCGGCGGGCCGATGACATGGCCCGCCGCCGAGGTGTCCCCGCTGAACATCCCGGCGTGGCGGGGCTTCCCGCTGCGGGAGCGGCTCCGCGCCCGGCACCCCGGCCTGCCCGTCCGCATCCACAACGACGCGATCTGCGTGGCGGTGGCGGAGCACTGGCTCGGTGCGGGACGCGGGCACGGCAACGTCCTCGGCATGGTCGTGTCGACGGGCGTCGGCGGCGGACTCATCCTCGGCGGGCACCTGGTCAACGGCGCCAGCGGCAACGCCGGGCACATCGGGCACATCGTCGTCGAGCCGGACGGGCCGCCGTGCGGCTGCGGCGGCCGCGGCTGCCTGGAGGCGATCGCGCGCGGCCCGGCGCTGGTCGCCTGGGCGCGGGAACAGGGCTGGCGGCCCGGCGCCCGCGGCGCGACCGGTGTCGAACTGGCCGCCGACGCCCGCCGCGGCGATCCGGTCGCCGGTGCGGCGCTGCGCCGCGCCGGCCGCGCGATCGGCATCGCGATCGCGTCGGCGACGCACCTGTGCGATCTGGAGATCGCCGCGATCGGCGGCGGCCTCTCCCAGGCGGGCCCGCTGCTGTTCGACCCGCTGGAGGAGGCGTTCCGCACGCACGCCCGGATGGAGTTCGCGCGCCGCACCCGCATCGTCCCCGCCGCCCTCGGCCAGCAGGCCGGGCTCGTCGGCGCCGCCGCCCTCGTGCACGCCCAGGACCGCTACTGGAGTGCGGGGTGAGCGCGGCGGGTGCGAGGATCGGGGAATGCAGGATCCACGCATGACCTCCGTCACCGTCGACGACGTCCGCGCCGCCCGCGAGCTGCTCCGCGCGGTGGCCGTCACCACCCCCCTCCTCGCCTCCCGGGTCCTGTCCGAGCAGATCGGCGGCCCGGTCCTGCTGAAGTGCGAGAACCTGCAGCGCACCGGCTCGTTCAAGACCCGCGGCGCGTACGTGCGGATCGCCCGGCTGAGCGAGGCCGAGCGGGCCGGCGGCGTCGTCGCCGCCAGCGCCGGCAACCACGCCCAGGGAGTCGCGCTCGCCGCGTCCATGCTCGGCTGCAAGGCCACCGTGTTCATGCCGGTCGGCGCCCCGCTCCCGAAGATCGCCGCGACCCGGGGCTACGGGGCCGAGGTCGTGTTCCCCGGCCCGACCGTGGACGACTGCCTCATCGCCGCGCAGAAGCACGCGGACGAGTGCGGTGCCGTGTTCATCCATCCGTTCGACCATCCCGACGTCGTCGCCGGGCAGGGCACGATCGGGCTGGAGATCCTGGAGCAGTGCCCGGACGTCCGGACGATCGTCGCGCCGGTCGGCGGGGGCGGCCTGATGTCCGGCGTCGCGGCGGCGGCGAAGGGCGCGGTGCGGGAGACCGGTGACCGGGAGATCAAGCTGCTCGGCGTGCAGGCCAAGCGCGCGGCGGCCTTCCCGGTCTCGCTCGCGGCCGGGAGGCCCACGCAGGTCGAGATCGAGCCGACCATGGCGGACGGGATCGCGGTCGGCCGTCCCGGCGAGCTGACCTACGCGATGTTCACCGAACTGGTCGACGCCGTCGTGACGGTGACCGAGGAGTCCATCTCGCAGGCGCTGCTGCTCTGCCTCGAACGCGCCAAGCAGGTCGTCGAGCCCGCCGGCGCGGCCGGGGTCGCGGCGCTGCTGGAGCACTCGTACGCGGTCGAGCCGCCCGTGGTGGTGCTGCTGTCGGGCGGCAACATCGACCCGCTGCTGCTGTCGAAGGTGCTGAGGCACGGGCTCGCGGGCGCCGGACGGTACCTCGTCGTCCGCTGCCGGCTGAAGGACCGTCCGGGCGCCCTCGTGACCCTGCTCGGCGAACTCGCCGACCTGGGCGTCAACGTCCTGGACGTGATGCACGAGCGCGTCGCGGCCCGGCTGCACGTCGAGGAGGCCGAAGTCCTCATGCACCTGGAGACGCGCGGCGCCGACCACTCCGAAGACGTGATCGGACGCCTGCGCGAGAAGGGCTACACCCTCACCCTGAGCTGACCGTCACAGGGACGGCTTGCCCTCGGAGTAGAGCCACGCCTTGGCCCAGTCGTCCAGGTCCTTGTGCGAGAGACGCTCGGCGAAGCGGACGAAGTCCGCCGTCGACGCGTTGCCGTAGCGGTAGGCGGCCGGCCACTCCTTCAGCAGCCGGTGGAAGGCCGCGTCGCCGATCGTCTTGCGCAGGACGTGGACGGCCATCGCGCCGCGGTCGTAGACGAGCCCGTCGAAGATGTGGTCACGGCCCGGGTCGGCGACCTGTCCCTTCCACAGGCCGTCGCCCGCCGGGGTCGCGTACACCTCGTCGAAGCTCTGCTGGACGGGTGTGCCGTCGGCGTGCTCCGCCCACAGCCATTCGGAGTACGTCGCGAAGCCCTCGTTCAGCCAGATGTCGGCCCACTTCGCCGGCGACACCGCGTCCCCGAACCACTGGTGACCCAGCTCGTGTGCGAGGAGCCCGGCGCGCGGGATGGCGCCCGGCCGGCGTCCGAGGTCGTACACCGGACGGCCCTGCGTCTCCAGCGCGTAGCCGACGCCCGCCTTGACCACGATCCCGCCCGTCGAGGTGAACGGGTAGCGGCCGTAGACCGACGACTGGAAGTCGGTGACCTCACCGGTCTGGTCGTGGAACTTCTTCGCGTCGTCCGGCTTGATGGCCATCGCGTGGTCGGTGGCCGTCAGGTTCGGGATGCCCGACTCGGTCCGCCCGGCGCGGACGTCGTACCTGCCGATCGCGAGCATGGCGAGTTCGCTGGCCATCGGGTTGCGGACGTCCCAGCGCGTGGTCGTCCAGCCCCGCAGGGTCCGCTTGCCGCGCAGGTCGCCGTTGGCGAGCGTGGTCAGGCCCTGGGGCGCGGTGAGCGTGAACGTGTACGTCGCCTTGTCGGTCGGGTGGTCGTTCACCGGGTAGACGGTGGCGGCGCCGAACGGCTGGTTCAGCATCACCGCGCCGTCGGGCGTCGGCACCCAGCCGGACGTGCCCAGCGTCGCGTCGTCGATCGTCTGCGGGACGCCCGAGTACGCGACCGTCACCGTGAAGGTCCGGTCCTTCCGCAGCCCCGTGCGCGGAGTGATCACGAGCTCCTGGGCGCCGGTCCGCGTGTAGGACGCCCCGTGCCCGTCCACCCGCAGCGAGGAGATCTTCAGCGGCCCGAGGAAGTCCAGGTTGAACCGGGACAGGTTCTGCGTCGCCCGTGCCCTGATCTTGGTGACGGCCTGGATCCCCTTGGTGCCGGGGTCGTATTTCAGGCCGATGTCGTAGTGGGCGACGTCGTAGCCGCCGTTGCCCATGTCGGGGAAGTAGGGATCGCCGGCGCCGGGCGCGCCGGGGGTGAACGTCGCGGTGGTGGCGCCCGCGGGCGCGGCGGTCACCGCCAGGCTCGCGGTGACGCCCAGCGACACGGCGGCCAGGACTCGTGGTGCTCTGCTCATCGACCTCGTCCTCGGTTACCTCGGTAAGCCGTCACTACCGTGATCAAGACTTTCCTGTTGAGCCGGGTCGGTACAAGCGCGATTTGGTATCGAATTTGTTCGACCGAAAGCTTTTCGTGACCCGCGGCCACCGAGGACGGACGATCAGACGGTCATTTGGCCGGACGGCCCCTCTTATACAGCCAGGCGTCGAAGAAGCCGTCGAGGTTCTTGCCCGACACCTTGTTCGCCAGCGCGATGAACTGTTCCGTCGTCCCGCTGGAGTGCCGGCGCTCCTTCGTCCACGCCTGGAGGATCCGGTAGAAGGCGGCCTCGCCGACCCGGCCGCGCAGCGCGACGAGCGTCATGCCGCCCCGGTCGTACACCGAGCGGCCGAACATCTGCCTGCGTCCCGGATTGCCCGGCGGGACGTCCCACAGCTCCCGTCCGCCCAGCGAGCCGTACGCCTCGTCGAAGTGCTCCTGGACGGTCTGGCCGCCGGACTTCTCGTCCCACAGCCACTCGGCGTAGGTCGCGAACCCCTCGTTCAGCCAGATGTCCTGCCACCGGGTGAGGCCGACGCTGTCGCCGAACCACTGGTGCGCGAGCTCGTGCGCGACGATCGTCGGCTGCAGGCCGAACGCCCCGTACACCGGGCGGGTCTGCGTCTCCAGCGCGAAACCGACGTCGGCGTTGTCGATCAGCCCGCCGGTGGAGGAGAACGGGTACGGGCCGAACAGCTTCGACCACTGCTCGGTGATGTCGGCGTTCAGCCGGTGGAACTGGTCGAGGTCCACGGCGGGCACCGACGGGTCGACCGCGGTGATGACCGGGACGCCGCTCGGCGTCTTGCCCGTCCGCACCCCGAACCGGCCGACGTCGACCGTCGCCAGATAGGTGGACATCGGGCTCTTGACGCGCCACTTCGACGTCGTCATGCCGCGCTGCGCGACGGGGACGATCCCCGGGCCGTCCGTGGCCGGGCCTCCGGTGGGCGGCGTGCCCGGCGGCAGCGGCGTCCCGCCTCCGGTCCCCTCCAGCGGTGTCTCGGGCTCCCCGTTGGCGATCACCGTCAGCCCCTGCGGGACCGTGATCTCGAAGTCGAACGTGGCCTTGTCGCTCGGATGGTCGTTGCTCGGGAACCAGGTGTGCGCGCCGCTCGGCTGGCACGCCACGAACACGCCGTCGGAGGTGCGGATCCAGCCGTACCGGCCGAGCACCGGGTCGGACACCGGCCGCGGCGTCCCCGAATACTCGATCACCGCGGTGAACTTCGCGCCCTTGCGCAGGGGCTTGGCCGGGGCGACCTCCAGTTCGCTGCCGCCACGCTGCTGCCGCGCCGGCCGGCCGTCGACCTTGATGGACGTGACGTCCAGGCCGGTCAGGTCCAGGTTGAAGCGGGCGAGCTGCTCGGTCGCGGTCGCGGTGATCGTCGCGGTGCCGGCGAGCTGGTTCGCGCCGTCCGGGGTGATGGTGAGCTTCAGCCCGTAGTGCTGGACGTCGTAACCGCCGTTGCCGTCACCCGGCACGTAGGCGTCGCCCGCGGTCGTCGGTCCCGCCGGCCCGGTCACCGCGCCCTTCGGCGATTCGCCGGGGCCGTTCGGGTCGTCGTCGCCGAGGGGGACCTGGCAGGCCGCGGTCAGCGAACCCGCGACGGCGAGGGCGGCCAGCCCCGCGACACCACGGACGGCCCGCGGACCGTGCGGGCGGGGACTGGGGAGGTTTCCGGCCATATGCACCCGCCCAGCCTGCCCGGACCGAGCCCCGCGGGCAACTCGGATGCCGGCCGGCTCCCGGGTCAGCGGTAGTCGTAGGGGTTGGGGAGCCGGGGGTCGGCGGTGACGACCACGGTGTGCGCCACCTTGCAGTGGAGGGCCTGCTTACGCGGGTCCCAGAGGATCCACGCGATGTCGATAAGGCCGATGCAGCCGCAAATGCCGCCCAGGACGCCGTAGAACGCCGCGCGTCCGAGGGCCTGGCCGTTGGTGATCGCCTGCCCGTTGTCGTCGCGGACGACGCGGATGCGCAGCAGCATCTTGCCGAGCGTCTGCCCCCACTTGGCGTGCATCAGCCAGAAGTAGAGGAACGCCAGGACGATGCTGATCGCGTTCGTTCCCACCTGGGCGCCGCTGTACATCGAAGTGCCGGGCTCCGGGTTGATGACGCGGTTCCAGTTGACGAACGGGATCGAGATGAGGCCCGTCACGATCCCGATGATGATCAGGTCGATGACACCGGCGCCCAGCCGCGCCCAGCGTCCGGCGAGCACGGCGGAGGGAGCGCCGTATCCGGGCTGACCTCCGTACGGCTGCTGCCCATAGGGCTGCCCGTAAGGCTGCTGCTGCCCGTAAGGGGGTTCGCCGTAGGACGGCCAGCCGCCGTAGGGCTGCCCTTCGTGCGGTCCCGGCCGGTTCTCCTCCGGCTCTCCCCCGGACGCGGGGTCTCTCGGCGGTTGCGTCATGTCGTCAAGGTGGCCATGCCGCCGCCGTCCAAACCTCGCCGCGCCCGGGAGGACAGAAATGCTCACCCGCGGGTGATCAGAACTTGCCGGGGTCGCCAGGGCCGGGCGCGGGGGCGTACGGGTTCGGCGTCCAGGGCGTCGCCTTCACCACCATCGTCTTGGCCACCTTGTCGTGCAGGGACTGGCGCCGCTCGTCCCACAGGATCCAGGCGTTGTCGATCAGGCCGACGAGCCCGAGGATGCCGGCGGCGGGCGTCAGGAAGTTGAGTACGACCGTGACGATGGTGATGGCGTACACGAACGCCTGCCTGGCGATCGCCTGACCCCACGTCACCGCGGAGTAGTCGGCGGCCTTCACCAGCCGGATGCCGAACGCCTTCTTGCCGAGCGTCTGGCCCCATTTGGCGTGCAGGACGGTGAAGTACGCGAAGCCCAGCACGAAGACGATCAGATACCCGGTCAGCAGCCGCGGGATGTTGTACAGCTCCAGCGGGTCGGTGATCGGCTCGCCGGACGAGACGGACTCCTCCATCTTGTCCCAGCGGATGGAGAACAGCGCGGCCGGCACGGCGGCGATGCTGAGGAGGACGCTGTCCAGGATGGCGGCGCCGAGGCGGGCGGGGCGGCCGGCCACCGCGTCCTGCGGGCCGCCGGGGACGCCGTAGCCGGGCAGCGGCGGCGCCATGGGCAGGGGACCTCCCGGCCGGCCGTACCCGGCCGCGGGCGGGGGACCGCCGTAACTGCCCTGGTACGGCGGCGGACGTTCGGGTGAGGCGGGCGCCTCGGCGGCGGGCGCCTCGGCGGCGGGGGCCTCCTGGGCGGGGGTGTCCCGGCCGGTGACCCGGGGGTCGGGGGCCTGCCATTCGCCGTCCGGGGGCCGGGGGGTGTGGGGCGGTTCGCTCATGCCCCCACAGTGTGCCGGTAACCGGCCGCGGCCGGTGAGCCGGAAGGCGTCCGGCCTCGGACGCGGCCCGCGTCCGAGGCCGGATCCCGGGGTCCGGGCGGGCGTCACAGGTTCCCGCGCCGCTCCTGCTCCCGCTCGATCGCCTCGAACAGGGCCTTGAAGTTGCCCTTGCCGAAGCCCAGCGAGCCGTGCCGCTCGATCAGCTCGAAGAACACGGTCGGCCGGTCCTGGACGGGCTTGGTGAAGATCTGCAGCAGGTAGCCGTCCTCGTCCCGGTCGACGAGGATGCGCCGCTTGCGCAGCTCCTCGATCGGCACCCGCACCTCGCCGATGCGCTCGCGCAGCTCGGGGTCCTCGTAGTACGAGTCGGGGCTCTCCAGGAACTCCACGCCCGCGGCCCGCATCCGGTCGACCGAGGCCAGGATGTCGCCGGTGGCGAGCGCGATGTGCTGGACGCCCGGACCGCCGTAGAACTCCAGATACTCGTCGATCTGCGACTTGCGCCTGCTCTCCGCCGGCTCGTTCAGCGGGAACTTCACCTTGCGGGTGCCGTCCGCGACGACCTTGGACATCAGCGCCGAGTACTCGGTCGCGATGTCGTCGCCGACGAACTCCGCCATGTCGGTGAAGCCCATGACCCGGTGGTAGTAGTCGGCCCACTCGTCCATGCGCTCGACGTTGCCGACGCAGTGGTCGACGGCCTGGAAGAACCGCTTCTGCGGCGGCTCCACGATCGGGCCGGCCGGCTCGAACCCCGGCAGGTAGGGGCCGGTGTAGTGGGCGCGGTCGACCAGCGAGTGCCGCGTCTCGCCGTAGGTGGCGATCGCCGCGATGGTCACCTTGCCGTGCTCGTCCTCCAGGACGTGCGGCTCCTCCAGGCCCGTGGCCCCGTTCGCGAGCGCGTGCCGGTAGGCGTGCTCCACGTCGGGGACCTCGATCGCGAGGTCGACCACCCCGTCACCGTGCTCGGCGATGTGCCGGCCGATCTCGGTGCCCGCCTTCACCGGGCCGCGGAACACGAACCGGGCGCTGCCCGACTCCAGCACGTGCACCGCCTCGTCGGGGCTGCCGTTCTCCGGGCCCCGGTAGGCGACCCTGCGCATCCCGAACGCGGTCGAGTAGTAGTGGGCGGCCTGTGCGGCGTTGCCGACGGCGAAGACGACTGCGTCCATACCCTTGACCGGAAACTCATCCATGCCACCCAATCTCGACATACGGCTACAAGCTGCGCAAGAGCGGCGTAAAATGCTGAACAATCTGTACAGTAGACGTTGGCAGGGACCCGTATTCCGGTACAACGTGACCACGGTCACGGGAGGTGGCGTGGCGATCGACGACCTGGACGCCCGGCTGATCGAGATGTTCGCCGCCGAACCGCGGGTCGGCGTCCTGGAGGCGTCCCGGCGGCTCGGCGTCGCGCGCGGCACCGTCCAGGCGCGGCTCGACCGGCTGGCCCGCGACGGCGTCGTGTCCGGCTTCGGCCCGGAGATCGACCCGGCGGCCCTCGGCTACGGCGTGACCGCGTTCGTCACCCTGCAACTGCGCCAGGCCGGCGGGCACGACCCGGTCGCCGCCCGCCTCGCGCAGGTCCCCGAGGTGATCGAGGCCCACACCATCACCGGCCCGGGCGACATGCTGTGCCGCGTCGTCGCCCGCAGCAACACCGACCTCCAGCGCGTCATCGACGTGCTCGTGGACGTGGCGGGCGTCGAACGCGCGTCCTCGGTGATCTCCCTCGCCACCCAGATCCCCTACCGCACGCTCCCCCTGGTCAAAGCCGCCGCCACCGGCTAGCACGAAAAAACCGCCGGACGGGCCGAGACCCGTCCGGCGGTTCACTCTTCCGCGGCTACCTCAGCCACGCGACAACCTGAAGGCACGCTGTCTTTAACCCCAGCCGCCCGACAACCCGGGCGTTGCGATCGCGTCCGAAGGCAGGTTCAAGCGGA